>CAIJYD010000024.1 GCA_903824785.1 uncultured Bacteroidota bacterium
CCACCCCTCCTTCAAAAGTAGGGGAAAGTTCCATTAACTTTAGAACCAGCGATATGGCAGACTAATCAACCACCCCGGCCGCAAATAAAAATCTTCAATAAACTTATTAATTTTGTGTTGCGTCCACCCCTCCTTCAAAATGAGGGGAAACTTCTGTTTATTTAACTCTGTTTTGACGATTCTATGTATTAATGTTTGAAAACATAGCAGTTTTGGTGGGTCAACATCACTGAAATATCCAACATGCAGGATAATGCTACCCTCAAAAGTTAAGAATTATGCTTAATTTAAAGTTTATAAATTAAGCAGGTTAAAGTCCGGAGCTGCGGGTTTTAACTTTTTTTGCCGGAAAGATATTCAGTCACCTGGCGATAAACATTCTCAGCGGTGAACCCAAATTTCTCGTCAAGTACCTTATAAGGTGCAGAATATCCGAAGCTATTCATACCCCATACAATTCCACCCGGACCGACAAGCCCTTGTAATGTAACTGATAATCCGGCTGTTAATCCAAAAACAGGGACTTTTTCGGGCATAATAGATTTGCGGTATTCTGCAGTCTGGTTGCGGAACAATCCTTCTGAAGGTGCTGAGATGCATCTTACTTTGAGATTGTCTTTTTTTAACAGGGGCGTTGCCTCAATAAGGGTTGCAACCTCCGAACCACTGGCTATCAGAATAATATCAGGAGTTCCTTCGCAGTCGCTGACGATATAGGCTCCGTTTACTGATTTCAGAGCATCTGAATACCTGTTGTTATTCTCGGATGGCAGATCTTTTATATTCTGACGGGAAAGGATAAGGGCGGTTGGTGTTTTTCTGTTTTCAAGAGCCATTTTCCAGGCTATTGTTGTTTCAGTTGCATCGGCAGGCCGCAGAACAACCATGCTGTTTTCGCCGTGATGGTTTTTAAGGTGCTCCATAAGCCGCAACTGTGCCTCCTGTTCAACAGGCTGATGGGTTGGTCCGTCTTCTCCCACGCGGAAAGCATCGTGTGTCCAGATAAATATTACCGGTAATCCCATAAGGCATGCCAGCCTGAGTGCAGGTTTCATATAATCTGAAAAGACGAAGAAAGTGCCACAGGCAGGTATAACGCCACCATGAAGAGCCATCCCGTTCATAACCGATGCCATTGTAAGTTCAGAAACACCTGCATGGAGAAATGAACCTGTGAAATCGCCTTTGGTAAACGGGTGGGTATTTTTAAGAAAGCCGTCTGTCTTGTCTGAGTTGGCAAGATCAGCTGATGCGACAATCATATTTTCGATCTTTGTTGCAAAGAGACTGAGCATGGTTGCCGAAGCGGCCCTGGTGGCCGATCCCTCTTTTTGTTGAATTGCTTTATAATCAATATCAGGAATTTCTGCTGAGTAGAAGGAGTGAAGCTTGCTGTTAAGCCCGCCGTTATTCAGGGCCCATTCATCCTTTCTTTTTTTCCATCCGGCAGCAACTTTGCTTTTTTCGGCAAGAGCATTCTTATAGAGTTCTCTGACCTCTTCAAAAACATGGAAAGGATTTTCGGCATCCCCTCCCAGATTGATCACCGATTTCACGAACGATCCGCCTGCTTCGCTGACCGGCATCCCGTGTGTTGATGTTTTTCTCTCAAAACTTTTTCCGTCATTATCCAGAAGCCCTTTTCCCATTATTGTTTTTCCAATGATAATGGTAGGCTTTTCCTGTTCCTTTACTGCTGAAGAAAGAGCCTCTCTTATCTGCACCTGATTGTTGCCGTCGATCTTTATTACATTCCAGCCCCAAGCCTTGTATTTCATAGCAGTATCTTCACTGGTTACTGCATTTGTTTCAGTTGACAGCTGAATGTCGTTTGAGTCGTAAAACATAATCAGGTTATTGAGTCCGAGGAAACCTGCAAGACGGCCTGCTCCCTGTGAGATCTCCTCCTGAACCCCTCCGTCAGAGATGAAGGTAAATATCTTGTGAGAGAATAGTTCCCCGAAGCGGGCAATAAGAAACTTCTCGGCAATTGCAGCTCCAACAGCCATTGTATGACCCTGTCCAAGAGGCCCTGATGTGTTTTCAACACCCCTCATTACATCACGCTCAGGATGGCCGGGAGTAGGGCTTCCCCACTGGCGGAAATTTTTCAGATCCTCAGTGTTGAAATGGCCGGTAAGGGTTAATACAGAATAGAGCATTGGCGACATATGGCCGGGATCGAGAAAAAACCTGTCGCGGTTTATCCATGAAGGATCAGCCGGATCAAAACTCAGAAACTCCGAAAAGAGTATATGGATAAAATCGGCACCACCCATTGCGCCACCCGGATGGCCTGATTTTGACTTTTCAACCATTGCCATGGCAAGTATGCGAATGTTATCGGCAGCTCTGTTGTTTATATCTGTATTCATTTTATTTTGAGGTTAAATATTTATATTATTTATGTAAAAAAAGGATTATTCATCTGGAGAAAAAAGCAGGAAATGAGGGAAGGTACCGTTCGAAATCAATGATGAGCTTATTTGCATAACTACCCGAAAAAGAGTTTGTTACAAATCTTTCAAGCCCTTCATACATAAAATTTTCCCACGATTCATCTTCCTTTCCCGGAATGATCGGAAAGAAGAGGATCCCGTTGCTCTTCGCAGCATCAAGATCTCCTTTGGCATCACCAATCATAAGAATGTTATTATCGGGATATTTGTTTTTTGCAGCTAAGGCAATATGTTCGGTTTTTGTTCCGTGCTCCTGCCCGGCAATTGCTTTCACATATTTTTTCAGGTCGTGCTCTTCCCATTCTCTGTTGAGTGCTTCAAGGGGAGTCTGTGAAACAATAACCAGATCAGCAAAACCCGAGATGTCCTTAATAGCTGTTAAAGCATGAGGGAATGGCGGAATGTTGCAAAGCCACCTGCTGATATCCTCATTGACAGCCTCTGTCCATTTTACCACTTTTTCAAGTCCGGGACTATAATTCGATTCGAAATATTTTCTAAGAGAACTATTGCTCAGTTTTGATTCCGATCTGATCCACTTTTTTAATGAGGTCATATCGGGTAACTCGAAGCCTGAAGCCCTTATCTCTTTTCTTCCTGATAATAGTTCAAATACCTTTATTAATGAGGTAAAACGGTTGCCTCCCCTGTAGATCGAATATAGATTTACAAATTCCCATGTTTCCCGTACAAGTCCGGATATGGCAAAGAGTCCAAAATATTTTAAGGCGTTTGGGATGAAGAATTCCTTTTGTTTTACCTCCATAGAATCAAATACACAACCATCAGAATCAATACCAATAAAGAATTCATGGTCAGGTTTGAGGTCAGATAATATCTTCTGGTAATTCATCACTTTTAAATTGCCATAAATATAAGGTAATTTAAAAAGAACTTACGCAGGGAATGCGAGAATAAACAGAGATATTCCGCGCTTCTTTTTAACTGTGCAACTAATATTTTCCGTTTGTGCAATGTGAAATTCCAAACCGGCACTTTAAGATTTCAGGGTATTCAGAACCTGAAGCCAAATTTAATTTCGAGCCTGTTTAAGGCATTATTATATTTCGTCTTAACGCTGTTGTAATCCTTTTGCATATAACTCGTGGAGGAGTATCTGTAGGCGAAACTCAGATAGCTTTCAAAGTTTTCTTTGGCCCAGGAGATCCCTGTTCCAAAGGCGCAGGCCACACCACCCTTGTAATTATATGAAGTGTAATCGTAACGGGTTGCAGGTTCCTCATCGCCACCTCCGAGATGCATAAGGGCTCCGCCTCTTGCAAAAAAGAAAGGGGTTGTTTTTTTGTCAGTGAGCAGTCGTTTATATTCAAGAAACAACGGGGTTAATGGCTTTCCAATAAACTCCACGCCCGAACCAACATTTATAATATTTTTGGTTTTTATTGTATAACCGGCGAGCAGGTTAAAACTGAAGGGATCTTCATAACTGGTATTCTGTGCTCCTGCAAGCAATCCTGCTTCAAGGGCAAACCCAAAACCGTCAGCTTTGCGTGCTTCAAAAAAGGCAGTTTCCTTAGCAAATTTTTCAACTTCCGATGCTTTGTAGAAGTAAATGCTTCCGTCTGCAACCTGAATTTTATAAATATCGTCAGAGATCTCAATCAGTTTCCCGTTGATGGTGCTTCCGGTTTTTAAGTAAAGAACATCTCTGTTTTTCTGTGCCGCAAGAGGGAAGGAGATGATTATCAGCATTATGAAGAGTAAGATAAGCTTTAACTTCGTTGAACTCGCAAGCTCGGTTGTGTTTTTGGTTAAAAATGCCAGGTTCATAATAATTCAGGTTAAGGTATAAAAAAGTTTAGCACGATTTTTGTTTAGATAAAAGAAACAAAATCCTCTTTGTATGAAAGCAAAAATCATTCCATTTATAGTTCTTCTCTCTTTATTTTCATTATTCTTTTATTCATGTGAAGATTCCACTTATAAAGAATATAAAGGTAACAATCCTGTTTATATGTCGTACGAAGATTTACGGTCATCTTTTGCTCAAGAGCAAAATTCAGATCTTAAGAATCCGGGGAAAATTTATTTCAAGGATAACTATATCTTCATTGTGGAGGAGCTTAAAGGAATACACGTTTTTGATAACAGCAATCCGGCTTCACCGGTTAACAAGGCATTTATAAAAATGCCCGGGGTAGTTGACATCTCGATATCGGGTTATATAATGTATGCCGACAGTTACGTCGACCTTGTGGTTCTCAATGTTGAGGATATTGCTAATATTCATGAAGTTGGAAGAATAAAAGATATTCTCCCATATACTGTTCCGGCTATTGATAATTTATTTCCTGCGGCTTACGTTGATCAGACCAGAGGAGTTGTTGTGGGATGGGAATTAAAGACAATAAGGGAAAAGGTTAACACAGAAACTATCAGATATCCTATATTCATGCTTAGCAGCCTCTCGTTTATGGCTGATAAAAACGCCACTGGTGCATCGTCAGGTATTAGTGGCAGCGGAGTTGGTGTTGGCGGCTCAATGGCGAGGTTTGGAATTAAGGATCAGGTTCTTTATGTTGTGGATAACAGCCTTCTGAAGGTTTTTGATATTACCGATAAGTTATCTCCTTCAAAAATAAATGAAATCTATCCGGGATGGAATGTAGAGACAATGTTTCTTACTGAGAATGAAATGTTTCTTGGTACAACTACAGGTATGGCCATTCTGGATATTACAAATCCTTCCTCTCCTGTATTTAAAACCTTCTTCCAGCATGCCCGAAGCTGCGATCCGGTGATTGTTGATGATACACTTGCCTATGTAACTCTCAGGACCGGAACTACGTGCGGCGGCAATCTGAATTGCCTTGATGTTGTGAACGTAAAAAATATAAATAAACCGGTAATGGTGAAATCGTATGGCATGAGCAATCCTCAGGGATTGGGTAAGGATGGCGATCTGCTATTCATCTGTGATGGAAGTGCCGGATTGAAAGTTTATGATGCATCTGATCCTCTGAGCATTACCAGTCATCTTATTTATGCATATCCTCAGATCAAAGCCTTCGATGTTATTCCTTTCAAAAATGTTCTGATGCTTATAGGAGAAAACGGGCTTTATCAATACAACTATTCCGATGTCAGAAACATAACTCTGATGAGTACGATTCAGGTTGTGAAATAGTATAATCTTCTGGAATTATTCAGGGTATTTTTTCTAAAAAACCGGATCCCGGATTACCCTGAATTTTATTTAATTTCATTCTAAATAATCAATAATGTCATTTGAAAGTTTTTTTTAAAAGTATTGTTATTAATTTAACAGCACTTAATAGAAGAGCTGTTATTACTAATAAATAATATTTAATTACTTAAAAATCAAATAGAAATGTATCAGGTAGGAAATCTAGTTAAAGAGTTGTCCGATAAGCATGGTCGCGTCAGGGAAAGCCTTATGCCTATTCTTCAGGAGATCGTACAGAAGCATAATTATCTCAATGATGAGGCTATGGTAGAGGTCGCCAGAGAGCTCGATATCTCAGCGGCGGAAGTTTATGGGACAGCATCATTTTACACCTTTCTCGACACTCAGGTGAAAGGAAAATATGTAATAAGAGTTTGTAAAACAATTACATGCTCAATGAAAGGGAAGAGTGATATTATTCATACTATTGAAGATATGCTGAAGATCAGAGTCGGGGAAACAACAACCGATAAACAATTCAGTCTTATTGAGACTAACTGTATCGGTTGGTGCCATAAAGCTCCTGCAATTCTGATAAATGAATTGCCATATACTGAGCTTACACCAGAAAAAGTGAGTGAGATTATTAAAGATTACATGCAAAAATAAATATCCGGCTAAAAAATGGAAAATACAGGACTAAATAAGGTTGACCTTATATTCGAAAAAATAGATAACAAAGAAGTGCTTGCGAAAGCCTTCAAAATGACTAAAGAAGAGATAATCAAAGAGGTACTAGATTCCGGTCTGAAAGGAAGAGGCGGTGCCGGGTTTCCAACAGGAATGAAGTGGAAATTCACTTCAGAGGAAAAGAGCCCTGAGAAGTACATTGTCTGTAATGCCGATGAAGGAGAACCGGGTACATTCAAAGACAGGGAAATACTCGACAGGGTTTCCAATAAGGTACATGGTGGAATGGCTATAGCAGGTAAAGCAATCGGAGCAAAAAAAGGTGTTGTTTACCTGAGGGGTGAATACAGGTATATGTTACCAAAACTGATGATCGAACTGACCTCTTTTCATAAGATGATAAAAGAGATAGGTTACGATTTCAATATCGAGTACAGGATGGGCAGCGGCGCATATATCTGCGGTGAGGAGAGCGCTCTTTTCGAGTCAATTGAAGGTAAGAGAGGTGAGCCACGCAACAAACCACCTTACCCGACTGTATCGGGTTTGTTTGAAAAACCAACATCAATTAACAATGTCGAGACTCTGGTAACAGCCATGATGATTGTTAAGCATGGTGCAAAGAATTTCATACAGTACGGAACCAAAGATTCAAGAGGATCGAAAGTATTTTCTGTTTCAGGAGATACCCCTACTCCGGGTATTTTCGAACTTGAACTGGGGATGACAGTGCTGCAGTTTGTAGATGAATTTGGTGATGGCGACACAAAAGCCGTACAGGTAGGAGGCGCATCCGGTTTTTGCGTTCCAAGAAAGAAGTTTGCTGAAACAATTATTGGCTTTGAAGGTGTCCCAACAGGTGGCTCAATGAAGCTATTCAACAGCTCAAGGTCGATGTACAATGTTCTCCATAATTATCTCGATTTCTTTACCGAGGAGTCGTGCGGGCAGTGTACTCCATGCCGTGTCGGTTGCCAGCAGTTACTTAAAGGAGTGGAAAAAGTGAAGAAAGGTGAGGCCAAGTCAACATACCTGAATGAACTTATGAAACTGGCCGACTCAATGAAGATAGCAGCTAAGTGTGGTCTTGGACAGTCAGTTGGAAATGCCTTTAAATCGATAGTCGGCAATTTCAAAGAAGAGATCATCTATTAATCATTTTAACAAAAACAGCGAATCATGATAAATTTAATTATAAACGACCAGAAAGTCTCGGTACAGGCGGGAACAACAGTTCTTGCAGCTGCCAAAAAACTGAAAATAAATATTCCGACATTATGTAATCACGACGACCTTTGCGTTGCAGGTAACTGCCGCGTCTGTATTGTTGAACAAAAAGGGGCAAGGACACTTATTGCATCCTGTGCAACACCGGCAACAGAGGGAATGGAGATCCACACAAATACACTGAAGGTCAGAAATGCCCGTAAGCATATTGTCGAGCTTCTTCTCTCGGAGCACAGGTCTGATTGCACAAAATGTTATAAGAATCAGAATTGCGAACTTCAGTCACTTGCAAATGAGTTTGCATTCGGCGACCATATTTTCCTCGACCTGGTAGAAGATAAAAAATATAGTATCGATCGGTCATCACCATCCTTTATCAAAGACGACAGCAAGTGTATCAGATGCCAGCGTTGCGTGAGAACATGTTCCGAATTGCAGTATATTTCTGCCATTGCGGTAGCCAACAAAGGGGCCCATCAGAAAATTTCATCCTTTCACGACAGGCCGATGAGCCATGTTGTCTGTACCAATTGCGGTCAGTGTGTAAACCGTTGCCCGACTGGTGCTCTTGTAGAAAAGACATATATCGATCAGGTATGGGATGCTATTTATGATCCTGATAAACATGTTGTTGTTCAGACTGCTCCTGCAGTAAGAGTGGCGCTTGGCGAAGACCTTGGATATGATCCGGGTGAAAGGGTAACCGGAAAAATGGTGAATGCCCTGAAACAGCTTGGATTCAACTCGGTTCTGGATACCGATTTCAGTGCTGACCTTACCATTATGGAAGAGGGGACTGAACTGCTTGTAAGGCTTAAAAAAGCTCTGGTAGATGGCGATACAAAGGTTTCCCTTCCAATGTTCACATCTTGTTCACCGGGATGGATAAAATTTATCGAACATAAATATCCTGAGTTTCTTCCAAACCTCTCCACCTGCAAATCGCCGCAACAGATGTTTGGTGCCCTGGCTAAAACATATTACGCCAAAAAACGCAATATCGACCCTTCCAAAATAGTTTCGGTATCAATTATGCCATGCACGGCAAAGAAGTTTGAAGCCGACAGGCCTGAGATGAGGGCAAGCGGATACAAGGATGTTGATTATGTACTCACAACCCGCGAACTGGCTGTTATGATTAAACAGGCAGGTCTGGATTTCAGAAATCTTGAAGAGGCAATATACGATTCAATAATGGGCGAATCAACCGGTGCTGCAGTTATCTTCGGCGCAACAGGTGGTGTTATGGAAGCCGCATTACGTACTGCTTATGAGATTGTTACCGGACGTGAAGTTCCTTTCGGAAACCTCAATATAACTCCTGTAAGGGGAATGGACGGTGTGAAAGAAGCTTCCATAAAGATAGAAGGTTGTGTGGAAGCGTGGAGCTTCCTTGAAGGCGCTGAACTTAAAATTGCTATTGCACACGGACTGGTAAATGCAAATAAAATCATGAAGCTTGTTAAGGAAGGAAATGCTCCTTATCACTTTATTGAGATTATGGCATGCCCGGGAGGTTGCATTGGCGGAGGAGGACAACCTATTCCGACCAACATGCAGATCAGGAAAAACAGAATGAAAGCCATTTATTCGGAAGATGAAAATATGGTTCTTCGTAAATCGCATCTTAATCCTGAGGTGGTGGCAATATATAAGGAGTTCCTCGACAAACCGAATAGCCATAAGTCGCACGAACTACTTCATACACACTATGTTGAGAGGGATAATTTTTAAAATAATTGAGAATAAAACCTAAACACCAATTTTACCTTAATCTTGAGAAAGCCGGCAGATCATCGCCGGTTTTTTTACTAAAATTCACCAGTATAAGTATATTTAGTCAATAAAAAAATGAGGTTAAGGGATGAATATTTAGAAATACCGGAGAAGAATAATGTGCAGTTTAAGGATGAATATGTCTTTGAATTCTTTGATGACAGATCTGTTTGGGATTAAATATTAAGGCCGTCTCATTCATGTTATGAGACGGCCTCTTTTCTGTCGGTCCGGAGGGGATCGAACCCTCGACCCCATGATTAAGAGTCACGTGCTCTACCAGCTGAGCTACGGGCCGGAATAAGAATGCAAATAAAGTTAAAACATCTGAGATTTGAAAGATTTAAATTAATATGTAGCTCTTTGTTCACCCTATTGCCGGGAGTAATGTTTACGGCAAGTGCTTTTATTAATAAATACCTATCCTATTATATTGAGGATCTGTTGTATATCCAGGTCTTTAAGAGGGTTGTTGCTCGAAATAAAGGTGTCGGCCAGCCTTGATTTTTTCTCCTGAAGCCGTACGATCTTCTCTTCAATGCTATTGCTGGTAATATACCTGTAAACAAATACACTTTTATCCTGGCCAATTCTGTGAGCACGATTCATTGCCTGCATCTCTGACGCCGGGTTCCACCATGGATCAAGAATAAATACATAATCGGCGGCTGTCAGGTTGAGCCCAACACCTCCGGCTTTAAGTGAGATGAGGAATATTTTATTTTCAGGATCATTCTGGAAGCTGTTTACTATTTTTTCCCTGTTAAGGCTTGCACCTGTGAGCATTGTAAAACGGGTTCTTTTCTTCCTTAATTCTTTGGCATATAGGTCGAGATGCTTAACAAATGATGAGAATACGAGTATTTTATGGCCTTCAGATACAACACTTTCCATATCCTGCAGGACGGTTTCAAATTTCCCTGAGCCGTTGGCATAATCCTCGTAAGCCATAACCGGATGGTTAGAGATCTGTCTCAGCTTCATCAGACCCTGCAAGACAACTATCGCAGATTTTTCAAGACCGTTCGATTCTATGTTTTTGAGAATGCTGTTTCTTACGGAAGATTTTTCTTCATCGTACACTTTAAACTGCTCTTCGGTCATATCGCAGAAAACCATCTGTTCAGTCACAGGTGGCAGATCGCGGGCAACCATCTCTTTTGTGCGCCTCAGAATAAAAGGTTTAATGATCTTCCTGAGTTTTACCTCCTTCTTATCGTCACCCAGTTTTTCTATAGGTTTGGAAAATTCCCTCCGGAAAAAGGCTAAGTCGCCAAGTAATCCGGGGTTCACAAAATTAAGTTGTGTCCAGAGATCATTCAGGGAATTTTCAACAGGAGTACCGGTGAGAACCAGCTTGTAATCTGATTTAAGACGGGTAACCGTTTTGTACAACATAGAGGCAGGGTTCTTTATTACCTGACTCTCATCCAGTATTATATAATGAAACGGGAATGTGCTTATCAGGTCAATATCCTGTCTTATAGTGTGGTAGCTCGATAGGATTATATCGAAATTCTGAAAATGGGAGGTTGACTTTTTACGCTGGTTACCTTTATGGCTACAGACTTTCAGTTCGGGAACAAACCTCTCTATCTCATTTTCCCAGTTGTAAATAAGAGAGGCCGGAACAATGATGAGAGATGTGAGCTTTGGTTCGGAGCTGCCGAAGAGTGATATCTCAGGTTTTATATCCGGATTCACCATTGGAATAATGGTTTCCTTATTATGCTGGAGAAGGGCAACCGTCTGAATAGTTTTTCCAAGCCCCATATCATCGGCCAGGCAACCGCCTAACCCTGCTGTCTGGAGAAAAACGAGCCAGTTAAGGCCATCGGACTGATATTGCCTCATCAGGCAATTGAGACCGGCAGGAGGTTTAAGAACCGGGATCTGATCGGGAATAAGCAGTTTTTCCAGTTTTCCGAAACCAACTCTTCCATCATCATTCAGAGTATCTGTTAGTAATGAAAAATGTTGCTTGTGGATTCTCAGGGTATCTTCAGTAGTCTTTCCGAATTCAAAAATATTTTTATATTTCGAAAACCAGGTTTCCGGCAGGATAGCTATTGAGCCATCGGGTAATACATATTCCCTGATATCCTGAAGGATGTTCTTTTTGAACCGCGTAAACGGAATTTCCCAGCTTCCTATTTTGACAACTGCTGTCAGATCAAACCAGTCATTAACAATTTCACTGCTGATCTCGATATTTACAGGTTTCAGGTTGTAATTCTGGTCGAGCCTTGATTTTAAAGTAAATCCTGCATCAATAATTTCAGAATAACTGTTGTTCACAATCTCTATCATCCCAAACAGCTCCTCTTTCCGCTTAAGATCGGAAGAAACTGGTAAGAAATTAATATCATCATCTGAAAAGAAGCCAAGTTCGCCTAACCTGTCACGGCACTCTTTTTCCCAGTTAAAATCGCGGTGTAATTTCCTGAATATATATCTCTCTTCTTTTTCCTCAAACAGAGTGAATGAGACAGAGCTTTCATTGGAGTAAATTTCATTTTCATGATAGCTATATTTCAGGATCATTACAGGGATATTTTTCAACCCCATTTCAAGCTCCAGAATAGCTTTTTTTCCCGGAGTAACCTCAATTATTTCAAAACCGGAGCCAACAACCTTAAAATTATTTACAGCATTCAGCACAAAGCCGGTAAAATATTTAAGTTCAGTTTTTTTGGGAATTACAATGTGCTCTTTGGTCAGGAATGGTTTAAGCTTTGGCCCATCTACATCAGAAACAAAGAAAACCGTATGATCGGCTCTTATAAGGCATGGTGACATACAGAGGATGTCGTTTGAGATCCCTCTCATGTCAATTGCCTTTCCTGCAGCTTCGAGACTCAGATTATAGGTAGTTTGTTCTTCGGTTCTTATAAATCTGAAAACCGGTTCAGCATTATCCCCGCTCAGGCAAAGCTGATCTTCAATATGAAGCGAATCTGATTTTTTCTTCTGATAATAGACCGGAATATTTTCATCTCTTGAAATAGTCAGGCATTTATTGATTCTTCTTTCAATATAAGGCCTGATAAAGATCTCAAGGTTTACCGGAGTTAATTTTTCAAGAAAATCCTTTACCGTTTTATCTTTTGAGAATAATCTGAAAAGATTCCTGTCGTTATACTCGTTTATTATCTTTATTAGTTCACGCTCCTCAGATGTGAGAGTCTCAAGCGTCTCTGTATTTGGGAAAGGGGATAGGCATTCAAGAAACTTGTAGTATCCCCTGTTTGTTTCTTTTTGAATAATATAAGGAAGCAGAATAGATCCCCATATTCTGTGCTGGGAAAGTACAAGTGCAAAGAGCTTCTTTTTATTTTCAGTTCCTGTTTCCAAAATGGTTCAATTGAAATATCCTGCAATGTTGGTCATTACCTCACACTTTTCAAAATAATTTACTTTTAGATTTGTTATTGATAACGAAATTCTTTAGAAAATCCTGAATACCTTTTACTTTTGTCTGATACCTTCCGGATGAATAAGGAGGTTAAACGGATTATATTTCCTGAGAAAGATTATACATATCGATATGGATGCTTTTTTTGCATCTGTGGAGCAGCTCGACAATCCGGAGCTCAGAGGTAAGCCTGTTGCCGTAGGTGGGAGCGGCGAGAGGAGTGTTGTAGCTGCAGCCAGCTATGAAGCACGGAAGTTTGGTGTCAGGTCTGCAATGCCTTCAGTAATAGCAAGAAGGCTCTGCCCATCTCTTATTTTTGTAAAGCACAATTTTGAAAGGTATAATGAAGTTTCGGCCAGTGTGTTTGAGATCTTCAGGGAGTTCACCGATATCGTTGAACCACTTTCCATAGATGAAGCCTTCCTTGATGTTACTGATGATAAAATGAAAATTGGTTCCGCCACAGTTATTGCGAGGAGGATACGAAATGAGATAAAATGCAGAACAGGGCTTACCGCCTCGGCAGGCATATCAGTAAATAAATTTCTTGCCAAAATAGCCTCCGATATCAACAAGCCTGATGGCCTGTTTCTTATCCGCCCAGAAGAGGCAGAGAAATTTATTGAAGAGCTGCCTGTGGAGAAATTCTTTGGGATAGGAAAAGTGACTGCAGAAAAGATGCATAAGCTTGGTATCCATAAAGGTGCAGACCTTAAGAAATGGGATATGGTATCGCTGGTAAGAAACTTTGGTAAGGCAGGTGTATTCTTTCACAACATTGTAAGAGGGATTGATGACCGTCCGGTTGAGCCGGGACAGGAGCGGAAATCGGTAGGAACGGAGCTCACTTACGAAAAAGATCTGACCACCCGTTTTGAGATGATTGCAGAGTTGTATAAGCTTGAAAAAGAGCTTATGGAGAGAATGGCTCATTCTGAAGCCACCGGCCGGACCATCACTCTGAAGATCAAATTCTCTGACTTCAGGCAGATAACCCGAAGCAAAACGCTTCAGCATTATATCCGCGATTTTGAAACACTCCATAAAGAGGTTTCATCAATCCGCAAAACTATTAAGCTTGAAGGTACCCGTATCAGGCTCATGGGAGTAACCGTCTCAAATCTCGAGACGGATGATTATGATGACAGACAATTGTATCTGTTTGACGATCAGGATTCTTAGCAAAGGAATAACTCCGGCAAAAGGTTGCTGATCAGAAGGGAAAAACACTTAACACAGCATACTCTTTTTGCTGACCTATTTTCTATACAGACAACACTCCGGGAGGGATTTGTAAACCGCATCATCAGCCTTAACAAGAGGAGTATCGTGGCCTGTTTTTGCTATGGCTTTATGAATAGTTAAAAGGTCCGTTTTTGTACTGTCAAAATCAACAATGATTTTTTTGCTGATCATATCCCAAACAGCATTTTTGACACCATTTACCGAAAGAGAAGCTTTTTCAATTCTCTCCTTGCACATTTCACAATTTCCTGAAACATTGAAAGTTGCATTTTTAAAATTAAGATTTCCGGCCTGACGTGTATTCATCATACTGGGTTTTCCCTCAAGCTGTGCAGCAGCATCAACGCTGAAGGTTCCACTGGTGACAATCTCCTCACCTTCAGACAAGCCATTGATTATGACATAGCTATTACCCAGCATAGGTCCTGTTTCCACCTCACGCATTCTGAAAATATTCTGATCAGTTCCGGGCTGCTTAACATAAACCACCGACCGTTTACCTGTCCAGAGGAGTGATGATTTCGGGATGATCATCTTATCGCGGTATTCATTGGGAGAAGAATAAACAACTCCTGAAACAAACATTTCCGGTTTGAGTTTACCTGCCTGATTGTCTGTCTCCACCCTCACCTTAGCAACACGGGTGACAGGATCAATAACAGGATCAATGAAAATAACTGTGCCTGTATAGTTATTCCCCGGTAATGCCTGTACTGTGAAGGAGACTTTTTCTCCTTTGTTAATAAACCGGAGGTCGCTTTCATAGGCATCAAAGAGGATCCATACTTTTGAAAGGTCGGCAATTTCAAAAAGCACCGTACCCTGCGAAATGTAATCGCCGGTATTGACCCGTCTTTCAGTAACAATACCGCTGGTATTTGATTCAACTTCAAAGTTATTCCGGATAGTTCCTGAGGATTCAATATTACTGATCTGGTTATCTGTAAGTTTCAGGTGCCTTAGTTTCTCGAGGGCAGCTTCGTAAATATCAGGTTGTGATTGCCTGGTTTTGGCTGCCTCCAGCAATTCCTGCTGACTAGTAATGAGATCAGGAGAATATATCTGTGCCAGGATCTGCCCTTTAACTACAGTTTCGCCGGTAAAATTTACATTTAGCTTTTCTATCCGGCCGGGAACATGTGCAACCTGGCTTTGCAAAAGTCTTTCATCAGCCTGCACTTTTCCGTATAAGCGCACCTCTTTAACAGCCATTTGTTTAGAAACAACGGAAGTAATCACATTGGCAAGCTGAACTCCTTCACTGCTCAGGGATATTGCGTCTGTATCGGCAGGGGAGCTGCTGTTTGTGGCGAGCGGGATCAGATCCATTCCGCATATCGGGCATTTGCCTGCTTCCTCCATCCTTATCTGCGGATGCATTGCGCAAGTCCAGACAGTACTTTTAAGATTCTCTGTCAGAGCATCCTTGCTCTTCTCTTTTTTCACTTTCGGGCTGAAAATAATCCATCCTAAAAAAACGCCCGTAATCAGGGCAACAGTTAAAAAAAATATTTTTCGCTTCATATTTTATTTCCATTTATTTCAAGATTTCCTAACCTCCTTAACTTTGCAACAGATATATTCAGATCGGCAATTGCTTCTATTTGCTTAAGCTCAAATTCCAGTTTCTGTTGTACCATACGCAGCACATCCGTTAACCCTGAAGATGATACTGAGAAACTCTTCATCAACAGATCGAGTGACCCTGATGCAAGTTGAAGCTGGTTTTCATATAGTTTGACACGGCGCCGGGCATCATTGTAAAACCGGAGTTCCTGATAGAATTCCATCTGCAGTGAGTTGGAAGTTGCACTATAACTCTGAGAAGCTGCGGTTCTCTGCAGTTCTGTTTCGGCTTTCCGGGCATTATATTTTTTCCGGTAAACCGGAAGGGTAATTGTTACCATTGGCATTATCATATCTCTGCCATTCATCGGAGTAACAGACATAACATTCTTATTTATGAGGGAATAATTGAAGCCGGCACCTACCATAGGATAACTCATCCGGGATACCATTTTTTTACGGGCTTCAATTGATTGCTTTTCATAATCAAGCATATTGAGCATTGGATTATTTGCAAGCATACTATCGGAAGCTGAAAGAATGGAGATTCCAAGTGAATCGGGAACTATTATTTCAGGAGTGAGAACTGGCGAACCTGCAGGCCGGTTAAGATAATTGTTGAACTGAGCTGATATGTTGTCAGCCCGGGTTTTCAATAAAGAGACATTGTATTCCAGTTCACCTGATTCCATCTCGATCCGATAAAGGTCAGCCAATCCTGAATTACCTGAAGATGAGCTCATTTGACCTGTCTGCATTGGGGGAGAAGTCTGGCTTACGGATGTTATGCCCGAACCTGAACCATTATTACCCATACTCTGCATTGAAGCTGACCCGGAATTACTATTCTGTGAAACTCCCGGAGAGAGAGAAGGGGTTGAAGAAGGTGCTCCACTGTTTTCGGGTGAAGCTGCTTTGAATTTCACCAATGCCAGACGTTCAATTGTTTTCAGGATTTCAATGTTTTTTTCTGAAATACTTATCTCTTTGCGAATCTTGTAAAGTTCGTAAAATGTTCTCTGCACATCAAAGAAAATCTGCAATCTGGCATCCCGGAAGAGTTCAAACTTAGCCTTTGCCATCATGCTCATTTCATCTTTGGCATATCTGAGTACACCAAACCATGGAAACATCTGCATTAACCTTATATCGGCAACCTGACTACCGCTGACGAGTTCCATAGGACTCAGAAAAACGCCAAGGCTTAACTCCGGGTCGGAGAGAGCTCCTGCCTGAGCTGTTCTTTGCAAAGCAGTCTCATATTCTGTGAACCGCTGAAGTACAAGAGGATTGTTTTTGGCTGCTGTCTCGAGGTAAAAACTGAGGGAATCAGGTTGTGAATTGGCTGAAACAGTAAAAAACATGGAGAGCAAAATGGAAATAAGCTGAATCTTCCATGAACGGTTTCTGTGTATTTCAGTTCTTTGTGTCAGAACATTTATTATTTCGGCCATTTTTGGTAACAGGTTTTTTAAATTATTAATTATATGCAGGAGTAATTATAACTCCATATTTCAAATCCATCCAGATCTTATTGCTTCAGACTATTTTCCCTCCACATCGACTGGAATAGCGGAACGACAAAGATTGTCATCACCTGTATTATCATTCCGCCAAATGCCGGGATTGCCATCGGGATCATAATATCAGCTCCTTTCCCGTTTGATGAAAGGACAGGGAGGAGAGCAATAACTGCAACTGCAGTAGTCATCATCGCAGGCCGAACACGTTTTATTCCGGCAAGGATAACAGCTTCACGCACTTCATTAACCGTGGCCGGTTTTTTCTCTTCAAATACCTGGTGAATGTAGGTTCCCATTATTACACCATCGTTGGTAGCAATTCCAAAGAGAGCAATAAATCCTACCCATACAGCTACACTAAGGTTTACCTGATGCATCTGGAACATATCACGAAGGTTAATCCCTGCGGCAGAAAAGTTCATGAACCAATCCTGTCCGTACAGCCAGAGCATAATGAATCCACCCGAGAAAGCAACAAATACTCCCGAAAAATGGATAAATGAAGCAGTAACAGACCTGAACTGGAGATAGAGTAACAGTAATATTAAAATGAGACTGAGCGGAATAACCAGTGACAGTCTTTTGGCAGCCCTTAACTGTTCTTCATAATTTCCGGCAAATTTATAAGTAACTCCTGCAGGTAAGATGATTCTGCCCGAATGAATATTGTCTTTTAAGATCTTTTCGGCTTCCTGAACAACATCAACTTCAGCCCTGTCTTCCTGTTTATCAAATATGACATGTCCTACAAGAAAAGTGTTTTCACTTTTTATCATTTGTGCCCCTCTCGAGTATTCAATATCGGCAATCTCTCCCACAGGCACCTGCACTCCATTCATTGAGGGAATAAGGATCTGTTTCATATCCTCCGGATTATCACGCAGTTCGCGTGCATATCTTACCCGTACGGGAAATCTTTCGCGTCCTTCCACTGATGTTGAAAGAGACATACCACCGACAGTAACCTGTAATACATCCTGCACATCACTTACAGTCATACCATATCGTGCCATTGCTTCGCGGTTAAGCTTTATCCCGAGGTAAGGAGCACCCACTGCGCGGTCGTAGAATACTGAAGAAGCCTTTACTGAAGGAACTTCCTTTAATGCTTTTTCAAACAAAAGCCCTGCCTCTTCTATGGAATTAAGATCGGGACCGGATACTTTCAGTCCCATTGGTGCACGCATTCCTGTTGAAAGCATTACCAGGCGCGTCTCAATAGGTTGCAGTTTAGGAGCGGAAGTGAGGCCGGGTATATTGGTAACTTTTACAATTTCGTTCCAGATATCATCAGGATTTTTAATCTGCGGCCGCCACTGACGGAAATATTCTCCCCTGTCATCGAGTATAAGAAAACGGTTGAGATTTTCAGAAATATGTTGAAATAATGGAGTGCTGGCTGAGATAAACCATTTATCATTGACCAGAACATTAAACAGACTCTCTGCACGGTCATATTTAATATTTCTCAGGCTATCAGCCTCATTTTTAAATCCATCCAGATAAGCCATTCTTCTTAACTTCTCAACGTCGAGCATAAATTTCCCGTTATCATCCACTTTGAATCTGATCCGATGGCCATTTTCATTAAGGATATATTCGGAGCGGTAGCTGACTGTGTTTTCAAACATCTGGACAGGAGCCGGGTCGAGAGCTGAATTTACCCTACCCCATTTGCCAACAGCCACCTCTACTTCCGGAATGGAGGAGAGACGTTTGTCGAGTGTTTTGATATATTCCAGGTTCTTTTCAATACCGGAATGAGGCATACTTGTTGGCATTAGCAAAAATGAACCCTCATTCAGCGAAGGCATAAATTCTTTTCCGGTTCCGGGGAAGGTCCTGCAGGGCTTTTCCCATAATGCGGTCTGACGGAATTTTTTCCAGCCTGACTTTTCTGCACCTGTGGCAATAATGCCGAATACTCTATCGAAGCCCTGCCATATAAGCAGTCCAAGAAAAAGAGTAAATGCCGGAACGATAAGAAATTTCCACTTATTCTGTAAGATGAGACGCATTATCTTCTCATAGTAATGTACCAAAGCCATCAGAGTGATAAGAATTACTCCAACGATTATTGTGACAAACAGAAAGTTAACAAAGATGGTGTTATGTGCACCCAGAGGCAGCCATCCGACTGAGAGATAATATGCTGCAACGATTACGGTAATGAAGATATTTATGTAACCCGGATACTCTTTTCGTTTTGCAGACCATCTGTCATCAGTAAGGTTATTAATACCCAGAGCTGTTAAAGCCAGAACAGGTAATGAGTGCCAGAAAATAGCAAGGAAGAGGCCTGCGATAATAAGAAGGCCATTCCAGATCTTCCGGATTTTTTTTGTATCGAAGTGGAAGTCAAAGAGAATATGAACGAGTGTAGGTAATACCACTATGCCAAGAATAAAGGCTGAAAGCAGAGCAAATGTTTTTGTAAATGCAAGCGGATGGAATAGTTTACCTTCCGAAGCCTGCATTGCAAATACAGGAAGAAAGCTGACAATTGTTGTTGCAATAGATGTTACTACTGCCGCTCTGACTTCGGTGGTAGCCAGATAAATTACCTGCATAAGTTTTTTGCCGCGGATTCCTTTATTTTCGGGCATTTCCAGATGCCTTAGTATATTCTCAACGTCAACAATCCCGATATCAACCATTACACCAATAGCGATAGCAATACCAGACAGGGCTACAATATTGGCATCAATCCCGAAGAACCTCATCAGGATGAAAGTCATTAATACCCCTACCGGCAATAATCCGGCTACAATGAGGGAGGCTCTGAGATTAAGTACCAGAATAATTATCACAATTATGCTTATCAGGATCTCATGCGTCAAAGCAGATTCAAGTGTTCCGATTGTTTCCTGTATCAATCCGGCCCTGTCGTAAAACGGGACGATAGTTACTTTTGAAATAGTTCCGTCTTTCCAAGTTTTCTGAGGCAAACCGGCTTCAATATCTTTTATTTTCTCCTTAACATTATTAATAACCTCCATTGGATTTGAACCATACCGGGCAACAACCACTGCACCGACGGCTTCTGAACCGCCTTTATCGAGGCCGCCACGGCGTGTGGCAGGGCCAAATGCCACTCGTGCAATATCTTTAATCCGTACCGGGACATTATTACGAACTGTAATTACTGATAATTCCAGATCTTCAAGGCTCTTCAGGTAACCCAGACCGCGGATAATATACTCGACATTGTTTAGTTCAATTGTTTCAGCACCAATATCAAGATTGCTTTTTCTTACGGCATTCATGACATCCATAACCGAAACATTGAAAGCCTTAAGGGCATAAGGATCAATATCGACCTGATATTCTTTGATAAACCCGCCAACGGAAGCAACTTCAGATACCCCTTCTGCGGAAGAGAGGCCATACTTAACATTAAAATCCTGTATAGTTCTTAGCTCCTGAGGATCCCAGCCACCATTAGGCTTTCCTGTTTTTGGGTCGTGTCCTTCGAGAGTGTACCAGAAAATTTGTCCCAGGGCTGTTGCATCGGGGCCTAAAGCAGGTTGAGTACCATCGGGTAGTGTACCTGATGGGAGCGAACTGAGTTTTTCAAGAATTCGTGAGCGGCTCCAGTAAAATTCAATATTGTCTTTGAAAATTATGTAAATGAATGACATGCCAAACATTGAAGTACTTCTGATTGTCTTAACCCCCGGAATCCCCAAAAGCGCTGAGGTTAGAGGATAGGTCACCTGATCCTGAATATCTTTTGGTGACCGGCCCATCCATTCAGTTGTAATAATCTGCTGGTTCTCACCAATATCAGGTATGGCATCGACAGGTACCGGGTTGCGTGGCAAAAGGCCGGACTTCAGTTCGAAAGGCATAGTTACCAGCCCCATAACAATAAATGCAATAAGGAACAGGAAAGTTATAAGCCTGTTTTCGAGAAAATATCTTACGAGTCTGTTAAACATAAAAGTAAAGTATTACCGGGTCAGTACTTTCAGATGAAGAGTGACCCGGAAATTAAATCAGGGTTATTTGCTTCTTTCATAATGGCAGCAGCCAGGCAAAGCATTGTATACTTTATCATCAGCTTTGTATTTTTCAGTATCGTGTCCGGCTGCTGCCAGCTTCTTACTGAAAGCATCAACGTTAGTCTTAGAAGGATCGAATGTTACCGTTACCATCTTATTTTTTGAATCCCAGGCAGCCGAGGTTGCACCTTCTGCCTTTACTGTTTTTTCAATACGGTCTTTGCACATTCCGCAATTCCCGGATACTTTAAATGATTCGGTTTTCGTTGGGCTGTCAGCTTTCGCAACAGTTAGTGAAGAACCGTTTGTTACCACCGCCATCAATAGAATAGCAGTAATAAAAAGTTTTAATTGTTTCATAGATAAATGTTTAAATGAATGATTAGTATTTCAATATAGTATAATATGACCCCAAAAAGAGTAACTTTTCCCATGAACTCACCCCCTGCTTCGCGTTGTTCAGCATCCCCCTCTCTGCTCCGCAAAGAGGGGCAGTAACATTCTGTATGCCTGTGCATTCCCCCTCTTTGTGGAGCAGAGAGGGGGAAAGGAAGGGGGTGAGTTCATGCGGACTGATAAGATTGGCGAAATCCATAAACAAAAGAAGTTGCATACAAGTAATAATACAAACAGAGACAACAGGCTAAAATTTATTTTGCCTGCAGAAAATTTGAAGGATCAGATCAGATACGGAAGATACACAAAGCGGAACGCAAAGGAGAGTCAGGATTATTTAATCCCGGTGGCCTTATTGTTGTGTCAGTAGAGGTAATTACCGTCTCATAGAAAGAGAGAGGAACATCCGGGGCAAAGATCATCGAATGAACCTGCTGTGCAACCTCATCAATAAAAAAGGATGAAGGTGTATAGTTATTGCATATTGAATAGGCTGAAGTGATATCTTCACAGCAGTAATTAGTCAGAATATCCTGAAATGGGATGCTGTGCGAATGACGTTCCATGCCGCATGTAGCTAATTCACCTGTTAGTGAGACTTTTGTTGCAGCAACATAACCACCACAAAAATGTGTAGCAAATTTAACACTGATTCCAGAGAAGGTAAGAAGTATTATAAGCGGTATGGTTATTAAAGCCTTCATTTAAAATTAAAACAATTGTCCTGAAAAATTGTTTTCAAAATTATATTAAAAAATCTGAATAATCTCTGAGCAGTATGAGTATGTGTAAAATCCTCTATATGATAATTGTATGTTTTTCATATTGAGGGGATCTTTAAAACTGGATTTATGATAATAATATTTCAACCGAAAAACATGTTATTAAACATAATTATGACGATCAGAGAATCATACCTGCAGCAACAGTCTCATTTGTTCCTTCATCAACAAATATCATGCTTCCGGTTATGTTATTTTTTTTGTAGGAATCAAAGAAGAGAGGTTTTGATGTTTTAATAGTGATCTCTGCAATATCATTCATATTAACTGTTGTGTTCTCAAAATCGTGCTCGAGGGTATTGATGTTCATCCTGTAGCTGATATTTTTTATTATGCCACCGGATTCGTTGCTGTTCAGTCTGATCAGATATTTTCCGCCGACCTTCATCGGACGTTCATTGAACCAGCAGATCATAAGTTTAATATCCTGGCTTATAACAGGTATATCGTTTGAAGCCACCAGCATATCGCCCCGGCTTATATCTATTTCATCTTCGAGGGAGATAGCAACAGAATCTCCTGCAATGCTCTCTGAGAGTGTTTTTCCGAGAACATCAATGCTTTTAATCTTTGATTTTCGCAGTGAAGGTAAAACAGTTATTTCATCCCCGGGCCTGAAAACGCCACCTGCTATCCGGCCTGCATAGCCTCTGTAATCATGAAATTCGGTGGTGTGTGGGCGGATAATTGTCTGAACGGGAAAGCGTTGATTCTCCGGATTTTTATTTTTTCTTATTTCAATGGTTTCAATCAGCCCCAGGAAAGTTTTGCCATTGTACCATTTCATATTTTCCGACCTGTCAACAACATTATCGCCATATTTTGCACTTAGCGGAATAAAGTGGGCATCGCTGATATTAAGTTTATTGATGAGTAAACCCAGCTCCTCTTTTATTTTTGTGAATACTTTCTCGGACCAGTCGACCATATCCATTTTATTGATGCAGAATATAGTATGCCTTATATCGAGCAAAGATGCTATATATGAATGTCTTATGGTCTGTTCCAGAACCCCTTTACGGGCATCAATAAGAATTACTGCCAGGTCTGCAGTACTGGCTCCGGTTACCATGTTTCGTGTATACTGAATATGTCCGGGAGTGTCGGCGATAATAAATTTTCTGGCAGGTGTGGCAAAATATCTGTATGCAACGTCAATAGTGATACCCTGTTCCCTTTCAGCTCT
Organism: uncultured Bacteroidota bacterium; assembly: GCA_903824785.1. Taxonomy (GTDB): domain Bacteria; phylum Bacteroidota; class Bacteroidia; order Bacteroidales; family VadinHA17; genus LD21. The sequence goes on from CAIJYD010000024.1 coordinate 23,418, forward strand.
CAGTCCATCGGTCAGAAGGGAGAGATCAAGCTCTTCTCTTCCCAGACGTTTCCCGGACTGGACAATATGCTCCATCTGATCTTCGAAGATAGACTTGCTGTCGTAAAGTAAACGCCCTATCAGGGTACTCTTCCCATCATCAACGCTACCAGCTGTTGTAAACCTTAGAAGACTTTTGTTCGTGCTTTTTCCGTTAATTCCCATTTTCTCTCGTTACATAATTTTCTAATTCAAATAAATGCTCAGGGCTCAGTGCTCAGTAAATGTACGGACCGCTCTGCCCTGTGCTCTACGCTCTGTGCCCTGACGAACCATGCGGTTGTCAGGGTCTTCGACTCTGTGCCCTAAAAATAACCCTCCTTTTTCCTGTCTTCCATGGCGGCTTCAGACCGTTTATCATCATATCTTCCACCTCTTTCAGTGACTCTTGTAGCTGCTATTTCAGCAATTATCTCTTCAAGGGAGTCTGCTTTCGAGAGAGTTACTCCGGTGCAGGTAATATCACCAATTGTCCTGCAGCGGACGTCGGTCTCGAAAACCTCCTCATTTGGTTTTAGCTGCATGAAGGGAGCCCATGCGAGATAAACTCCGTTGCGGTTGAATATTTTTCTTTTGTGGGTATAATACAGTTCAGGAAGTTTGATATTTTCGTTCAGGATATACTGCCACACATCAAGTTCTGTCCAGTTGCTTATCGGGAACACTCTGAAATGCTCTCCGGAATGTTTTCTTCCGTTGAAGATATTCCATAGTTCTGGACGCTGGTTTTTAGGGTCCCACTGTCCGAATTCATTTCTGTGGGAGAAAAAGCGTTCTTTTGCGCGGGCTTTCTCTTCATCGCGGCGACCGCCTCCAATTGCGACATCAATCTGCAGTTCTTCAACAGCATCCAGAAGGGTTACAGACTGCGCTTTGTTACGGCTGGCATTAACACCAAGTTCTTCAACAACTCTTCCTTTGTCAATTGAATCCTGAACATATTTGACAATAAGTTCTGCCCCGAATTCTTTTGCCAGATCGTCGCGGAACTTTAGTGTCTCTTCAAAATTGTGTCCCGTATCAATATGCATCAGGGTGAATGGGATCCTGGCAGGCCAGAATGCTTTTCTGGCAAGATGAACCAGTACAATTGAATCTTTGCCACCTGAAAACAGCAAAACCTTTTTCTCGAACTGCGCCGCAACTTCCCTCATCACAAAAATAGCTTCATCTTCAAGCTCCTTGAGATGTTCATCACTTATATTAATCTGATTCTTCATTTTTTTTATTTAATATGACATCCGCACTCTTTAGGACCATCGTTTTCCCACCACCATCTGCCTGAGCGGAAATCCTGACCCTTAATTACAGCCCTGGTACATGGTTCACAACCGATGCTGACAAACCCTTTATCGTGTAAGGAGTTATATGGAATATCATACTGTTTGAGATATCCTTCAACATCTTCAAGTGTCCAGTCAAATAGAGGATGGAACTTGAATAGTTTTTTATCAGGGTCATATTCAAGGTTGCTCATCAGGCTGCGATTGCCCGACTGATCAGCTCTGATTCCGGAGATCCAGCAATTCATGCCGGCTAAAGCCCTTGAGAGCGGAATAACCTTTCTCATTTTGCAGCACTCCTCCCGGTTCTCTACAGACTCGTAGAAACTGAAAGGTCCTTTTTCTGTTACCATTTTCTCAACAGAAATATAATCAGGAAAACAGACGTTAATCTTTTTATTGTATTTAATAATAGTCCTTGAGAAGACATCGTATGTTTCAGGGAACAGTCTACCGGTATCAAGTGTTACAACTTTTATATCCAGATTGTTACTGAATATTTTATGAGTAATTACCTGATCCTCTATTCCAAAACTTGTAGTAAAAATTACCTTGCCGGGGTATAACGATACAAGCCTCATAAGCTGATCCTCAATGGTAATGCCTGCAAGTTGTGTTTTTAAATCATTCAAATTCATATTGTTATTGTATATATTTGTATATCAACTAATTATATTTTCACTGCTACTAACTGAAGCTTCCTGACAGGTATTCTTTTGTAAGCTGTTTTTTAGGATTTTTAAAGAATTCCTCAGTAGGACCGGATTCAATTATTTTTCCAAGGTACATAAAGACAATATGGTCGGCTATCCGGCGGGCTTGCCGAAGGGTATGCGTTACAAGTATGATAGTGTATTTCTCCCTGAGTTTAATGAACAGTTCCTCAATTTTTTTGGTAGAGAGCGGATCGAGGGCAGAAGTAGCTTCATCACCAAGAATATATTCCGGTTCGATGGCGAGGCCTCTGGCCAGGCATAACCTCTGCTGCTGACCAATGGACAATCTTGATGCTGAAGTACGAATTCTGTCTCTTACTTCATCCCACAGACCTACATACTGAAGATACTGGATAACTGTCTGATTAAGAGCCTTCCTTCTTTTAATTCCATGAATACGGGGTCCGTATGCCACGTTGTCGAATATCGACATAGGCAATGGACATGGCCTCTGAGCCAGCAATCCCATTTTTTTCCGGGTATCTATGACATTAACACCGGGGCTGTAAATATTTTCATCGTCGACAAAGACCTTACCACTGATTTTTACTTCAGGTGTTTCGTCGTGCATACGGTTGAGTGTTTTCAGAAATGTCGATTTGCCACATCCTGAAGGCCCGATAATACAGGTAATGCTTTTCTCAGGTATGGTGAGGTTGATGTCTTTTAAGATATGGTGATCTTCAATATAGACATCGAGATGCTCAATCTTAATGGATTGATTATTAATTACTTTTTTCAGAAGCGTTGGTTCTTTCATCTCAATGACAGAATTATCAGGTATTAGAGCCATTTGTTGGGTTATCATCATCAGATTTTGTGTTTTGAAAATTTGGAACTAAAGTACCTTGCCGAAAAACTCAGGATAAGGATCATCACGGTAAGGATGATTGCAGAGGCATAGGCACGGTTCTGAACCTCTTCCACAGGACTTCCGAGCTGGAAAAAGATTGAAAGGGGCAGTGTTGCGGCAGGAGAGCTGAGTGAGTCAGGGATGTTGTCAGTATATCCTGCTGTAAACAGGACAGTTGCAGCATCACCTATTCCTCTCCCAATGGCAAGCAATATTGCAGTTATCAAACCGGGGATAAGCTGCTTCAGAATAACCTTTATCATTTCATATTTAGTAGCACCCAGCGATAACAATGCATCGGGAAGATCGCGGGAAAGCAGACGGGTTACCTCATCGAGCGAACGCATCATAAGTGGCATGATCAGCATTGCAACAGTTATTATTCCTCCTAATAAAGAAGCCCGGATGCCAAGATAAATCATCAGGGCAAAGCCGAAAGCTCCGTAAACAATTGATGGTACGCCGAAAAGAATGTCAAGTGAAAAGCGGATAATACTTGCGAACAAAGATTTCGCAGGAAGATAGAAATTGATATACATTACAAGCGGAACACTTATTACTGTGCTAATTGCAAGAGCTCCGAAGATAATATAAAGTGATCCGATTATTGCATTCAGGACTCCGCCTTCCTTTCCGAGATAAAAACCACCACCGGGGACTTTTGTAACCATATCCAGTGTAAGAGCAGGCAATCCTCTGTAAAAAACGGTTCCTATTATATAAACAAGAACGCCAAGTATGATCATCGCTGTGAGGATCATGATTATTTTAAATATTTTTTCTTCAATATACTTCATAATGAGCTAAAAACAGGACAAATAATTATGAGAACTGATACCTTTTTTCAATCTGATTGAGAGTAAACCTTGAAAGGCCGTTAAATAACACTACTATTATGAAGAGCAGGAAAGCTGAGAACATCAGAGCTGATTCATAACTTGGCATAGAAAGCATTTCGCCGTAGTTATTTGCGATAAGAGCGGGCAGGGGATAGCAGGCATCAAAGACGGAATGTGGAATCTGGGTAATATTACCGCAAACCATTAGTACTGCCATTGTTTCACCAAAAGCTCTTGAGAGAGCAAGGACAACTGCAGCGATGATTCCGGGGAATGATTTTCTCAGTATAACTTTCTTAACAGTCTGCCATTTGGTGGCTCCCAGACTTAAAGAGGCATCGGTCATTGCCTGTGGAATGGAACGGAATACTTCAACCATTATACTGATTAAAAGCGGAATGATCATTACAGCCAGAACAATGCCTCCGGCCAGAACGGTATAACCTGTGGAGAACTCAACAAACCGGGGAGCTATTTTTCCGGCTATGAGCGGAACTACAGTTAAAGTACCCCATACTCCATATATTACAGGAGGTATGCCGGAGAGAAGATCAATTACCGGTTCAAAAAGCCGGCGGACTGTTCTGGAAGCATATGAGTTGAGATAGATACTTGTGAGGATAGAAAAAGGAAGGGCAATAATTATCGCAATAAGTGAAACATAAAGGGTACTGAGGATAAAAGGGAGAAACCCGAAATCGCCTTTAAAAGGTTTCCAGTTACTCGAGGAGAGCAATACCCAGAGGTTCTTCTCTTTCATAATCGGGAATGCTTTTAAAAAGAGGCTTATCCCTATCACAAGAAGAAGAAGAAGAGTAAAAATGGCTATCAGGACCATTAAATATCTGGCAGTTTTGTCTTTTATAACTCTTAACCTACGCATATTTTTACTGTAACTTCTTTAGTTCGGACAATAACTTTTCTTTCGGGAGGGATATGTAACCGGCTTCATTAACGAATCTCTGCCCGTCAGATAAGACCCACCTGATAAATTCTGTCACTGTTTTGTTATTTTTAGGATTACCTTTCAGAACAAGAAAGAGCTCTCTTGCAGGAGGAGAGGGATATTTTCCTGAGGCAATTGCAGCTATCAGATCATTCATTGAATTATAAAAGTTCTCATCATTGTCGATCTTGCCGTTTCCGTTGAGATCAACAGGTATAACCTTTATTCCTTTAAGCAGTTGCTTCGTTGCAGCATCATAAGCATAGCCGATATTATTAAATCCTATCCCAAGAGGGTCGTTTTTAATTGCCTGTGCCAGCCCGGGATCACCAAAAACTCCTATCCCCAGCAGGTCTTCCTGCTTTTTATCAAAGAATTTTGCCCAGATCTCAGCAGCTCCGCAGGCATCTGACCGTGTGTAAATATGAATCGGTGATTTTGATTTAGCCCCGAATGCCTGGGCCCAGGTTGTGTACCTGCCTGTTATCCAGATATCATTACCAACCTCTCTTCTTAAACCTCTTGTCATAATATCGTTCAGGGCAGGATTTTTATCACTTATAACAGCCACAACAGCATCTTTTGTTACCGCAATCGGGTAAGCTCCGTTTTTGAGCTCTTCGGGATATATTTCGCGCGAGACCATACCCATTTCCACCATTCCGTTAAGTGCATCAGAGATACCTTTTCCTGCACCACCCGCAGAGATATCAAAACGCACTCCGGGATATGTTTTTTTATACTCATCGGCCCATTTTATTACCATTGGGTAAAGGGCAAAAGCACCAGAGATGCTTATCTGGCCGGACCTCTTTTCCTGGCTGTAAGATTTTGGAACTGAGACTGTACAGGTAAGAATAAGAACGAGAAGAAAAGTATTGTTTATAAATTTCATTATGCCCTTTGATACTGACGATATGATAATAGCTCTTTTCATGGTTTTATGTTTACTTTCTCGGGCTTCAGAATAGAAATCTTGCTGATGCCCTGAGCAATAATAACTCCGTATTATTTGATTTTTTATCTTTTCGTCAAAAGTAATTCAGCGAAAGGGATGATTCAGTAGTAATTATGCGATAAACAGATTGGTATTTATACATATATTTGTTTTGATAAGTTATTACAATTCAAGACAATTATTGATTGAATGCAAAAGCAGACATCTTTAGTTAACTAGTCAGCGGGTCAGTAGCTTTGTAAATATTTAACCGGATAGTATTTATTAATAATATTACATTTAATCTGTTTCTCCTTGAATTTCTGGAAATGCATTGTTTTCAGTAGGGATTTTAACAGAATATGATTAACTTTAAATAAGATTTATTACATACCAAACTCATGGTTAGCAAATCACTAAAAGAAAAATTTCTGAATCAGAAAGCAGTTGTATTATGGATGACCAGGCTTTCGGGTTCCGGGAAAACTACTCTGGCTGAAAATCTTGAAAGTGAATTGTTTTCAATGGGATATCTTGCACAAATTCTGGATGGTGATAATATGCGTTCCGGCATTAACAAAAATCTCGGATTTTCAGCAGAGGACAGAGAAGAAAACATAAGGCGTATTGCAGAAATTTCCAGGCTCTTTTTGAATTGCGGTTTAATTTGTATCAACAGCTTTATTAGTCCGACAAACAAGATCCGGGAAATGGCTAAGGATGTTATTGGCAGAGATAGTTTCATTGAAATTTTCCTTAATGCTCCTATTGAGATTTGTGAAAAAAGAGATGTGAAAGGGTTGTATAAAGCGGCAAGAGCAGGAAAGATTAAAAACTTTACAGGGATTGATTCTCCCTATGAAATCCCTATGCATCCGGATATAGAAATTAATACCGGGGAGCTATCCGTTGAAGAATCAGTAGAAAAATGTATGAGAATAATTATTGAAAGGATAAGATCTTAAGGAAAATTCAAAGTTAAAAACATGAAAAAACTTTATCCGGACAGAACTTATAAAAGCCGGCATTAACTGATCTCTGAATTGCCGATCTTCTTAATTTTCAGTAGAAGATCTTTCAGGTCATCCTCAGAGGTAACGGGATTGATTATTGTGAGCCTTATCCAAATTTTTCCATCTAGTTCGGTCTGCACTATATAAAATGAACCTTCCATGACGATTTTTGCCCTGATAACTGAATTAATCTGATTCAGGATAAGTTCATTGTAGCCTTCAGGGGCAAACCTCAGACAAACAATATTGCTCTCAGGTTCAACGGTCAGTTCGAGTTGACTGTCTGATTTTATTATCGTTGCGAGGCTTCGGGCCAGATCATATCTGCTGTCGATATATTCCCTGTAATAGCTGTTCCCATAATACTTCAGAGCAGTATAGGCAATAATGCCCAGTGCACTTTTGGTACATTCAATAGTTCGGATAGCACTGTTGTACCAGACATTATCCTGCGATTTCTGAAACAGGTAGGATGCTTTCTGGGCAAAAGTCTCAAACGATTTTTCGCCATCCCTGAACATTACCAGAGTATTGAGTGCAGGGACCAGAAGCATTTTGTGAAAATCGATAACAACGGAATCGGCTCTTTCAATCCCCGATATAAGTCCCTTATATTTATCGGAGAAGAGTACTCCCATACCATGAGCCCCATCAACATGCATCCATAAATTATGCTTCTCACAGAAATCTGCAATTGTTTGAAGGTCATCGTAGGAGCCTGTTGCTGTAGAACACGAACTTGCAATAACTGAAATGACTTTAATACCTCTCTTTTCGGCTTCGTTTTTAATCTCTTCAAGCAGATCTGTTCTCATTCTGAAATGCGAATCCACGGGCACTTTTATTGTCGATTCATAGCCTAATCCCATGATCTTAACATTTCTTCCAACGCTATAATGAGCCTGCTCAGATATCATATAACCAGGTCTTCTATTGTCCTTTACGCCCTCTTCCCAGATATTATAATCTGTTTTTACCTGCCTGGCTGCAAGCATAGCTGTGAGGTTTCCTGCTGTTCCGCCATGTGTAAAGATGCCATCGTATTTCCCTGAGTATCCAATAATTGCCCCGAATCTGTTAACCACATTTTTTTCCAAAGCCATATTAACAGGCCCCATTTCGTAAATAGCTGCGCCATTGTTAAGAAGTGTTGTGCAGAATTGAGCCAGTACTGCAACCGGCAGGGGAGAGGTTACCTGATGACCGATGTAGTGAGGATGATGAAGATGGTTGGAACCTGAAATTACCCGTTTCAGGAAATCATTAAGCGGTTCATTTTCTCCGCCACCCGACTCAAATGAAAACATCTGAGCAAGCCTTTCAGGGTCATTCGATGGCAGAACCGGGATCTCTTTCCCGGACAATGCATCACCTAAATAGTCAGCTAACGTGTCAACAAGTTTATGCCCCTCCTTTCTGAATTCCTCAGGATTGAATGGCGAAGGTATTTTTGATTTATTCATATTTATTCAAATAATTCTGATTTCAGCTCATCGAAAAACCGCTTTATTATCTTATCGTGATGGTCATACCCCTTATTCATTAAGAAATCAGTTAATGAATGGTTTTTACAGATAAGATTATTGAGCAGCTCAATAGCACCGCAATAACCTGATGGATGCTGACTTCCAAAGGTATAAGTTGTGGCCTGTTCATTGTATTCATTGAAGAAATTCCCGAGAATTTCGAATCTTGTTTTGTGTTTCATGATAAGGTCACCTGAAAAATCATAAGATATTCTGAAGTTTTCAAACCGTTTACGGGCATTTTTAATTACAAGGTGTCCAAGTTCAGAAGGATTGATACCTCTCATGAGATATATCTCTGAATACCTGTATATTCCTGCGAACCCGAAAGCATCAAGATCATCGGCAACGGAAAGAACAGAGGGAAGGTTGTGTTTCCCTGAAAAAGTTTTGTATTCTTTGTTGTCATGATTTTCGATAGCCTCCAGAACATCGACCCAGTCAGCTGTTCTGAGACTGTTTTTTTCAAGAAACCCGGTACATATTTCCCTGCTGTGATGGCCATGTATGATTCCCCTGTCTACCGACATTCCGATGTCGTGGAGGTAGCAGGCAATTATCAATCCGGAAGGGGAGAACGAATCATCTATCAGCTGTTTATCACTCAGTAATAAAGCGAGTTCCTTTGCATATCTCCACACTCTCCGGTGGTGGTCAATGCCATGTGAATAGAGAGATTTTTCATCATAAACAGTTTTGAAAAAATCCTCCAGAATTTTTTTATAACTGTTTTCAGCGAATTCTATTGAAACATTAAGATTCATTATGGGTTAAAAAAAAAGCAAAAGAACACGCCTTTTGCTTTTGAACTGGTAGACAGATACTTAATTAGTAGTTGATCATTTTCTTAGCTAAATCGAGTATCGTAGTGTCATCAAATGTAACAATACCTCCATCAGGTCCCTGTTCAAAATGAATTCCGACGCTTTGCCCCTTGTCAAAATTTCTCCCTCCGAAGTAGTTTCTGACTGTCTCTTCATTCAGATCCAGTTTTTCTGCAATCTGTCTCATACTACCGGAGGGCAACTGGTCTTTGATCTTCCGGAGTTCATTAAAGGTGATTGTTTTATCCATCTTAATCTAGGGTTATTTGTAAATATTGTAGTTTAAATCACATCAAAAACTCAAAGTTAATTAATAAATAGATAACATGAAAGGTGAATTTAACAATTTTGTAATAATGTTTTTCACTCTCTTCCTCCCGGAGGTGGATTTATTGGAATTGTTCCGGTCTGTCAGAGTTTTTTCATAAGTTCAAGAAATAACTCAAGTCCCTTTTTTTTCTCTTCATTGAATTCATAATCAATATTTTCGGTAAGATATTTCTTTAATACAATATCGGTTATGTTTCCGGCTTTACTGAATTTTTTAACGACTGCTTCGATATTCTTTACACCTTTCCCGAGAGCCATATTGAACTCATCAATAAATTCCTTGTCGAGTTTTTTGTTAGCAGTCCAGCATGCAAAAACAAAAGGGAGACCTGAGAATGCTTTCCATTCGAGTGCCAGGTCAATTTTGTGTCTGAAGCTGTTCTCGTATTCAAAACATTGATCACCAATCAGAACTACTGCTTCAGTGCGGCCAATATTAATAAAATCGAATCCTTTTGAGGTATTATTCCATCTGTATTCGTTTTTCCACATGTTTTTGGCAAGTACCTTTGCGAGTGTTACAGAAGATCTCGACCGGTAGTCGAGGTGAATGGTCTCAATCTCTCCGAACCGACAATTACTCAGAAGCATTACAGTTCTGACATTCCCGTTAGCCCCAATGCAATAATCACTTATGATATGGTATTCTTTCAGCTGAGGCAGTACTGCAACAGGAATGAGGCCTATATCAACTTTGCCGCCAATAAGTTTTGCTGCGCAATCGGCCGGATGGTCGGTTTCAAGAATGACCCTGTTTTTTATGCCGCTTTCTGTAAGTCCGTAAATAAACGGATAGGTATTTGCATATTTAACGGCTGAAATCCTGATTTTCTCCATACTCTTTTTTTACATCTTCAAAAGTACTACTTTTGTACATAACAGCAGAACAAATGAAAACTCAATCTGATTAATAATGGAATTAAACTCTCTTACAGCCATTTCTCCTCTGGACGGAAGATACAGGAATAAAGTAGATGAACTCGATCTTTATTTTTCCGAATTCGGGCTCATCAGGTACAGGCTGATGGTAGAAGTTGAATATTTCATTGCCCTTTGCGAGATTCCGCTTCCTCAGCTTATTGATTTCAGGAAAGAAAATTTCAAACTACTCCGTTCTATATATGAGGAGTTTGAACTGACTGATGCGGAAAAAATCAAGGAGAGGGAGAAGATCACGAATCACGATGTAAAAGCAATAGAATACTTTATTAAGGAGAAGTTTTTTCAGAATGGCTTGGGAAAATGGAGCGAATTCGTTCATTTTGGTCTTACATCGCAGGATATTAACAATACTGCTGTTCCACTCTCCATTAAGGATGCTCTTATAAATGTCTATTTTCCTGTCTTCTATGAACTTAGAGAGACTCTGGCCGCATTTGCCGACGAGTGGAAAGATATTCCCATGCTTGCAAGAACTCATGGTCAGCCGGCTTCTCCCACCCGGCTGGGAAAAGAGATTGAGGTCTTTATAGCCCGGCTAGACGGACAGATGAAGTATTTCGGACAGATCCCTTATTCAGCAAAATTCGGAGGTGCAACAGGTAACTTCAATGCCCATAAGGCAGCTTATCCGGAAATTGACTGGATCTCATTCGCCAATAATTTTGTAAATGAAGAACTTGGTCTTCAGCGTTCTCATCCTACAACACAGATTGAACACTACGATAACCTGGCTGCATTATGCGATAATATGCGCCGGATAAATGTAATACTGATCGATATGGCCCGCGATTTCTGGACATATATCTCCATGGACTATTTCAGGCAAAAGATCAGGAAAGGGGAAATAGGCTCTTCTGCAATGCCGCATAAGGTTAACCCGATCGATTTTGAAAACGGAGAAGGCAACCTTGGGTACGCCAATGCTATTTTTGACCATTTTTCGATGAAGTTACCTTTGTCGAGGCTGCAGCGCGACCTTACAGATTCCACAGTCTTACGAAATATCGGGGTGCCGATTGGACACTCACTAATCGCCTTTAACTCACTGCTGAAAGGTCTGAATAAACTTATCGTGAATAATGATAAAATAAAGAGCGATCTTGAAAACAACTGGGTTGTTGTTTCGGAAGCTATTCAGACTATCCTGCGGAGAGAGGGCTATCCCAATCCTTATGAAGCACTTCTTGACCTGACCAGGATAAACCAGAAAATCACGCACGAATCAATAGCGAATTTCATTGAAGACCTTGATGTCAGTGATGAAGTTAAAGCAGAACTAAAGGCAATCAATCCTTTTAATTACACAGGTTTTTAATACATTGCAGGACTGATGAACCGAGCATGTTTAACCGGAAACAGAAACCGGCATGAACAAAATAAAAATGCGAGCTCCATCCGACCTTTTAAAATTATTATGCACGGATGAAGAATGTAAGGTTATTGTTAAAATATTTTGCCCCATACAAATGGTCGGCTGTCAGGAACATAGGTTACAATATTTTAAGTGCATTGTTTGCACTTTTGTCCTACACCCTTGCGGTGCCATTTCTGAAAATACTCTTCGATACGGTTGGAAAAGTGACCAATCCCGGCCATTTTGAGTTAACTGCAAGTTATATCTCGGCATTTTCAAAGTATTATTTATCTGCATTCATTGAAAAATACGGTCATGGTGGAGCCCTTCTGTTAATTGTCCTCATAGTTATAGTTGCCAGCTTCTTTAAAAACGGGTTTATATTTCTGGCCAATAACAGTATGGCGTTTATCAGGGCAAGTACTGTAAGGGACCTGAGAAGAAAACTGTACCACAAAATTCTGAGACTTCCATTATCTTTTTTCACAGATGCAAGGAAGGGAGATGTAATGACCAGAATCTCAAATGATGTTCAGGAGATTGAATTATCTGTAATGGCTTCTCTTACAATGTTGTTCAGGGATCCGATGTACATTCTGATATTTGTTATATATCTGTTTGTCAGCAGTTTTCAGCTTACTCTTCTTGCGCTTGTCCTTCTTCCTATAAGCGGATGGCTGATTGGCAGGGCAAGCCGTACTTTACGATCTTCTTCACTGCTCGGGCAGGAACATCTCGGAAGGCTTCTCTCTGTTGTTGAGGAGACGTTGACCGGATTACGAATCATAAAAGGTTTTAATGCAGAAGAAAAGATGAAGGCTCAGTTTGCCGAGTCGAACGAAAAATACTCAAAGGTTTTTAAGAGAATCACCCGGAAAGCCTATCTTGCCTCTCCTATCAGTGAATTTCTTGCCACAATTGTTGTAATGGTTTTGATGTATGTTGGCGGGAACCTTGCTCTGCACGGTGCCGGTAATATGTCGCCCGATAAACTTATGGCCTATCTGATTGTCTTCTCGCAGATCATTCAGCCTGCCAAGAACATAACAACAGCATACTTCAGCATTCAGAAAGGGATGGCTTCGATTGACAGGATAGACATGATCCTTAATGCCGATGATAAGATTTTTGAGAAGGAAGATGCATTGCCGGTTTCAGGGTTTAACGATTCAATTGAATTCGTCGGCTCGTGGTATGGTTATAACAACGAGCCTGTTCTGAAGGATATCAATCTCAATATAAAAAAGGGGCAGACTGTTGCAATTGTTGGAAAATCAGGCGCCGGAAAGTCAACACTTGCAGATCTCCTGCCCAGGTTTATGGATGTTGATAACGGCAGCATCCTTATTGACGGCGCAGATGTGCGCGATCTTAAAATCAGGGATCTGCGATACCTGATGGGAATTGTTAGTCAGCATCCAATCCTGTTTAATACCTCTTTCAGGGAGAACATTGCTTTCGGGTCGAAAACAGCTGACATGGAAATGGTTGAGGAGGCTGCCCGCATTGCCAATGCCCATGATTTCATTATGGAAACAGAATATGGGTACGAAACTATTGTCGGGGAGTCGGGTAACAAACTCAGCGGTGGTCAGAGGCAGAGGATAAGTATTGCCAGGGCCATTATGGCCAATCCACCTATTCTTATCCTCGATGAAGCGACCTCTGCTCTTGATACAGAGTCAGAGCGACTCGTTCAGGATGCCATACTCAAACTAATGAAAAACAGAACCTCAGTTGTTATTGCTCACCGGCTTTCCACAATTCAACACGCCGATGTAATTGTTGTTCTTGATGAAGGCAGGATAGCGGAAACAGGGACTCATGAGGAACTGATGAAGAAAGACGGATTTTACCGGAAGCTCCATAGCTTTCAGGCTATATGAGAATATATCATCCGAAAGTTGGTGGCCTGAAATAAAGATAAAAAATATTTAGAAAAACAGATAAATAAATGACAAAACTAAACATTGCAAAACTGCTTTTTGTATTTCTGATACTGAGCATATTACCGGTTCAGGCCCAGAGAGCCAAACATACTTTCACATTTGGGAGTTCAGATTTTATGCTTGATAATCAGGCTTTTCAGATTATCAGCGGCGAAATGCATCCTGCCAGAATTCCGGTTGAATATTGGCGCCACAGGATACAGATGGCTAAAGCAATGGGTTGCAATACTATAGCAGCATACATTTTCTGGAATTTTCATGAGTCGGAAGAGGGTGTTTACGATTTTACCACCGGGAATCACAATCTGGCTGAATTTATGAGAATTGTTCAGGAAGAGGGTATGTGGCTTATTCTACGGCCTGGTCCTTATGTCTGTGCAGAATGGGAACTGGGAGGGATCCCTCCTTATCTCCTGCGTATTCCGGATATTAAACTCAGGTGTATGGACCCCCGTTATATGGCTGCAGCTGAAAAATATATTGCAAAGCTGGCTGAAGAGATCAAACCTTTTCTTATTACAAAAGGCGGCCCGTTACTGATGCTTCAGATTGAAAATGAGTATGGCAGTTTTGGAAATGACAGAAATTACCTGTTACGGCTTAAGGAAGTTTGGAGTGAAAATGGTATCGATGTTCCAACCTTTACAGGCGATGGAGCAACAACATATATGCTTGAAGCAGGTTCTCTTCCGGGAAGTGCGGTAGGCCTTGACCCGGGAAGCTCGCTTGCCGATTTTGAACTTGCCGCAAAAATGAACCCCGGGGTACCGGTTTTCAGCAGCGAGACCTATCCCGGATGGCTCACACACTGGGGAGAAAAATGGGTAAAGCCTGACACCACCGAGTTACTAAAAAGCGTTAAGTTTCTTATGGACAATAAGAAGTCTTTTAATTTTTATGTTGTTCACGGAGGAACCAATTTTGGTTTTACTGCAGGTGCTAATTCAGGAGGTAAAGGATATGAACCTGATGTAACAAGCTACGACTATGATGCACCAGTGACAGAGCAAGGCCAGGCCACTCCTAAATATATGTCACTCAGAAAGCTCATCGGATCATACCTTCCAAAAGGGAAAAAACTGTTTCCAATACCTGAACCGGTTCCGGTAATTGAGATGACAGCAATTGGTTTACAGCCTTTTACAACTGTATGGGATAACCTTCCACAACCTATTAGCTCCGTTCAGCCTAAAACATTTGAGGCGTATGGTCAGGATTATGGTTTCATCCTTTATAAGACTGAACTGGTGGGTCATAAAAAAGGAAAACTGACAGTAACTGATATTCACGATTATGCAACCGTTTTTCTTAATGGCCAGTATATCGGGTACCTCGACAGGAGGGAAGGGATAAATTCAATAGATATTCCTGAGAGCAAGGTGGAATTTCCTGTTCTTGAGATCCTTGTTGAGGCAATGGGACGTATCAATTTTGCCCAGAACCTTATTGACAGAAAAGGTATTACCGACAGGGTAACTCTTAATGGCATGACCCTGATGAACTGGAAAGTCTATAATCTGCCGATGGACAAAAAATTCATATTCAGCCTCCGGTCATCCGGGAAAACCCTTAACAAACCGGGTATTTTCTTCAGGGGAAGCTTTGTTATAACCTTAACAGGAGATACGTTTATTGATGTTTCAAACTATACCAAAGGGATTGTATGGGTCAACGGGCATAACCTTGGACGCTTCTGGAATATCGGACCCCAGAAAAGGCTTTATTGCCCCGCTTCATGGCTTAAGTCAGGTGTAAACGAAATGTTGATTTTCGATCTTCATGAAACGGGTCCAAAACCTGTTTTCGGATTGAAAACCCTGGAATGACGGAGCATATTATCGTCATTCCAGGCTAACTTTTTTTTCAGAAAGAGTGGATCAGTTCGGAATATTTGCTGATAATAAGTTTTTCTGCTCCCGGCATAAGCCTGGTAACACATACTTCATATCCACCTTCAGTAAAGGATTTGTCGGTACAGATATAACCGGTTGTTCCATTGCAATGTGTTACCATTATGGTTTGGGCATATGGCGACCGGGTTTTAATATCCCTCCCGATTTCCGTCATTAATTCTCCTGAAATTCCTGATAATACCAGATCACCGATCTTTAACAGGGTAATTCTCACTTCGGTGTCCGGTCCGCTTTCGTAAGTGGTATGAGGCAGCTCATCTTTACCTGCTTTTTTCCCCGGGAGGGTCATTACTGCATTTATTGCCTGAAGGTCAATTATGGGAAACATAGTTGCCCCGGCTGCAGATTTCCAGGCTTCATTTGCAACATGAAATCCAACAGCTTCAATCTCCTTGAAACTATTTCCCGGACCGTAAATCGGATTAATATCGCCTGAAGCGCCTATAGTTATGGCAACGACCACATCTTTTCCGGCTTTTTCTTTAATATATCGGGCTGCAGCACCCGGCCAGTCACCGGTAATACGGTAATTATCCTGACCGCTCACAGTGCCATGGCAAGGCCAGTTGACTAAGACCGCCAGAGTTTTACCATTCAGATCTTCAAACTTAGCCGTAACAAGATCGTGGTCACAAAATCCATCAGGATTTCTTCCAAGCCCTACGCTTCCATCGGCAAAAACTGAACGCCGGTTAATATTCATATTGCACACACCTTTACTTATCGACATTCTGACAGGAACGCTTTTCTTAGATGCATCCACAGAAAGATTGATAAGTTTTTCTTTGAGAAAGAGAAGATAATTATCAATTGTATGGAGAGTATCCGTTTCAGAGATTCTTGTTGCCGGACCTCCATGATTATGAACTGCAGAGATCATGATATTTTCAGCCGGAATGCCGGTTTTTGAAGAGATGGCTTTTCTAAGTTCGTCAACATAAGGTGAGCTGAAGCCAAGCAAGTCGGCAGTGATAAGCAGTATTTTTGTCTTCTCGCCGGTAAAATAGAGAGCCGAAGCAAAAAGCTCATCGTGAATTGAAGTGTGGGGTGTTTTCCTCGCACCATATCCGGCCATTAGTGTCGGTTTTTCAGGAGTGATATTTACCTGACTGGCTCCCATCATGGTTGCAGCTTTGTCAATAGCCTTATTCTGAGCAGATAAACTCAATGGAATAAGCAGGATCATCGTGATCAGGAATCTGTAAGCCTTGGAGTTTTTCATTTTAGTACATTTTTAAAAAGGAATGGAAATGTAAAATATATTTTTGGTTTGTTTTATTTGATTATTATTTGATTTCCAGAATAGTACCGGCAATATGGCGTGTGCCATTGGCTTTATTATAATAGTAAGTAACCAAAACTCTCTCTTTATCAAGCATTACGGGCCAGGTATAGCCGATATCTGAGGTTCCTCCGTCATCACGGAGTATTATTTCAGGTGCAGTTGCAAAGTCGGTACACTCCGCATTTAAGATACGGGCACGTATTCCGAATGGTTTATGGCGGTATCCATAGGTTAGAAGTACTCTATCTGATGGCAGGCGCAAAGCGTTTAGCGGATGGCCCTGAAATCCCATTGACTCCCATTTGCCAAATGTTTTACCTCCATCGGTTGAACGCGCAATACAAGCTTTGTCATCAAAATCAGCTGTTCGTAAAAAAGCTACGATATCACCTTTTGGAGTTTCATAAACGGAGGTTTCGTTAAAAGTAACAGTTTTATCCACAGCCACAGGGGTTGAATATTTCCAGGTAACTCCATTGTCAGCCGAGATAAGAAGATGGACGGAGCTTTTTTTAGTTGAATCACCGGCAGCTACAGCCCAGAAAATCTGACCATTTTTTCCTTCACATAATGCACCACGGTTAAAAGCAGACAAAGGTGTTCCAAATGGTGTATTATTAATTTCGGGAGCGATGTGAGGAGGATAGAGTGGACCCATCCATTTTTTTCCGCCATCGACGGACCGGAGCAGATAGCCACCAAGGAATACCACACCGGAGCTAGCCTCAGCGAATGGTTTTTTCATTGAGGTTATTCCTTCCGGCCGCACAAAGGCCCATCCGTAACTTGTACAGATTAATGTTCCGTCTCTCAGCTGAAGCAGGCAGGGATCCTGAGAGCCTCCAAACGGATGGGCATATATCAGTTCCGGTTCTCTGGTCCATTTCTCTCCATCGGCCGACCTGACAAGTACAAGAAAACTGTTAGGATCAACGTGGTTAGTACTTTTTTCACCGAATATTTTTCTTTCCGGCGCCCGTCGGAAAGCAACAATTATCTCACCATCAGGACGTTTTATTACAGATGGGAATGAGGAGTAGAACATTGGATCTTCATAGATTACCAGATCCTTTATTTTTCTGACACCCGGAATAGTGTCGTTCCCTGCCTGAGCAGAAGCTATGCAGAAAAAACAGGGTACTATGAATTTGAATAATTGCGTTATTCTTCTCATATCTTGATTATTATTGATTTTCACCGTTTCACCCTTGCATTTCCTTTCCAGATACTCCATACCTGTTCCTCATCGGCCGGCAGGGCATAATCGGTAAGGAAAGTGGTAGCCATGGCACCGCAGGCCCAGCCAAACTCTATCCATCTTTCAGGTTCCCATCCTTTAAGTATTGCGTAGAGCATGCCGCCCACAAAACCATCGCCTCCTCCAATACGGTCGAGAACATGAATAACCCGGGGTTCCACAATATGCCATTTTTCACCTTCAAGCATTATTGCGCCCCAGTGATGCTCTCCGGAACTGATCACCTGCCGTAGGGTGGTAGCAAAAACAGAGGTACCTGGGTATGCTTTTTTTACGCTGCTTATCATCGACTTAAAGCTTCCGGTCTGATCAGCAAGATCTTTTCCGCCTGTTTCCGGACCTTTGATCCCGAGGCAGAGCTGGAAATCCTCTTCGTTTCCGGCAAGAATATCGGAAAGGCCGGCTATCTCTTTAAACAAATCCCCCAGTTCTTTTTCACGTTTTTCCCAGAATGAGGCACGGTAATTAAGATCAAATGAGATTACTGTTCCGTGTTTTTTTGCAGCTTTTGCCAGTTCAAGGCAGAAGTTACCTGTTTCTGCCGACAATGCTGCAATTAGCCCTGAAAGGTGCAGAACCTGTACCCCCTCTTTGCCGAAGATCCTCTCAAGATCGAAGTTTTTTGCATCAAGGGTTTTCCCAACCTCACCTGCACGGTCATTATGCACCCTGGGTCCCCGTGAACCATATCCGCTGTCGGCAATATTGAACTGATGACGATATCCCCATGGACCGCCCTGCTCGACTTCTACACCTTCAAACATCAGGTGGCGGCTTTTAAGGCTGTCCTTTATTATCCTTGCTATGGGGCTATCCTTTACAAATGTTGTAAGTACTTTTACCGGCAGACCCAGATATGCAGAGATTGTTGCAACATTGGTTTCAGCGCTGGTGGCCTGCATAAAAAAGGTATCGCTGGTGTGAACAGGCTGGCCGTTCACCGGGGTAATGCGTACACCCATACTGGTTGGTACTACCAGTGAATAAACAAAATTTTTTCTGACTACAATTTTCACCTTCTTAGTTATTTAATAATTAATATTTTATTGAATTAGTTTCTGCCTTATCGTAATATTCTCCTTTATCAGAAAAATTAAAATTAAAAAGTGAAAGCAATCTGATACCGGTTAATTAACTGATATCGAATAGTCTGCATATATGTCTGTTGTAAATATTCTCATATACACATCGGGCAATAGTAGCTTCATTCTTTTCGAGCAGGATGAAATATTCATCCATCCTTAAGGCTGCAAGTTTATAAGCAACGTGGATCAGCTGCCGCATATTCGGGTTGTAATCTTTATTACCGGGAATATTCCTTAATGTGGCGGCGAATTTTTCACTTTCCCATTTCGTTACTTCAGTTTTTAAAGGAAGCGATGAGACATTAATGTCAATTACATCTGAATAAGGAGCACATAATTCATCTATTTTGTCAAGCGATTCGTAATAAATCTCTTTGACAAAGCTTAGTGCTTCGCCACCAGATTCTGCAAGGCCAATGACTTCTTCAAGCCATGTTGTGCCGGCGGTTTTAAGATGGATTCCCTTCTCATATTTTCTTATAATGGAACCAATATATGGATAAATGGCAAATTTATCTGAACCTGAATGAATGCTCATTTTGAGGTTTTCAGGCAGACCAAATTCCTTTACTGCAAAATCTATTACCAGGAGATCAGCTTCAAATTCAGCTGCAAAGATCTCTGGATCACCAGCATAATCGACACCTTTATTGAATCTTCCGGAGAACTTGGGAGCTATTGTCTGAACCGGGATATTTTCGGAAGCAAGCATTTTCAGGATGAAAAATAGTTCAACCGGAGTCTGTGGAGAGGGTACCTCATCCATAGATACTTCAGTAACAAAATTGCCTTTACCTTTTACTTTTTCAATTTTTCTGAAGATCTCCCAGGCTTTTATCGCTGCGAAAAGGTATTTTTCCGCTATCTGCCTTATCTGCTCCATGGAGGTTTGGAATGATAAATCTGTTCCCGGTATTTTAAGATTGCCACTGTACTTATGAACACCTGACAGAAATTCTTCAATCTCAGCATTTTCAGCTCTCTTTCCAATAAAAGATGCCACATCAATTGTAAAAAAGTCTGAACTCTCAATAAACTTTTCAACATTATCGGCGTTAATATGATCAGCATCAACGAAATATGCTTTTGTGAATCCCGCATTTTTTGTTGCCGAATCAGCTTCAATCCTTACATCAGCAGGTTGAGTGCCAATGGTGTTGTGCTCCCTGTTCGATTTATTCCAGACTGGGGTTATTTCAATGCCCTTTCCGGCAGCCGCGATTATTGCTTTAAGCTGTGCCTGACCCTGATGGCCAAACCGATCGCCAAGTCCGATTGAGTATTTTCCGAGTGTTTTCATTCTTAATATTTTAGTACTGTTAAGTTTATTTATAAGCCATTTTATTATAAAAAGAAATCAACATTCTCAGAGGTTACAATATCAACCGGAAGGTACTCTTTTTTGCCGGGAACTTTATTCAGCGACAGGTACTCAAACAGCTTTTTTATTCCTTTATATGACTGTTCGTCAGGCCGCTGGCCGAGTAAAAATCTGATAGTGCCTGACCTGAGACATCTGATATTTCTTTCCAGGAGATCATAACCGATGAGGTTTATAGTTTTCATTCCTTTTTCTTCAAGATAGGAGGCAATAAGGTGTGATTTGGAACCGGTAATAAAGATTGATCCTATGCCGGGCGTTTCCATGAAGGCTTTTCCAAGTGCATTTTTTATACTATCAGGAGATGGGTCAGGAATATTAATAATTATTTTTTCCCCTTTGTTCTTTCCCTGCTTTTCAAAATAACTGAGAAACCCTTGT
The DNA here is from genome assembly GCA_903824785.1 of uncultured Bacteroidota bacterium. Taxonomy (GTDB): domain Bacteria; phylum Bacteroidota; class Bacteroidia; order Bacteroidales; family VadinHA17; genus LD21. The sequence goes on from CAIJYD010000024.1 coordinate 44,272, forward strand.
GTGCGGTTGTTAAGATGATGAACATTCTGGATATTGCCTGCAATATTAATAACAAGAATGTCGCTTTCAGGATGTGTGATAATGTCTGTCAGCTGGCCTCCAACCCTTCCGCTCTGAAATATGTCTTCCCCTGTATATGCAAGAAAATCAGTACTCTCAATAAAGCCGTCAACAAAAACAAATGGAATCTTCTCTTTAAAAAGGTTTGAACAAAAAGCGATTGATTCAGATTTGAAGATCGGAGCCATAAGCACTCCGTCTGGTTTGAGATCTAAAACAGTGGCGGTTTTCGCCATAAAATCCGCTTCATCAAGCATATCGAAAGTGACCGGTGTGAGTGTTACCGGAAAGGGATCAAGTTCTTCCATTGCACTGGCAATACCCAGGGGATGCTTTTCCCAGAATGAGTTGTCTTTAGCCGGTTCAGGAAGAAGTGAGACAAGATGAAAACGCTTCTTCAGTTTCAGAACCTGAGCCATGACATTGGGAGAATAATTTGTCTCTTTCAGTATCTGCTGAACTCTCTGTCTGGTCTCTTCTGCCACTTCACCTCTCTCATGAATAACCCTGTCGACGGTGCCTATTGAAACACCGGCAAGTTTAGCTATATCTTTTATTCTTGCTTTTCTAGGGGACATTATGAACTTATCATTTTACAATTTTAAAGAAACATCCGGTAGGAATATTTACCGGATGTTTATCAATGTTATTAAGGACATTAAATCTCAACTTTTTTCATTTTTGGAACCATAAAATGCATTACAGCCCAGGCAATAAGGTATGCCAAAGCACAGAATATGAAGACAATAGTATAAGCAGTTGTCATATTACTCTGAACTATAGGTACCTGTAAAGCTTTTAATTTTTCAAACATTCCCGGATCAATAGACTGAAGCTGCTTAACAACTTCTGCGGGGAGATTATTTAAAGATACTTTATCAATATTAATTACATCATCATACTTGTTAATCAGGTGTAATGATCTTATCTTCTCCACATATTCACCTAGATTATTTGCCTTGGCTTCAACCCATGATTTTGCTATCCCTCCTGCGCGGAAGCTGTCAAAAAGCCATCCTGAAGCTTTGTTTACAACAATTCCTCCGATACCGCCAGCCATACCGCCAATTCCGGTAACACTTCCAATTGTCTTTTTTGGGAACATATCAGAAACTGTGGTAAAGATATTCGCTGACCATGCCTGATGGGCTGCAGTGCCAATTCCGATTAAAAGAATAGGCATCCAATAGCTTATGTGTCCCAAAGGCTGGGCCAGAAGAACGAACAGCGGGAATAATGCTATTAAAAGCATTGCTTTCATACGTCCAACGTAAGGATCATAACCTTTATTAATGAAGTATATGGGAAACCACCCACCAAAAATGCTGCCGACTGTTGACATTGTATAAAGTACTGCTAGAGGGAATGCAACCTGCATTCCGGTCATTCCATATTGTGCTTTCAGAAATGCAGGCAGCCAGAATAAATAAAACCACCAGACACCGTCAGTCATGAATTTTCCAAAGCTGAAAGCCCATGTCTGTTTGTATTTCAGGAGCTTTAACCAGGGTACCTTTTCATTATTTTCAGGAATCGCAGATTTTGATTCATCAAAATTGTCTGAATGGATATAGTCATATTCAGCTTTGTTCAAACGCGTACTTCTCATCGGTACTTCATAAAGCCAGAACCAGAAAATAAGCCATGAGAATCCGATAGCTCCTATGATGATAAATGCTGCTTCCCATCCAAGATGACTGACTATCCACGGAACAACAATAGGTGCAAGGATAGCGCCAACATTAGTACCGGAATTAAAGATCCCTGTAGCCAGAGCTCTTTCTTTTTTTGGAAACCATTCTGCTACTGTCTTAATAGCAGCAGGAAAGTTACCTGATTCTCCAAATCCGAGAAACCCGCGAGCAACTATAAATCCTCCTGTACTCTTTGCCAGAGCATGTCCAATTGCTGCAATCGACCAGATGATCAGTGACCAGGCATAACCCCATTTGGTACCGAGCCAATCGATGAAACGGCCGGCAAAAAGCAAGGAAATTGCATAGACAAACTGAAATGCTGATACAATGTTGGCATAGTCTGAATCACTCCAGTTGAATTGCACTTCCAGAGTATCCTTTAAGAGACTGAGAACCTGTCTGTCGAGATAGTTTACAGTTGTTGCAAAGAATACAAGTGCACAGATGGTCCACCTGTATTTACTGATTTTTCCATTTAGTTCTGTCATGCGGTTTATGTTCGTATATTTGTTTATACATTATAAGTCGATGAGGCAGTTGTTCCTCCTCTGCCTGTCCAGTTGGTATGGAAGAATTCACCCCTTGGTTTATCTGTGCGTTCATATGTATGCGCTCCAAAGTAATCGCGCTGAGCCTGCAAAAGATTAGCCGGAAGTTTTTCACATCTGTAGCCGTCGAAATAGCCAAGAGCTGAGGAGATTGCAGGTACCGGTATGCCATTTATTACAGCTGCCGATACAACGTTTCTCCACCCTTTCTGAGCTTTTTCCACCTTCTCTTTAAAGAATGGATCGAGAAGGAGATTGGTAATTGTGGTATTATTATCAAATGCCTCTTTTATTTTACCAAGGAATGACGACCTTATTATACAACCACCCCTCCACATCAGAGCTATTCCGCCGTAATTGAGTTTCCATTTATATTCTTCAGCAGCAGCCTGCATTAACGCATATCCCTGCGCATACGATACAATTTTGGAGGCGTAAAGAGCGTCTTTGATGTCATTAATAAATTTAGCCTTGTCGCCCGAGAAGGCGGGAGCAGGGCCATTTAGAATTTTCGAAGCATTTACCCGTTCATTTTTTACTGCTGAAAGACATCTTGAGAAGACTGCTTCACCAATTAATGTAAGAGGAATGCCGAGATCGAGAGCAGCAACACCTGTCCATTTTCCGGTGCCTTTTTGTCCTGCTGTATCAAGGATTTTATCAACCAGCGGTTTGCCATCCGTGTCCTTGAACGCAAGGATATCGCGTGTTATCTCAATAAGGTAGCTGTTAAGTTCACCTTCATTCCATTCTTTAAAGATCTGGTGCATCTCATCCGCGCTCAAACCGAGAAGATCTCTCATTACCTGATAAGCTTCCGTAATAAGCTGCATATCACCATATTCTATTCCGTTATGAACCATCTTTACAAAATGACCCGCTCCGTTCTCTCCAACCCAGTCGCAGCAGGGAGTACCATCATCCACTTTGGCTGCAATGGACTGAAAAATTGGTTTCACTGCAGGCCATGCTTCTTTCGATCCTCCCGGCATAATTGAAGGACCAAGCAATGCGCCCTCTTCACCACCTGACACTCCGGTACCGATATAAAGAAGACCCTTACTCTCTACCAGGGCAGTTCTTCTGTTGGTATCGGGGAAATGAGTGTTTCCGCCGTCAATAATAATGTCTCCGGGTTCAAGAAGGGGGATAAGAATTTCAATCATCTCATCAATTGCCTTACCGGCTTTGATCATTAGCATAACTTTTCTCGGTCTGGCGAGTGATGAAACAAGTTCTTCAATGGAATGAGCACCTACTATTTTTTTATTCATGGCCCTTCCTGAAATGAAGTCAACAACTTTCTGTGCCGACCTGTTGTAAACTGATACCTGAAAACCTTTGCTCTCCATATTGAGAACCAGGTTCTCGCCCATAACAGCTAATCCTATTAATCCTATGTCTGATAATTTATTCATAATTAAGTATTTATATTTAAGTTATTTCGTTTTTATGCCCTCATTATACCTCACTCCTCAAACCTGTCGCCCATAATACTCAGCCACAATCTCATCCATGACTTTGCTGGTTCGTGCGCCGGATATTCCTGTACTGGGTGAATTTCCTTTTCCTTCCAGAGTCTGCACTATTTTTTCAATCAGGTTAAGCTGAACATGCTCAGGTCTTTCGTTTATTATTTCAAGGCGACCGGAGCCATTGGTAACAATTATTGGTTCAAAGCTGAAAGTTGAAAACCTGATTGACCCTTTGTCTCCGGTTATCTCTATTATATCCCTGTTGCTTTCGGGTGAAACGGTGAAACACCAGGTACCTGTTCCTATAATATTTTCAGGGAAAATAAATTCTGCAGTAACCAGATCCTCAGCCTTGTATAAACCGGCATTGTTTAATGCAAATGATTTCACTTTTTGTATGGGACCGAATAAGAAATCGAAATAATCAAGCTGATGACATGCAAGATCGAAGAAATGGCCGCCTCCTGAGATCTCAGGGTCAACACGCCAGGGTGGATTTCCCGACTTCTCATCAGCCGAAGCATATTTGAATAGCTGGATCTGAAAAAAGAGAACTTTTCCTATGGTTCCGTTTTCAATAAGTTCTTTCACCTTGAGGAAGCCCGGTAGAGCTCTTCTGTAATAGGCAACAAACACAGGGACTTTATACTTTTCCGATGCTTTGATTATTTCCAGGCATTCGACATGGTTTATCGCCATTGGTTTTTCAATATATACCGGTTTGCCGGCCTTAATTGATTCAATGGCATATTCAGCATGACTGCCCGGAGGAGTTGCAACATACACAGCATTAATCTCTTTGTCGTTAATAAGATCAGAAGCCTTTGAATAAAACCGCGGTACGTTATGCCGACGGGCATAATCTTCAGCCAGAAAAGGGTCTCTTCGCATAACCGCTGTCAGTCGTGAGTCTTTTACCTTGTTGAAGGCAGGACCGCTCTTTACTTCAGTGACATTGCCACAACCTATAATGCCCCAGTTTATCATTTGATGATTTCTGTTATTATTAATTTGTTAATCTTTCTTTTGAAGTCCACAGACCAACGGCCGGATTTGAGATATAGAATATTTCTTCTCCGTCATCCATTTTGTTAAAGCCCTCTTTCAGCTTTTCCGGATTATACTTTTTCATCATACCGGTAAGGTCCTGATATTTGAAATTTACCGATTCTATCTCTTCCTGTGTCAGCTGACCGGGACAATATGTAATTGAAAACCGTCCCTCTGAACTGCCATGAATAAGATGGGCCGCAGCACTCAGGTTGTTGCGCAGCTCCTCGTTCTCTTTCAATGACTGGAGCGTTGCGGGTGTTCCCCTGTAACCATATTTTCTGATCAGCCGGTCGATCTCTTTATCCTCGCCGAACTCTTTAAGCCCCGGTGCAAGCACTATCAATTCTCCATTATCAGCCATTGCCATTCGTGTCCGGTAGACGCTTTTGTTCCCCAGCCAGGTGCTTTTGAATTCAGCCGGATCGAGGTACACGACTACTTTTGCAAGTGGTTTTTCAAGTATTGAAAAATTGACCTTGACAGATAGATCTGCAGCAAGTCTGAAAACCTCTTCATCATCGCCGATGAACAGACCCCTAATAACAAGCTTTCCTGTATTATCGCGGCCAATAACTGTATGTACATATACAACAGGCAGTTGTTTCATGAAATTAGCAGCTGCATAGTTTAACAGGCTTCTCACCGGATTAACCGCTTTTCCCATTATTCTCTCCATGCCGTAAACAGCACCAATAAAATGACTCTTATTAATTCCTTCCGGACCGCCTGTTCCTATCAGGAGGTTTTTATTGTAGTTGGCCATTCCGATAACTTCGTGCGGAACCACCTGTCCCACAGAAAGAATAAGGTCGTGCCCTCCGTTAAAGACCAGTTTGTTAAGTTGTGCGGGCCATGAATAGTCGAGTGCTCCGTTGGTTATCTCTGAGATATACTCTCCGGGTACAGTACCGATTGTTACCACATCCTTTCTCCAGTCATGAACCCTGAACAGCTCTTCAGGCACCCCCTTGAACATAACTTTCAGATCATTGGGAGTCATTGGCGAGTGCGTTCCCAGGGCAGGCAGAATATCTTTAATTCCTGTCTTGTAATAATTATAAATAAGAGTGGTGAGATCGCCTGCTCTTGAGTGAAAACGGGTTATGTCGGGAGGAACAATAAGTATTTTCTTCCTTGTACCGAGTTTGACTAAAGCGGAATAGAGGCCGAATTCAATGTCATTCGGACCCATTACGGTATTTTCCGATCCTGATTGATAGTAGATCATTTTTATCTTTTTATTATTTATTCGTCATTCAGTTAAAGCAATATCCGGCTTTAAGTGTGTCACTTATACCCCGCTGTAAGCACTAAACCCACCGTCAACGGGAATTACAATACCGGTAACAAACTTTGATAAATCCGAGACAAGGTAGATAAGTGTACCTGTTAATTCTTCAGGGACGCAGTAACGTTCCATTGGTGTTCCGTTGATAATTTTTTTACCCCTGGCGGTAAGTCCTCCTGTTTTTTCATCGATAAGCAGAAATCTGTTCTGGTTTGTCAGAAGGAAACCCGGAGCAATTGCATTTACTCTTATACCTGTTTTTGCAAAGTGAACAGCCAGCCATTGTGTGAAGTTATTAACAGCAGCTTTTGCGGCGGAATAGGCAGCAATCTTGGTAAGAGGCCTGTAGGAGTTCATGGAAGAAATATTGAGGATAATTCCAGATTTCTTCTTCACCATATCAATTCCGAAAACCATTGATGGGATAAGAGTTCCTTTGAAGTTCAGATCAAATACCTTGTCGAACCCTTCAATCTGAAGTCCGAAAAAAGTATCTTCAGGATTCTCATCTTCAGTACCTTCCATCTTTTCAAGTTTTGTTGTAGCAGCAGGGGAGTTTCCGCCAGCTCCATTAACAAGAATATCGACCGGGCCAAATTTCGCATTAATCTCTTTTTTGGCACTCTCCAGGGAAGCCTTGTCCAGAACGCTTGCGGCAACGCCTATGGATGGTATGCCGGATTCTTTTTCAATTTCCAGAGCTACTTTTTCAGCGGCCTCTTTACTGAGATCAAGTATTACAGTTTTTACACCCTGAGCGGCAAGTGCTCTGGCCATGGTTGAGCAAATAATTCCGGCACCTCCGGTTATTACTGCAACTTTATCTTTCAAATTCAGTTCGTTCATGTAAGTTATTTTAAATGTTAATTAGGCTAATTATAGGGGACTTAGTATTTCCGCATCTTATTTATTATCAAACCCAAAATACTCTTTGGCATTCTGGTAGGATATTCCTTCAATTAAAGGCTTCAGCAGTTCTTCTTCATCGGGGATCAGCCCTTTTTCAACCTCTTCTCCAATAAAATTACAAACCAGCCTTCTGAAGTACTCGTGGCGGGGGTAGGAGAGAAAGCTTCTTGAATCGGTGACCATTCCTACAAATCTTCTCAGCAGTCCGAGTGAGGCAAGATCTTTCAGGTGTTTTTCCATACCTGATTTCTGATCGAGGAACCACCAGGCAGCGCCGTACTGTACCTTTGCGGCTGAAGAACCGTCATTGAAGTTTCCGGCCATAGTAATCATCATCTCATTATCAGATGGATTAAGATTATAGAGAATGGTCTTGGCAAGCTGATCGGTGTTATCGAGCCCGCTGAGAAATTTTGACATTTTAAGTGCATCCTGTGGAACACCAATGGAGTCCCAGCCTGTGTCAGGACCCATTTGCCTGAACATCCGCTCATTATTGTTTCTCATAGCCCCGACATGGAATTGCTGTGTCCAGCCACGCTTATGATTCATCCTGCATAGTTCGGTAAGGGCAGCTGTTTTGTATTTTTCAGCCTCCTCTGTTGATATGCCTTTCCCTTTGAGCAGTTTTCTGAATATATTATTAATCTCAGATGGTGTAGCTGAAGCATAATAGAAGCGGTCCATTCCATGGTCAGAGAGACGGCCTCCGGTTTCATGAAAAAACTTATGCCTGCTGTCTAGTGCTTCAACAAGTGTGTCAAAGTTCTTTATTTCAATACCACCTGCCTGTTCCAGTTTCTGAATGTAAGAGCTGAATTTTCCGGGGTCCTCTGTCTTAATAACATTGTCGGGACGGAAGGTAGGAAGGACAGGGATCTCAAATGTTTTTTTTAAATTTATATGATGCTCAAGGTTGTCGGCCGGATCGTCGGTAGTGCAGATAACCTCTGCTTTCATTTTTCTGATCAATGAACGGGTACTGTACTCTTTGGTCCTTAGCATTGCAGAGGCTTTTTCATAAATCGCTTCTGATGTTGAAGGAGAGAGCAGTTCAAAGATGCTGAAGTATCTCGCAAGTTCAAGATGCGTCCAGTGGTATAATGGATTTCCTGCAGTTGCAGGCACTGTCTCTGCCCATTTTTTGAATTTATCTGTGGCTGAAGCATCTCCTGTGCAGAATTTTTCATTAATGCCGTTTGTTCTCATAGCCCGCCATTTGTAATGATCTCCTTCGAGCCATGCAAGCGTAAGATTTTCAAATAACCTGTCTTCGGCAATCATTGCAGGTGAAAGATGGCAATGAAAATCTATTACCGGTTGATTTTCAGCATATTTGCGATAGAGTCTTTCCGCAGTTTTATTCCCCAGAAGAAAATTCTCATTAATAAATGACTTCATATCTTTGAGATGAATTGTAAATTTAATTAAATTTGAATATTATTGTATCGTTAACGTGCACGAAAATATGAATTTCAAGTCAATTAATCAATAAAATTGCATTAAGTCAGCAAGATTATTATTAAAAAAATATTAAACAGGATAAATGAAAAGTGATCAGATGTGCTGGCATTTTTAGAGTTTTTTATCAACAGGTTAGGTTCCATTGGTTTAGATATCAAAATTAAAAAGATTAAAAAATGAGGAAATACATTTTATTGACAATTATGTTGATGAGTTCTGTTTCTCTTTTTTCACAGGAGAAAATGGTCTCTTCATTCAGCGATGAGCTGAATACAGCTGATATTAAGAAAGTTTGCAAAGCTGTTGCCGACTGGCAGATAAGAACGCCCCTGCTGCATAATACCGGCGACTGGACCAACGCGGCTCTTTATGCCGGAATGGTAGAGTGGGCAAAGGTTGCAGGAGATGATACTTATTTTGAGTGGGTAAAGGGTATTGGAGAAAGTAAATCATGGTCTTATAATATACCTGAAAATCCACTTGACCAGTATCATGCTGATAATTACTGTATTGGCCAGGCTTATATTGAATTATACCGTAAGTATAAGGATAAGAAGATGATACAGCCAATTAAGGATCATCTCGATCAGATCCTTAAAGAACCTGCAACAGGCTCTCTGGAGTTCTTATATACCGACAAATACTGGTCAACACAGCGATGGTCGTGGTGTGATGCACTTTTTATGGGACCAACTGTATGGGTAAGAATAGCTAAGGAAACCGGAAAGAAAAAGTACCTTGATTTTATGTATCAGGAGTATAAGGCAACCACCGACTATTTATACGATAAGGATGAACATCTCTATTATCGCGACTCAAGATATTTCCCAATGAAGGAGGCAAACGGGAAAAAAATATTCTGGGGAAGAGGAAACGGATGGGTGTTTGCAGGGTTGCCTGTTATTATAAGAGAGGTTCCCGTAAAATATGAACAGAAGGATTATTTTGTTACCATTTACAAGGATATGGCTGCAAAAATTCTCTCACTTCAGTCAGCCGATGGGTTCTGGCATGCAAGTCTTCTCGATCCGGCAAGCTATCCTAATCCTGAAATGAGCGCTACAGCATTCTTCGTTTATGGAATGGCCTGGGGAGTGAATAACGGCTATCTTGATAAGGAGAAATATCTTCCTGCTATTGTAAAGGGCTGGAAATCAATGATTAGTTCAGTGTGGCCCGATGGGAAAGTAGGGTTTATTCAACCAATAGGGGCAGATCCCAAAAGTGTTACGCGTGATATGACAGAGGTATACGGTGTTGGCGGATTTCTTATGGCAGGAGCGGAGATTACACGACTTATTGATAAGGGAATCTTGTAGGTGTGATATCTGTTTTGGAAAAACGGGTTCCCCTGGCTGACTTTTTTTGAACAACAATTTATTAAAAATAAGATATGAAATCAGAACTCAGGTATGCAGCGCATCCGCATGATGCTAAAAATTATGATACAGAAAAGCTGAGAAAAGAATTTCTCATTGAGACTATTTTTCAGGAAGATGAGATATCACTGGTTTACTCAATGTACGACAGGTATATTGTCGGGGGTGCTATGCCTGTAAAAAAAGCTCTGAAGCTTGAAGCTCCCGGCGATCTCAAAGCTTCCTATTTCCTCGAGAGAAGGGAGATGGGGATTATAAATGTTGGTGGAAAAGCTGTTATTGAAGCAGGGGGCACGACCTATAACCTCGATTATAAAGAGGCTTTATATCTGGGAAGGGAGACTAAAGATGTGGTTTTTAAATCTGCCGATCCCTCAGCACCCGCAAAATTGTATATTAATTCTGCACCTGCTCACCATACCTTCTTATCAAAAAAAGTAACTTTAAAAGATGCCGAAGTGGTTGTCCTGGGAACTCCTGAAGCCTCTAATCACAGAACTGTGAATAAATTACTGGTTAATAGTGTATTAACCACTTGTCAGCTTCAGATGGGAATGACGGAACTAAAACCCGGCAGTGTATGGAACACCATGCCGGTACATACACATAACAGACGGATGGAGGCCTATTTTTATTTTGAAGTACCTGAGAAACAGGGAATCTGTCATTTTATGGGAGAACCTGATGAGACAAGGCATATCTGGATGAAAAATGAACAGGCAGTCCTATCTCCTTCATGGAGTATTCATAGTGCAGCCGGAACGTCCAATTATACTTTTATCTGGGGAATGGCAGGAGAAAACCTCGATTACAGCGATATGGATGTCCGTCATCCGGATACTCTGAAATAATATTCTTGTTCCTTGCAAGCGCTGATTAGTAAAATAACTATTTAAATATGAAAGACTTATTTGATCTTACCGGAAAAGTGGCCCTCGTAACAGGTGGTACACATGGCATTGGCCTTGCAGTTGGCATGCTTCTGGCAAAAGCCGGCGCAAAAGTTTGTGTTAACGATTTACAGGATGAGAAACTTATCAGCTGCAGGGAGAGTTATAAAAAAGAAGGTCTTGAGGTCTTTACCCTGAAATTCAATGTTACTGATGAAGAGGATGTTGACAGGGGAATATCCCTTATCGAAAAAACAGCTGGCCCTGTAGATATTCTTGTTAATAATGCCGGAATCATCAAGAGGATTCCTATACTTGACATGGCAATAGCTGACTACAGGCAGGTTATTGATGTTGATCTTATTGCACCACTTATTGTTTCAAAGCGTGTTGCCCCCGGAATGATAGCAAAGCGCAGCGGCAAGATTATCAATATGTGTTCGATGATGAGCGTTTACGGACGTAATACAGTATCGGCATACGCCTCTGCGAAAGGAGGATTGAAACTGCTGACACAGAATATGACATGTGAATGGGCAAAATATAATATCCAGATAAATGGAATAGGTCCGGGTTACATTGCAACCTCCCAGACAGCTCCTATCCGCGAAAACGGCCATCCTTTCAACGATCTTGTTATGACCAGGACTCCGGCAGGCAGGTGGGGAGAACCGGAAGATGTTGCCAATGCAGCTCTCTTTCTTTCTTCAAAAGCCAGCAACTTTGTAAACGGGCATATACTTTATGTTGATGGCGGGATCCTTGCCAACTTCGGGTATGTCAAGGGAGAAAATGATATTTAGACTAACGGATGGTTAATGAACCGGAGAACTATTTCAGATAAATCCTCAGAATAGCCTTTATTCCGATTGCTTCGGTTGTTGCGCTGGCCGTTCCTCCCATGAGAGAGTTAATCTGGTCCACACCTGGTGATAGAATGAATGTATCAGGTGAAGCATTATCAGAGATTCCTGTGAGCGATCTGGAATAGCAGGCAGCCACACCAAACAGAACTTTCTTATGAATCATGAAATCAATTCCGGCTGAAGCAACTGCATTGAAATTGAACGGACTGAGTTCCATTGTTCCTTCTGCAGTGGTGCTTTTACCGACAGGAAAACCATAAGCCGGCAGGTTCTCAAGAAGAACATTATAGGCAGGGTAATACCCTTTATAGGTGAAAGAGCCGCTGCTACTGTAACTATTGTTTACAGGTTTAGCTATATTCACGCCGGGCTGAAGGAAGATCCCCAATGTTTTTCCGAGTGGGATCCTGATAATAATGGAGAACGGAAGAGAAATAAAATCCGCTTTCTGCATCTCAGAAATTCCTGACCCTGTAACCTGTTGTTCATATGATTCTTTTTCAGAATCGGTAGTAATATTATTATTCTGATAGGTATCAAGGGTGAGAAGAGCTTTATAGGAATTGAAATCTATTCCTGAGGAAAATCCAAAGAATCTTGAAAAGTAGTATCCAAATTCCACCGAACCGGAGTAAGAGTTCTGTTTGGTATAAAAAATCTCTGAGCCATTGAGGGTTATTGCATTATAAATATCAGTTTGAATGGGTCCGCCGCTAAAGCCAAAATAGAACCCCGGTCGTTCCGGTGGAACAACCTCTTCTTCCTGGGAAAAAATATCATTCTGAAAACAGAATAGAGTCACGGCGGTGATGAGGAGTAGTCTGATATATGTTGATATTGGTTTCATCTTAAGCATTGTTGTTCCTTTTCACCATTTATTTTGAAACAATGATCTTTACCGAATAGAGCTCTTTATCATTCATAAGCACCTGAACGATATAGATCCCTTTATCCAGATTACTGACAGGGATCTCCTTTAGCAGTTCCTCACTTCCCTTCTTAGTTTGCAATTCCATCACTTTTATTCCTGACGAATTTAATAATCTGATAACGGCTTTTCCCTCTGATTCTTCATTTAAACGTAATGCAAAGCTCTCAGATGCAGGGTTAGGGTAAACTGAAAGAGATTTGGTCCCTGATATTGAAACTATATTTGAGGAGTTTTTACATCCGTTTTTATCAATGATTTCAACACTGTAGCTTCCGGCCTTTTTGTTACTTGCATAGTATTGATTAACGGCATTTAATATCTTAGAACTGCCATATAGCCACTGGTAGCTGCTTATCGAATCTTTTAAATCCGAACAGATAAGCACATCTCCCCATTTAGCCTTGATAACAGGTATTATCCCGGTTATCACGGTTACCTGCTTTTGAATGCTGAAAGCGCTTTCAGCACCATCAAGGTTCACTGCAGTTACCCTGAAGTAATAAACCCTGCCTCTGGTGAGTCCTGTCAGGATTTTAAAAGTGTCTGATATAGATGTTGTTGACGAATCTATTTTTGTAACCGGATTAGTCGAAGTACCTCCATAAATACGATAGCGGGTAAAATCAGAGCCTGTGCTTTTCCCCCAGCTAAGGGTTACCTTCACATTGCAGGAAGAGGCAGTTAATACTTCTGGTACTACTGAAGCCACAGATAATGTTTTTACGGTTAATATATTTGAGTTGAAACCTGTTCCGCCTGTGTTATAAGCTCTTATGCGATAGTAATATGTTGTTTTTGCAGTTAATCCGGTAATCTGGAATGAAGTGACATTACCAACATCTTTATCTGCAAAGCCTGAAACGAATGTGGTAAAAAGGTTACTGGTGGACATGTCCAGCCTGTATCCGGTTGCGGATGCTGTGCTGCTCCAGTTTGCATAGAGGGTTGTCTGAAGGACATTTGTTGCCGGTTTTGCCAATGGAGGGGTAAGTGAGTTGGCAACAAACCTGATTTCTGTTCCATAACCTGTTTCAGCAGAGCTTGTGGCATATGCCCGGGCATAATAAGTTGTTCCGGCTGTCAGTCCTGTTATGTTGCTTGTAAAAATGCCAATCCCGTTCCCATCGGAAGTTTTAGTCAGAAGAGCTGCCGTGGGTCCGGAAGAGGTACTCCAGCAAACGCCTTTTGAAGTAATGGCTGCACCACCGTCAGCAGTTACATTGCCTCCGCTTATTGCAGTAGTTGAACCGATAGAAGAAAATGATGTTGTTGCTACAACAGGAGTGGTAGTATTTATTATAAAACCGAATGAAATAGTTTTTGCAGTGCTATTCTCGGATATATTGAGCAGAGGCAGAGCAGTATTGCTGCCGGCCCAGGATTTTGAGGAGGGAATAGTTGTATCTGTGAAAGATGTTTTATGCCCTGTTCCCGGGTAAGGCAATCCGCCATTGTCAATTACTCCATAGGTTGAAGGAGGGTTTCCCGTCGCACTGGCACAAACAGGATACATTCCCTGATGGCTGCCTGCATTAATGTCATTGTTATTCAGATGTTGTTCAATAAATGTTCCGTCGACATGGTATATTATCATTCCATGTCCGGGAATATACCCATCGAATTGCAGTTGTTGCCGGTTTTCAATAAGAAAATACTCATTTGCAGTAGAGGTATTCACCCTGTAAAAGCTGGTTCTGTTCTGCGCGGCATTGGAAAGGGTAATATTTGTGCCAGTAGTTAATGTGGTTGCAGTTGCCCATCCAAAAACATATATTTTTGTATAAGGGTTTTGGTGAGCAGGTGAAATACCATCATTGTTCCACGAACCATCAGCCATCAGGTCCCAGTTTCCTGTTCCTGTATAAGAACCACTTGTCTCATAGTCAGTATCATAAAAATCAGAAGCTCCTAGTACATGGCCAAACTCATGGCATATAACCCCTATATGTGTTATTGCGGAACCACTGTTTCCTCTTAACTCCGGAGAGCAGGAGTAGCTTATAACTTTTTTGCCGTCTTTTGTTACAGGTGAAATTTCCCAGGCATGTGCCCAGATACAGTCTGCATCTCCGCCGGCTTCTTCACCAAAACCTGCATAGATAACATATACACCATCGACAGTACCGTCATTATCATTGTCAAAATCGGCATAATTTACTGCAGCGTCGGCAAGGTTTACAGCTTCCGTAACAAGTTCGCGAGGCCTCACATCATCATCAGTGGAATTATTGGCTCCGTAAAAGTTCATATTATTCGCAGCAGTATAAGGACCGGCAACCGTTACTGTTAAATCAAGCTGTTTGTAAGAGGTTTCTGTGTAATAATCCCTTACGCTGCCGGCGGCGCCTCCTGTAATATAGCCAACCTGGTTGAAGAGGTTTGTAAATTCAGTCTGGTTTTTTGTGAAACCCTTATCCTGAAAGCCGATCAGGATACATACCAGCTTTTTACTGCCGAATGCGGAAAACGATTTCTGTGAACCCTTTTTATACATCCCTGCGATGCTTTTCATTATCCTTATCTGTTCGGTAGAATAGATAAGTCCTTTTTGAACTTTGCCGAGGAACTGATTATCAGCCAGGCTTCTCTCAGATTCATTTCTTGCTGCTATGCCCGAAGGAGCCATATCACCTTTGGAGTCGGATACCGCATATTCAAAAATACCTTTGGTGTTGCGCATTATTGAATAACCATCAACAGTCCTGGCCCATTTTACAAACTCATCACCTTTAAGGATAATGGTAATCCTGGTACCATCTGTTTGATTGATATTTACAGGGTATGGGTATGCCGTTACCCCTGATGCATACTTAGTTAATGCAAAAAGGATAAACGTAAAAACCAGAATCTGAATTTGCTTCCCCATTTTATTCAGAAAAATTTCTGACAAAATACAAAATATATATATTATTGTCCGATAAAACCTTAAAATCTCAGCAGATAATATTACGCTGCTCTGCAGCTTTTATACATCGGTACAAACTCCTCGCTACAAATATCATGCTGCTCTGCAGCTTATTATTGCGGTATAGTCACCCAAATATCGGTGAAAATAATCATCCTTTATTATCCGGATTATCAGGATGGTCATCCGAATAAGGTTTTGCATAGAGATCTTCGACCCTTACCCTGCCATTTTCTGAATTTTCCGATGAATAAGTCTCACCCTGTTCTTCTCCTGCTTTACCATTAAAATAGAGAATAGCTGCAAATATCGGCATTAAAGGAATAGTAAGGGCATTTACTGCTGCAGAAAGAATATTGAACAGTGGATTAGTTGTAATATCGACAAGAGTTGAAGTATCATCAGGATGCAGGATTGCCTTAATAAACCCGCCCGTAAACGGGATAAGGATAATCCCTGAAAGCATAAGTGAAACGACAAGAATGATAATAATAAAAACGGCTACCCAGCCAATGTTAGCCCAGAAATTCCTGTGAGCAAGAGTGATTGTTCTGCTTATGGTTCTTCCTATGCCGGGATCTTCAACCATCAATACCGGCAGTATAAAACAGTAGAGTGTTGTTATATATAATACGGAAAAGAAGACCCCGATGACGAGGGCAATTATTCCCAGGATAATTGCAATTGTTCCGGCAATGGCAAGAAGAACCATTAATATAAGGTATGGAATTAAATACTTCATTGATTTTTTTGCCGAGACAAAAATATTGTTTTCACTGTTCAGCGGTTTGTAGATAATATGGTACTGGAGGATAGTTGTAAAGAGAAGGTTCAGAATCGATATTATCACAATAGGCACAATATAATCCTTTAATTTATTGAGCATAAGTACCGGATCGGTCATAGATTGCAGCTCTTTGACATTGATAAAGGTTGAGACATATTGAATTATTAGTGACATAACAAGGGAAATAAGAAACAATGAAAGGAAATTTTTCTTGTAAAACTCCCATAATAAATTCATTGCACTGTCAATATTCTGTTTGCCGTAAAGGGGATGGCTGCTGTAGTTCTCCATAGTTTACTGTATTATTTTCTCCAAAACTAAACAATTATCCTCAATAATTTTCATTCGGAAGTCGAAAGTTAAACAGACGTTTCCCCGCGGCCGGGGTGGTTGATTAGTCTGCCATATCGCTGGTTCTAAAGTTAATGGAACTTTCCCCTACTTTTGAAGGAGGGGTGGACGCAACAAAAAATAATAAGTTTATTGCAGATCTTTATCTGCGGCCGGGGTGGTTGATTATTCTGCCATATCGCTGGTTCCAAAGTTAATGGAAGTTTCCCCTACTTTTGAAGGATTAAGGGGGTGAGTTCCTGAAGAGGCAATTCAAACTTCTGGAGAAATGGCTTGTGGTATGCGGCATGACGCAATTATGTTTTTGAAAAATTGGGTCTTCAGGTATATTCTTGTAGTATTTCCCCTACACAGTGTAGTATTTCCCCTACAGAAGATTGAGCGTTTCCCTTACAAGGATTGTTATTTATCAGTTGTATTTTTACAGTATTCAAAAGCTCTATTAATGAAAACAGAACAATCCTCGGGACAGTTCATTATAAATGTACCCGGACAGAGTACTGAAACTTTGCAGGGTGGCGAAGAGATGTATCGCCTTCTCATTGAGCGAAGCCACGACATTATTTATTCAATTTCAGCTGCGGGAATATTTACTTATGTTTCCCCCGTATGGACCGAACTTCTCGGCCACCCTGTAAATGAGGTTATTGGGAAATCATTCAAGGGGTTTGTACATATTGATGATCTGCCTGCGTGTCTGGTCTGGTTGCAAAATGTAATTGAAAGCGGTAAGCGGGCGGAAGGAATTGAGTACAGGGTAAGGCACAAGGATGGAAGATGGTTCCTGCACACCTCTAGCGCAGTTCCTTTTATGGATGAAACAAATACTTTTGCTGGTTATTATGGCATTGCTGCCGATATTACAGAAAGGAGGCGTGCCTTGGAAGAGAAAATCGCTATGGAACAGATGCACCTTCTGGCAAAGCATACTGAAAAAGCAAGGGAGAGTGAAAGAGAATCTATTTCAAGGGATCTTCATGACGATCTTGGCCAGTCTCTTACAGCAATTAAAATTCATCTTGGATTTATTAAGCAGAGTGTTTCCGGTACTGAGATAGCTGCTAAAGTAGACAAAGTTACCTCAATGGTCAGCGATACAATCACGTCGGTTAGGAGAATAACTGCCAAGCTGAGACCGGAGATTTTTGATGATCTTGGTCTTGAGGCTTCAATACAATTTTACACAAAAGAATTTGCAGAGAGAAACGGAGTTGAGATTACTCTTACAATTCATCCCCACCTGGCCATGCCAATTGATTCTTCTCTGATTATTTTCAGAATAATACAGGAATCACTGACCAATATTTCGAGGCATGCAAAGGCTACCCGGGTCTATATTGCATTGAACAAGACTGATGATTCTATCATTCTCAGGATTTCAGATAATGGTGCCGGCATAAAAAAAGCTGAAATAGAGTCAAAAACATCGTGGGGTATTATAAGCATGAAAGAAAGAGCTCATTCGCTGGGAGGATCATTTGAAATTTACAGTGAAAACGGGCAGGGTACCGTAATAAAAGTTGTTATACCTGATAATTCAATAGTGAACATATGAAAATTCTCATTTGTGACGATCATAAAATAGTCCGCGGCGGGCTGGGGCAGATTCTTCAGCAACTCCCGGGAGTGATATTAATTGAAGAGGCAGCCGATTCAGATGAAGCATTTGCGTTAATAAAGGAAGGTGCTTTCGATATTGTCATACTTGATATCTCACTTCCGGGACTGAATGGAATGGATGTCCTTCAAAAGATAAAAGAAAAATGGCCGTCAACCAATGTGCTGATGTTAAGCATGCATCAGCCTGAAGTATTTGCCTTACGTGCCATTAAGCTCGGAGCATCGGGCTACCTTACAAAAGATACGGCAATGGAAGAACTGCTGGACGCAGTAATAAAAATATCGGATGGGGGGAAATATATTTCATCATCTGTGGAGGCTATTCTTGTACAGGAACTTTCCGGTGATAAACCCTTGCAGAAACATGATTCACTTTCGAGCCGGGAGTTTGAGATAATGATTAGCCTTGCCAATGGAAAGTCGCTTTTGGAAATAGGAAACGAACTCTCTATATCCAACAAAACCGTGGGAACCTACAGAACACGGATCATGGAGAAGATGGTACTGTCAAAAAACATTGAGCTTACCTGGTACTGCATGGGGAATAGTCTGATTTAGCTTGTCAACCTTTTCAACCCCTTCAACTTCTTCAACCCCGCCTTCCGCCAAAAATTAACCTTCCCTGTTGTAAATCATCTCAAAAAAGTAGTATATTTGTATAATATATTAGCTACTAACTTATAATTGGCTATTAATGATTAATATATTAGCTGATAATGATTTTGTTCTTGATGCATTTAGCCCTCCGGCCATAGCCAGAGAAATATCGAAACGCATACGAGAACGCAGACTTGAAATGAACCTTACGCAACTTAACCTGGCAAGAAAATCAGGAGTTAGTCTTGGTACTCTTAAGCGTTTTGAGAGAAATTATGAGATTTCACTTAAGCATTTATTAATGCTGGCAGTAGTGTTGGATGCTACCGAGGAATTTGCCTTACTCTTTTCACGCCGGCAATTTGAAAACATTGATCAGGCTCTGAAATTCTCAACTAAAAAGAGGCAGAGAGGGAAGCGTAATGGTTGAAAATTTAAAATTAATTGAGATTTTCCTCGACTCCGTACGTCTGGGCAGGCTGGCTCTTTCACCAGACAAACGCTGTTTGTTCGAGTATGATTCTGATTGGATTCGTACAGGTTACTCCGTCTCTCCTTTTTATCTGCCTTTAAAAAGTGGACTGTTTACTGCCAGAGCTGAGCCATTTGGGGGGCTTTTCGGTGTTTTTGACGACAGCCTTCCTGATGGTTGGGGAAAACTGCTGATTGACCGATGGCTGGTTAGCAGTGGCATCAAACCAGGTAACCTTACTAAACTCGATAGACTAAGTCTCGTAGGGGAGAGTGGGATGGGTGCGCTTATCTATCGGCCTGCCTGTAACAACACTTTTACCGAAGTCCTTCGCCCCATCAGTTTTTATGCCGACGAAGTGAAAAAGATCCTGAATGACGAATATACAGGATCAATTGAGGAGATGGTGAATAAGGCAGGTTCTTCCGGAGGTGCCAGGCCAAAAGTGATGGTCAGCATCGATGGTAAGGAATGGCTGATTAAATTTGGGGCATCATCAGATCCTCTGGATGTGGGTTTGATAGAATATGAATATTCTCTCCTGGCAAAAAAATGTGGAATTGAAATGGCCGAAACAGATCTTTTCGAAAGGAAGTATTTTGGAGTAAGGCGTTTTGATCGTGAGACAGGAAAACGGATCCACGTGCATTCTGCTGCGGGGCTTCTGTATGCAAGTCATAGGCTTCCATCAATGGATTACAACGACTTGTTAAAAACTGCACTGATCCTCACCCGCGATCTCAATGAAGTGGAGAAGTTATTCCGTCAGATGGTTTTCAATATAATTATTGGTAATAAAGACGATCATGCCAAAAATTTTTCTTTTGTATGCAGAAGCGGACACTGGAAGGTTTCACCGGCATATGATCTTTTACCCTCGGATGGTTTTAACGGCAATCATGCCACAACAGTCAATGGAAAAGGGCAACCATCATTATCTGATTGCATTGAAGTGGCAAAAGCCGTTTCATTGCCAGTAAAAATAGCTGAAAGAATCATCTCTGAAGTAAAAGAGACCATCAAAAACGCCTCACTCCCCTCATCACTCCGAAACTAAGTAAACCAATTGTTTTAGCCTACCGCCTTCAATCTTTTCAACTTCTTCAACCCCTTCAACTTAACGTTACCCCACGCTACTTACGCTCTACCGTCGGTCAGCACCTTCGGCACAAACCGCACTCCATTTCTCCAAAAGTAATGTAAAACCCACTCTTTGTAAGAAATTTCTTACACTCTTGTAAGACATTTCGTACAAAACTTTAAACCATATCTTACAAAACAGTTCCTCCTTACCCTATACTTTTGACTGTTTAAATTATCATAACAGTGAAGGTATTAATAGCCGACGATTCCGAATTGATTCTTGAAACACTGCAAGAGATGCTTAGCCGCTATGGGCAGGTGGAGATTGTGGCATCGTGCAAAAACGGAACGGATACGCTGGTAGCCATACAAACAATGAACCCCAATCTTGCTATTGTCGATGTTAATATTCCGGGGATGACCGGACTCGATGTTTTAAGTGAGATCAGGAAAGAGAACCATACTACCACCTTTATTATCCTTACTTTATATTCATCGGGTTATAACAGGCAGCTGGCAATGGAAGCCGGTGCCGACTATTTCTTTTCGAAAGAGGATGATTTTGAAAAAATCCCAATTATTGTGAAAGAATTGCTTATAAAAGAAATGTAATAAATTAATCGATATGAAAAACCTCCTCCTCCTCATTGCCGCGTTGTTAATAACTGCAGGCACCTTCGCACAAAGCGTAGGCATTAACTCCGATGGCTCAACCCCCAACGCGAGTGCCATTCTCGATGTCAGTTCAACTACAAAAGGCTTTTTGCCACCACGAATGACCTATGTACAGAAAACAGCTATAGAATCTCCTGTGGCAGGTTTGATAGTATGGTGTAACAACTGCGGCACATCGGGCGAAGTTCAGGTGTTTAACGGAACTATCTGGACAAATATGATTGGAGGAGCTGCGTTAGCATCAGTTCCCGTACTTGCCGCTACAACTGCAGCAAGCACAATAACAAATGCCACGGCAGCGAGCGGAGGTAATGTAACATCCGATGGCGGAGCAACAGTAACCGCAAGAGGTGTTTGCTGGAGCACAACAACCGGTCCTACAACAGCTGGTTCCAAAACAACAGATAGCGGAACAACAGGCTCGTTTACAAGCGCAATTACAGGTCTGGCCGATTTTACCACTTATTATGTAAGAGCTTATGCTACAAACAATGGCGGTACAACTTATGGAACCGAGGTGAGTTTAACAACACTGGCAGTAGTACCAACACTTGCAGCAACAACAACGGCAGCCTCAATAACAACTACCTCTGCAACCAGTGGAGGTAATGTAACTTACGATGGCAAAGCAACTATTACAGCCCGTGGCGTATGCTGGGGCATAGCAACAGCTCCTACTACAGCAAATTCCAAAACAACAGATGACGGAACCACAGGGTCGTTTACCAGCTCAATAACTGGTTTATCACCACACATTCTATATTATGTAAGAGCTTATGCCACCAACAGTATTGGAACAACTTATGGCGCGGAGGTTACATTTACTACCCTAGGCCTGGCACCTACGGCAACAACTACAGCAGCAACAAGTCTATCATCAACAGGCGGAACAATAAATGGTACGGTGAACGCCAATTATTTATCTTCAGTGGTAACTTTTGAATGGGGAACAACCGCTAGCTATGGAACCACAGTCACACCATCGCAGAGCCCTGTAACAGGTAGCACTGGTACAAGTGTAAGTGCTGCCATAACCGGATTGACATCAGGTGTCACTTATCATTTCAGGGTAATAGCAGAAAATTCTCTTGGTATCACCAATGGAAGCGATCTGACCTTTACAACGAATACACTCCCCACCCTTGCAGCAACTACCGCAGCCTCTTCAATAGGAAACGCTACGGCAACAAGCGGAGGTAATGTAACATCCGATGGCGGAGCAACAATAACCGCAAGAGGTGTTTGCTGGAGCACAACAACTGGTCCTACAACAGGAAGTTCCAAAACTACGGATGGCGGAACCACAGGTTCGTATTCAAGCTCAATTACAGGCTTAACCGTAAATACGCTCTATTATGTAAGAGCTTATGCTACCAATAGTGTTGGTACAACCTATGGAACTCAGGTTAGCTTTACCACGGTATTCGCTATAGGACAATCATACGGTGGTGGCATAATTGCCTACATTGATGGCAGTGGCTTGCATGGCTTAATAGCAGCCTCAAGCGACCAGAGTGCTACCTCACGTTATGCATCTGATGCAAAACATATAGGAGCAAAAGGAATTGTCATAGGAACAGGAAATGCAAACACGACTACCATTGTTACCGTTCTAGGAGCGGGAAGCTATGCAGCTAAATTGTGTTATGATTTAGATTTAGGAGGTTATAGCGACTGGTATTTGCCAAGTCAGGATGAATTATCCAAACTTTATGCCTTGAAGGTGCTTGGTTTTGGCGGTTTTACTGATGCATCCTATATAAGCTCTACCGAGTTTGATGGGGCACAATACTATGACGCTTGGTCAGTGTGGTTCGGCACTGGCGACGCTGGACATTCACATATGATGGACGAAGCAAAGTACGTGCGTGCCATCCGGTCTTTTTAGCGCTTAGGCAGGCAACTATAGCAGGTACAAGAAAAATGATGAAGCACAGCAGAAAGAAAAGCAACAAACGATAAAACAAGAATACCTTATTACCCGAAAATTGAATCATTTCAGACAGAGCCAAATGAAGAAATTAATATCAATCCTTGCCCTTGTTGCATCTACCTTCGCCTTGCAGGGGCAAAGCATCAACAACTCCGGTGCGCATATCGTAAGCCAGAGCGGCACCTACTGGGTGGTCGATGGCGGTAACTTTACCCTTAAGAGCGAGAGTGCCGCCAACACTGCTTCAATGGCCAACCTTACCATTACTTCCACAGCAACGCTCACGCTTACTGCAGCCAGCGTACTACCGGTAAGCGGCAGCTGGCTCAACAACGGTACGCTCAGCTCTGCAAGTGGCAGTACCGTAACCCTTAACGGTTCGGTGGCTCAGTCTGTTGGCGGCACAGGCACCAACACCTTCAGCAAGCTCACGCTGAACAATGCTGCCGGCATTACCCTGGGAAGCAACATCACCACCAATGGCATACTCGATTTTCAAAACGGATTACTCACAACCGGAGCTTATTCGGCTGTCATTGGCGCATCGGGCAGCATCACAAACGCCGGCACTGCCAAATATATAAATGGTAAACTGGCACAGACTTTTAGCGCATCAGGATCAAAAACCTTCCCCATTGGCAAGGGTGGAAATTACCGTCCGGTAACCTTTAACTATACGGCTGTAACAGGCACCAGCGTTGTAACAGCCGAACAATTTGAGAGCGGATTAACAGGAACACTGCCGGCCAACACAACTTTGTTAACCTCGAACCGCTACTGGGCTATTAGCCAGACTGGCGGAAGCGATCCTCAATATTATGTTTCGCTCGATGCTACAGGATATTCCCCTACCAAACCTGTTGTTATTTTGAAAAAGAGTTCGGGGGGAGTCATTGAATCGAAGTCCACCACAACGCCAAATTATACCAATTCAGCGCTTCTCTCCGACTTTGGCGATTTTGCTTTGGGCGAGTTATTATGTGCCAATCCAACCGTTGGCGGCACAATTTCAGCTGACCAGACAGGAGCTTCTCCATTCGATCCGGCTCTGATAACAAGTGTTTCAGATCCAACCGGACATACCGGTACGCTCGAGGGGAAATGGATGAAGTCAACAACAAGCAGCACAGAAGGTTTTGAAGATATTGCCGGTAGCAGCGGACTCACTTATGATCCCGCATCAATCACTCAGGATACATGGTACAAACGTGTTACACGGGTATCGTGCAAGAGCGATTGGACAGGTGCAGCAGTATCAAATGTTTTAAAAATGACCGTTAGCGTTACCTCTGTCGGAGGAGCAGTCACCGGCGGCACAACAATCTGTTCGGGCAGTACCAGTGGTGTATTAACCCTTGCCGATTATACCGGAACGATAACCAAATGGCAGTCATCGACAGATGGCACATCATGGACAGATATAACAAACACTGCAGCAACCTATACCTCCGGAGCCTTAACAGCAACAACCCAGTTCAGGGCGGTTGTAAAGAGCGGCGACAGTGATGCTGCAAATTCAACCGGAATAACAGTAACAGTAAACGCGGCCACGGTCGGAGGCTCAGTTACCGGCGGCACAACAATCTGTTCGGGTAGTACCAGTGGTGTATTAACCTTTGCGGATTATACAGGAACAATAACCAAATGG
>CAIJYD010000025.1 GCA_903824785.1 uncultured Bacteroidota bacterium
CTTTACTTATCGAAACAAATATAACAAAAAAAATGAATAAAACAACTTATATTATTGATATTCAAAGTAATATCGTAATTTTTATGTAAAAATAATTTATTAAATCCGTTCGCACCGACTTTTCGGAGTGGACTCAATATTTAATGTTAAACTTTCAAAATAGGGCTAAATTTGGCAATAAAACAAATTGAAATTTGATAATATCATCAGGAAAGTGATAAATTTGTGGAAAATTTTTAAAGTGAGCGAAAAAAAAGGGGGTTGCGTCTGTGCACAATGCGAGTTTAAGGATGTTGTATTTTCTTTTCTGGATGATACATCAATAGAAGAATTATGCAATAACAAAGAAGATCAGTTTTTTCGTAAAGGTGAAGTAATTAATCACGAAGGAGAAAAAATTACCTCATTTAAATATCTTAAAAGCGGACTTGTAAAGCTTTACCGGAGAACTTCAAGAGGAGAAGAACAGGTTATCACAATAACCAGACCTTTCGAATTTGTAAGTAATATGAGCATTTTTTCAGAAGAAAAATATCAGTACTCTGTTTCTGCTCTTGAAGATTCCGTTATCTGTATTGTAAAACTCGACTTTATAAAAGAGCTTTTTTTGCGAAACGGAGGTTTTGCAATGGGGCTTCTTACAAAAATTTCCAAGATAAATGATAAGATCATTAATCAAACCCTCGATATTCGTCAGAAAAACCTTGTAGGCAGAGTGGCTTTTGTTCTGCTCTACTTCACAAAAGAAATTTATAATTCCAGGGTATTCGACCTTCCTGTTTCCAGAAAAGAGATTGCAGACTATATCGGAATGAGCACAGCGAACGTTATAAGAACATTATCTGACTTTAAAAGAGAGGAGATTATACGGGTCTTCGGAAAGACCATTGAGGTGGTTGATGTTGAAAAGCTCGAGATTATTTCCAAGCGCGGCTGACACACCGGGACATCTTTGATTTCCGGAGGAAACTCTAAAAATATTCCAGATGCACTTAATCCTATGCAGTGCTCACCGAATTCTAAATCAATGAGTTCATGTAAAAAATTATGGATCCTCATATTGTCTTTTCAAGTAAAAATTGAGAAACTCAAAACAGTTTAAAATGAATATGGAAAAGCATGTAGTCAGGGATATTCCCCGGAGAAAGTTCCTGGAATTGAGTATGAAAGGAGGATTGCTGGTTGCAGCAACACCGGCTCTGCTTACTCAGCTAATATCGTGTAAAAATGGAGTTAAAACTTCATCGGGCATGGATATGGATAAAGAGATGCTGTCGAAAGTAATCTCCAGAGCTCTTGAAAAAGGAGGAGATTTTGCAGATGTTTATCTGGAAAGTCGTATTTCGAGGCAGATAGTAATGGAAGAATCGCGGTTTAAAAGCGGACTTTACGGAATAAGCCAGGGTGCCGGCGTAAGGGTAATATCAGGTAATAAGACCGGATATGCCTATACAGATGAGATAACAGAAGAGAAATTATTTAGAGCAGCTGAGGTGGCATCTTATGTCGCCCGCAACGGAAATCAGATCAAGCCGGTTAATATAACAGAAACCAGTTACCCTTCCTTTGTTACTGTTAAACAACCTCTTGGCGAAATTGCTGATGAAAAAAGAATTGAAATCATAAAAAGAGCCGATCAGGCGGCCAAAGATTATGACGCAAGAATTAAAATGACAATGGTTGATTATTATGATGAAATAAGAGGAAGGGTTATTGCTACCAGCGAAGGCATTTACCTAAGGGATGAACTGCCTCTTCTCTTTTTTATTGTTCAGGCGATGAGTGATGATGGAAAAGCCCGTCACATGGCACGTGAAAGATTATCCAATCATTCTGGCTTTGAGATGTTTGAAGATGTTACTCCTGAAACAGTTGCAAGAAATGCAGCACGGGAAGCAATTGCAATGCTTGGTGCAGAAGAGGCTCCTGCAGGTATTATGGATGTTGTTATGCAAAACGGCTGGGGAGGAGTTCTTGTTCACGAAGCTGTAGGCCATCCTCTCGAAGCCGATAATATTGCCAAAGGGATAGGAGCATTTACCGGAAAAACCGGACAAAAAGTTGCCAGTGACTGTTTTACAATGGTTGATGATGGTACTCTTCCTAATTTCCGCGGAACAATTAACTATGACGATGAGGGAACAGAAGCCAAACGTAATGTCCTTATTGAAAAGGGTGTGCTGAAAGGATTCATGACCGACATTCTCAGTGCAAAACAGCTTTCTTTGACCCGCACAGGAAACGGGAGGAGGGAGTCCTTTAGATATATGCCAATACCCAGAATGACAAATACCTTCATCGATCAGGGAAAAGATAACCCTGCCGATATTCTCTCCTCTACCAAAAAAGGTATTTATGTTCAAAGCCTTAGCGGAGGAAGTGTTAATCCAATAACAGGGGTGTTTAACTTTACCTGTCGCGAAGCCTATATGATTGAGAATGGCAGGAAAACCAACCCTATAAAAGGTGCAACCTTAATAGGATCCTGTATGGATGTAATTTCAAATATTGATGCTGTTGGAAACGACCTTGACTTTGGCCCGGGTATTTGTGGAAAAGGTCAGGCAGCTGAAGTCTCAGCTGGTCAGCCGACTGTAAGAATAAGAGGTATAAATGTTGGTGGAAGTAAAGCATAGTTAAAATATTCAACTGATATAATTATGAACTATATAGATTTAGCAGCAAAACTGGTTAAGAAAAGTCTCTCTCTTGGAGCAGATTCAGCAGAGGTCTTTATTGAATCAAACAGAAACCTCTCAATACAGGTGCTTAAATCGGAGATTGAGACTATCGAAGAGGCCTCATCCCAGGGAGCAGGATTCCGGGTTTTTGTTGACGGAAAGATGGGCTTCAGCCATTGCAACGATTTCAGCGACAGATCTCTTGAAGATACAATTTCAAAAGCTATTGCCTTTGCAAAGTTATCCTCCCCGGATGAAAATAATGTTCTTACAGATGACAAAGGGGTAACAGCTGTTGAGGGTTTATATGATGCAGGTATTTCCTCGCTGCCAATGGATAAAAAAATCGCAATGGCCCTGGAGCTCGAAAAACTTGCAATGAAAGATTCCAGAATAACAAAAAGTTCGGGAGCCGGCTATGGAGAAGGAGAATCAGAGATCTTCATTGCAAATTCAAATGGACTTTTGAAAAGCTACAAATCCTCAGGTTGTTCTCTTGGTGTAAGTGTGGTTGCTGAAAAAGGGAATCAGAAAAACACAGGAGGAGAATATTGTTCAAGAGTCTTTTTTGCAGATCTTAAATCGCTCGAAGAAATTGCAGCAATTGCTTCACGGCGGGCATGGGAACTTATTGATCCTGTGATGATTAAAACCCAGAGAGCTGCAGTAATATTTGATCCGGAGGTTGCGCGATCACTTCTCGGAGGTATTATTGCTGCAATAAACGGAGAACGTGTTTTACAGGGGGCAAGCTTCCTGAAGGACCACCTGAACAAACAATTTGCATCAGCATTGCTCACAATTACCGATGACGGAACAAGAGCCAGGGTGATTGGAAGTGCTCCTTTTGATGCGGAAGGAGTTCCAACCATAAAGAATATTCTTGTTCAGAACGGGATCCTTAAAAGCTTTATCTATAATGTAAATGCTGCAAAACGGGCCGGAGTAAAAAGTACCGGTAATGCTTCAAGGGGCGGTTTCAGCAGCCTGCCGGGAATCGGAACTCATAACCTCTGTCTTGAAGCAGGAAAACAGACACAAAAGGAGATAATTGCCAATACCAGGAAAGGGCTGCTTCTTAAGGAGGTGACAGGTTATGGCATCGACCCTGTAAGTGGCAATTTTAGCGGAGGGGCAAGCGGTTTCTGGATTGAAAACGGAGAAATTGTTTCACCGGTGAAAGGGGTAACTATCGCCGGCAATGCTTTTGATATCCTGAACGCAATCGATATGATGGGAAATGACCTTGATTTGAATCAGACATTTGCCTCCCCGACATTCAGGGTGGCAGAGATGCAAATAGGGGGAAAATAGCAGAAAATTATCCGTAAATTACATTTTGAAGGGCTTCTTTCAGATTATCATACCGGAAGGTATAACCCGAATTTCTTACCTTTTCCGAAGAGACCCTGCTTCCCTTAAGGATAACGTCCGACATCTCGCCCAGAACTGTTTTCAAAATGAAACCTGGTACCGGCGGGAAGATAAATTTCCCTTTCATAACATGAGCAAGAGTTTTCATAAACTCGCTATGTGTTACATGCTGAGGCGATACCGCATTGTATGCTCCGTTCATCTCTGAATCGCTGATGGCTTTCAGATAAATATTGCAAAGGTCATTGATATGGATCCATGGCATATACTGACGTCCACTCCCCGCCTGAACGAGAAACCCATATTTCCCCGGCATCATCAGTTTTGAAAGGGCACTGTCCGTTTTTTCAAGAACAACTGCAGTCCTGATTATTACTGACCTTATTCCATTTTCCTTAAACTGTTCTGCCGGCTCTTCCCATTGGCTGCAGACTGAACCAAGAAAATCTGTTGCGGGAGGGTCATTTTCAGAAAATATTTTTTCGCATGTTACCGAGCCATAATATCCGGCCGCAGAGGCTGAGATAAAAGCTTTTACAGGAAAATTATTTTCAGAAATTATTTTGTAAAGTAAGCGTGACGATCCGACCCTGCTGGAGTTTATTAATACTTTTCTCTTTTCCGACCACCTCTTTTCACCAATATTAGCCCCGGCAAGATGAACAATATAGTTTATACCATCAAATACAGCAGGATCTAGAATCTCTTTTTCCGGGTCCCACCGGAACACTCTTACTTTCCCGAAATGGCTGGCTTTGCGAGAAAGGTGCGACACCTTAAAACCCTTTGCCAGAAGGAGCGAAGTGAGGTATTTTCCAATCAGGCCACTTCCACCCGTTATCAGAACAGAAGGATTGTTTTGTAAGTTTTTATCAGGATGATTTTCAGCCATCGGAAACGTGTTTGAAATAATATTAAAAAGTTTTACTTTAGAGGTCTTAAAATTACTTATAATGGAATCAAATAAAAAACAAAAGACTATGGTCAATCTGAAATCGACAAAAGGGATAATTGCTATTCTTACCGGAGGAGGAGATGTTCCCGGACTTAACCCGGCAATACGAGCTGTGACAATCCGTGCAAACAGGGAAGGTTATAAAGTTATTGGACTTCGCAGAGGATGGGCAGGGATAACGGAATTAATAAGAGATCCCAAAGCCGACAACAGCAGTAACTTCCAGGTGCTTACTGATGATATAGTAAATAAGGCAGGCCGTACCGGCGGAACCTTTTTACATACTTCCAGAACACGGCCCAGCCACATGGCCAAAGCCAATGTTCCTGAACATCTTCAAAGCACATATAATGCTGAAATAAACGACCTTACGCCTGAGATAATTAAAAATCTTGAATGGCTGGGTGTCGATTATCTTATTCCTATCGGTGGCGATGATACCCTTAGTTATGGTGTTCATCTTTACAAAAAAGGGGTAAATGTTGTCGCAATACCAAAAACAATGGATAATGATGTACCCGGTACAGATTATTGTATTGGCTTCAGCACATGCGTTACACGTACTATTCATATGACTAACAGCCTTAGAACATCTGCTGGGTCGCATGAAAGACTTCTTGTCCTTGAGGTTTTCGGCAGATATGCAGGGTTCACTGCTATGCTTCCTACTATGGCAGGTGCTGCAAACAGATGTGTTATTCCTGAATATGAGTTTGACATAGAGCAACTTACAAAATTAATGGTGGAAGACAGGAATAATAATCCAAGCAAATATTCAGTTGTTCTGGTATCGGAAGGTGCAATGTTCAAAGGTGGAGAAATGATCTTTGCTGACAGTGAGAAAGATGCATATGGCCACGCAAAACTTGGTGGTATCGGCGATATGGTATCAGCTAAGCTTAAAGATCTTTCCGGACAATTCAACAAAGGGAAATCAATAAATGTCATTAACCAGAAACTTGGTTATATGGTCCGCGGAGGCGATCCTGATGCTCTCGATTCAATTGTTCCGATGGCTTATGGAAATCTCGCTCTTGACCTTATTCTTAAAGGGGTGCATGGAAGAATTGTTGTACTCAAAAACGGACGATATGACAATCTCCCGATTGATGTTGTTACCTCATCTAAAAAAGTAGTTAAAGTTTCAGATTACTATAATGTTGAAAGACTGAGACCTTTCTACCATAGTTTTGAAATGAAACCATTTCTTTTGATGGCTTCAGATAACTAATCTGCAAATTATTAAGGTTATACACAGCCCCTTCCCTCAGAAGGGGTTTTTGTTTTTCCGGTTTTAAGAAAAAACGGGAGATGGTTTTTTCCACGATTAATATCTTCTGGAACAAATTTATTTACATTTGTTACAAATAATTGTCTTTTGGAAAAAGGAGTTGTATTAAAATCTACCGGGAGCCACTACAAAGTGCTTGATGATAATGGAACTATCATAGATTGTTCTATTAAGGGGAAACTTCGTATCAAAGAAATGCGTATTACAAATCCTGTTGCTGTTGGTGACAATGTTCTGTTCGAAATTGATATTGCAAATAATTCAGGGATTATTACTGAAGTACTTGACAGAAGAAATTACATTTTACGCAAAGCAACAAACCTTTCAAGGCATTCCCAGATAATTGCCGCGAATATCGACCAGGTATTTCTGATGGTTACCATTATTCTTCCCGAAACGCCGGTGGAATTTATCGACAGGTTCCTGATTACTGCTGAAGCCTACCGGATTCCGGCCAGAATCATTATTAATAAAACAGACCTTTATGGTGAAGATGAGATAGCAAAAATGGAATACCTCGAGTCGGTGTATAACAAAATAGGCTATGAATGTATTAGATTATCTTTGGTTGAAAATCAAAATTTAGAAACTCTTAAGTTGTTGATGAAGAATAAAATCAGCCTTATTTCCGGTTATTCGGGTGTTGGAAAAACAACTCTTCTTAACTCTTTTAATCCGTCGCTTTTGCTGAAAACCGGAAGAATATCAGATTATCATAAACAGGGGAAACATATCACAACTTTTCCTGAAATGCATATGATGCCGTTTGGAGGGTTTGTAATTGATACTCCGGGAATACGGGGATTTGGTGTTGTTGACATGGAGCGGAATGAAATTTATCATTTTTTTCGTGAAATATTCCGGATTTCAAGCCTGTGCAGATTCAATAATTGCCTTCATCTTGATGAGCCCGGATGTGCCGTAAGAAGTGCTGTAGAAAACGGAGAGATCGATTTTCTTCGCTACCGCAGTTACCTTAATATAATGGATGGAGATGACAGGAAGTACAGGTGATTTGAAAAATATAAGATTCACGTTTATCTTTATATCTTAACCAGGCAGACCATTGATATCAACAAATTTATTATGATGAAAAGGTTACTTATAATTGTTTATACAACATTTCTGATTATAATGGTTGCTAACTACATCTATTATAAAAGTCTGTATTACAAGCAAATATCATATATTGTCGAATTACTTGAACGGCGGGTGCAGATTGTTGGTCTTGCTGTTGACAATACTAATAACGGATTTATAAGCGATTTAAACCAGATCAGTTTTTCCGAAGATCTTGCACTATTTTTTTCCAACCCCGAAAATCGCACCAAGCCAATTGAAAGAATGAAGCTATTCTTCTCTAAGTATCAGGATTTTGTTACCGGAATTAAGATGTGCGATAATAATAAAAATGAATTCACCCTGAAGAAGGAAAGTGACGAATGGCTTGAACAACCATTTGTCCTGCACGTTCAATCAGAGATATTTGACAGGGAAAAACTGGTACAGAAAAACCGGAAGTTTAATTATTACCTGCCTGTTTTAGACAAAAAAAATGAAACAATCGGGAATATTGTTGTGACCGTTGATTATCAGAAATATTTCTCTGAGATATTCACGGTTTTTAATCTTAAGGATTATCAGTGGCAATGGGTTGTAAGTGATTCAGGCCAGATAATTTACGATAATAACGGCTCAGATATTCAATATAAAGGGCTGGAAAGGATTACAAAAGGCATTGATGCCGGCTCAATTTCAAATTTTATTCATGATGCCACTATAAAAGGTAAGCATAGGGAGATAATTTCAGCATACTATTCCACGCAACTTCTTCAGAGAGAGATGGGGCTTGTCTTTTCTGCACAGACCGATTTTTTCCAGAAATCTATAATCAGAAATTCACTGTTCATTGTTTTGGGGACCCTTTTTCTAATTCAGATGATAATTTTTCTCTTTTGGCGATATATAAAAGCACAAAAAGCAGAAACTGACAGGCTGGAGTCTTCAGAAAAAATGCTTTTCAAACTGATTGAAGAGATGCCGGTTGGAGTGATTATTCACAATAAGAACAGGGAAATAATAAAAGCGAATGGAGTAGCCGCAGAACAGTATTCTTATGCTGATGAATCGGAAATGCTGGGCAGAATTTTCCCTGAAACATCTTTGCCCCGGACAAATGATTATTTTTCTGCCAACCCCACTCCTGCATTCAACTCCGAGCAGTTTGTTCTCATAAAGAAAGAGATAGGTGAAACGGTCCTGTTCAGAAACAGTATTGAGGTTGTATTCAAGGGAGAAGAAGCAACAATGGAGATCCTGATTGATGTTACAATGCTTGAATCGGCACGAAAACAGGAGGTTAAAGCCAACGTAGCCAAATCGGAGTTTCTTGCAAGAATGAGTTATGAGATCCGCACTCCTTTAAACGGAATCATTGGAATGACAGATGTTCTGAACAAACATAAGCTGACACCTGAAACAGAGGAAATTGTAAGCCTGCTCCACCGATCAACAGAGGTTCTTTTAAATATCGTAAATGATATACTTGATTTTTCAAGAATCGAGTCGGGCCGAATGATACTAGAAGAGATTCCATTTAATCTAAGAGATGAAATTGATTTTTGTGTCAATCTGGCAAAAACAAGTATAAATAGAAATAATCCCGAACTGGTTTACTCTGTTGACGAGAATATTCCTGAAAGAGTTATCGGAGATCCTTTCAGACTGAGGCAAATACTTACAAACCTTTTAAACCATTCTGTCCGGAATACAGAAAAGGGGAAGATCCTTCTGTCCTGTTTTATAAAAGGGAACAAAAACGGAATTATTACACTATATTTTGAATTGTCAGATACCGGCATATATTTTGACCAGCCTACCCTGAAAAAGATTTTTGGCAACTTTGTAGATATTGAATCAAAATCGGCCAGAATTAAAGATGATTCAGGGTTTGGAACCATACTTTCAAATCAGCTAGTAGGGTTGATGGGCGGAGAGTTAAAAGCTGAAAGTCCATCCGGTCTTTCAGGAACCAGAGGAACTAAAGTATCATTTACCATTCAAAGTTTCTCAGGCGAAAGATTAAAAAAAGATCTTACACTCGAAAAAGTAAATACATACGAAAAAATAAAAGCGCTGGTTATTTCAGGAAGTCAGAACCGCGACGAAGAGACATTAGGATCCTTACACAAAAAAGGCCTTACGGTTTCAATTACAACGTATCAAAAGTCAACCCTGAATCAGATAAAAGCAAATCTGAATTTTCCTGAAGAGAGGTATAATCTTGTTATTATTTTTGACGATGCCGATTTTAATGGATTCAATGTTGCCAGAATACTGTGGGAAAACAACCTTTCCAATAGTTTTATCATGTTTATTATAAGCTCAAATGATAAAAAAGGAAACTATATGAATTGCATAACCTTAGGGATCGACCATTATTTTATTAAACCCTTTGATATCAATGATCTGCTTAGTGTTTTAACGGATAGTTTTCCTTACATTGAAAATAACCACTCAGGGATAGAGTCGGGTAGGAGTAAAAGCGATTTTAATCTGTTGATAGTAGAGGATAACAAAATGAACCAGAAAGTAATGGGAACAATGTTAAAAAGCCTTGGATATTCTTTTGACCTGGCTGATGACGGACATGCCGGCTATCTTCTGGCAAAAAATAAAAAATACGACATAATATTTATGGACCTCATTCTGCCTGAGATGGATGGGTTTGAATCTTCAAGAAAAATCCTTGAGATGGACAAGTCGGCTCTAATTGTTGCCTTTACTGCCGATAACCAACCTGAATCAAGACGAAAAGCCGAATTGTCGGGGATAAAAGATTTCATATCCAAGCCGGTCAGAATGGAAGATCTGAAAAGGCTTTTTACCAGGTATTTTTATACCGCGCAGAATGATTTAACAGATTAACGACTTATATTTAATGGTATCCCCCGAATCTAAATATATTGATGCAGAGACTTTTCTGGAAATGTCTGCGCATATTCCTGTTGTTGACGTCAGGTCTCCTGCGGAATATAAAACCGGCCATATTCCCGGTGCGGTTAACATTCCGCTATTTGATGATAATCAGAGAGAAGCTGTAGGGAAAAAATATAAAAAAGAGGGTCGCCTTCCTGCCATTCTTGAGGGACTTAATCAGATTGCTCCTGATATCTCATCAAAGCTTGAACAGGCAGTGGCTATTGCAAAAGAGGGCAGGATTCTGGTTCATTGCTGGAGAGGGGGTATGAGATCAGAAGCAATGGCATGGCTCTTTTCACTTGGCAGCATAGAAACCAGGGTTCTTTCCGGAGGATATAAGTCATACAGGCACCTTGTTCTTGAAACTCTTTCGGAAAAAAGAAAAACCATTGTCCTGGGTGGAATGACGGGGAGCAGTAAAACGCATATTCTCAGATATCTGAATGGATTAGGGCAGCAGGTTACCGACCTTGAAGGGCTTGCAAATCATAAAGGATCAGCCTTCGGATCACTTGGCCAGCTCCCGCAGCCTACGACGGAACATTTTGCAAATATCCTTTTTAACCAGTGGAGTAAGTTTAGCAAAGACCATCCGGTTTGGGTTGAAGATGAAAGCCGTAATATTGGTTCAGTATTTCTGCCTGACAGCTTTCATAATAATATGCAGGATACCCCAGCAATTATTCTGATGATGGATGTTAAGACCAGATTACCCAGGCTTCTGGAAGAATATTCAACATACTCTCCAGAATCGCTTAAAACATCCATCCTTAAGATTAGCAAACGACTTGGCGGCAGCAATACAGCTGATGCCATTAAAGCTGTTGATTCCGGTGATTTTAGCAGGGCAATAGAGATTACCCTTTATTATTATGATAAGGCTTACCTTTTCGGGTTAAAGAAGAAGCAAAATAAAAACCTGATCTATGTTGAGACCGAGACCGATAATATAGAAACAAACGCTTTAAAAATACTCGATGCAGCGGCTGGTATAAACTGGCAGGAGAGCTCTGCTATTGATTCTTAATATCTTTTGAATCAATCAGTTTGTAAACTTTATCGGATCTTCGCAGAAAATCAGGTGTCTTTATTGAGCAGAGTTCCCCTTTAACAGCTTTTTCCGTAATATTGAGGTCGACACGGATCTCATCCGCAATATATTCAACAACACCCGTAGTGGGGCCAGTAATCAGAATTGTATCGCCTTTAGTAAGATCGCCATTTTCAAGTTTGATCTCCGCAACATTAAGCTTTGTAAAATAATTGGTTATCTTCCCTATGTAAATCTTTCTTTTTGTAGCACTTGACCCATAATTTGTATTCCATTCCCCTATCTTCTGACCAAGATAATAACCATCCCAGAAACCCCGGTTAAAGACTGTTGCAAGCCTTTCCGTCCATGCGGCGGTTTTCTCTTTGCTATATGTTTCGGTTTCAATGGCGCAAACAGCTTCATCATAGCAGGAAGTAACCTCTTTTACATATTCTGCCGACCGGGCTCTTCCTTCGATCTTCAGCACCCTTACTCCTGCGTTAATCAGTTTATCAAGAAACCCAATTGTGCAGAGGTCTTTAGGCGACATAATGTATTCATTATCAATCTCAAGCTCATACCCCGACTCTTTTCCGGTGGCAATATATGATTTCCGGCAGGTCTGGTAGCACTCCCCCCTGTTTGCCGATTTATTGTTTTCGTGAAGACTTAAATAGCATTTTCCTGAGACAGCCATGCAGAGTGCCCCGTGGACAAACATTTCAATTTTGATAAGTTCACCCTTTGGTCCCCTTATGTTCTGCTCACGGATATTATCGTAAATATTTCTGACCTGCTCAATGTTCAGTTCTCTGGCAAGAACGGCTACATCGGCCCATTGAGAATAGAATTTCAATGCTTCAGTATTGGTAATATTCAGCTGTGTTGAAAGATGAACTTCGATGGCTGAGCTGAATGCATATTTTATAACAGAGAGGTCGGAAGCAATAACAGCTGAAATCCCGCTTTCAACCGCAGCATCAATAATGCGGTGCATCTGCTCAATTTCGTGGTCAAAAACAACAACATTAACAGTAAGATAACTTTTGAGTTTGTTTTCCTTGCAGATCTGTGAGATTTTGCGAAGGTCGTCGAGGGTAAAATTATTTGAGGAAGCTGCCCTCATATTGAGCTGTTCCACCCCGAAGTAAACAGAGTCGGCGCCCCCCTGAACAGCCGCCATAAGCGATTCATAGGAGCCCGCAGGGGCCATTATTTCAATCTCATTTCTGTTCATAAAGGGGTGCAAATATAGCAATTAGAATCTACCCTTGTTCATTATGATCCTTATACACGAACCTTTGCCCACTTCGGAATGCCGTACAAAGATTTTTCCATTGTGATACTCTTCAATTATTCGCTTTGCCAGAGAAAGCCCCAGGCCCCATCCTCTTTGCTTGGTTGTAAAGCCGGGATTGAAAATTTTATTGAAAGCTGATTTTGGGATACCCTTGCCTGTATCGGAAATGTCAATAATGGCATTTTTTTCTGTTTCAGTAATCCGGATTGTGATCTCCCCGTTTCCCTCCATTGAGTCGATGGCGTTTTTTGAGACATTCTCAATAACCCATTCAAAAAGAGCAGAGTTAAGAGGAATAACGACTTTCTTTTCAGGACTGTAATCGGTTATAAAACGAACTTTTGAGGAAGTTCTTGATTTCAGATAATCAATTGTCCGTGATATTATCTCAGCAACATTTTCTCCGGAGAGTGCCGGTTTTGAGCCAATTCTTGAAAACCTTTCCGTTACTTTTTCAAGCCTTCCTACATCAATTGCAAGCTCTTTGGTTATTGAAATCTCAGGATATTTATTCTGCATTATTTCAATCCATCCGGCAAGCGAAGATGTTGGAGTTCCAAGCTGATGAGCTGTCTCCTTCGACATTCCTACCCAAACCTGGTTTTGCTCTGCTTTTTGTGATGAGCTGAATGCCAGATATGAAACAATGAGAAACAGGAGAATTATTGCCAGCTGAACATATGGATAGAAAATCAGCATGGTAAGGATTATGCTGTCCTTGTAATATATCTGATTAAGGTGGCCATCCTCAAGATTAATGATGATTGGTCTGTTTTTTTCCTTCATCTTTTTCAGATTCTTGTTCAGATAGCTCTGATCGTTTATCTTTTGATTATCAAAGTTCCTGGCAGAAATAATACTGCCCGATTCATCGGTAAGAATAACAGGAACGGTGTTATTGTTGTCGATTATTGAAGAGAGAAACTCAACGTTCTGGCTGGTATCAGAAAGCGAAACAAGCTTTGTTGCCTCGGCCCACAGCTGAACATTTTCTCTCTCCTCTACTTTCAGCTTGCTTACCAGGTTCTCGGTGAAAATCAGAGAACTCATGCCAATAAGAACTGCAAATAGAAGAAGAAAAAATTTCCAGAGTCTCTTTTGTCGTAGATTAATCAGCATTGTAACTTTTTAAAGCAGCTGGGTCTGCCTCCGCAGGAGCAGTGCAAATTCATTGTTCTGTTTGGCATTAAAGTTATTGACATTTTGTTCCAAATGGACCATTTAAGAAAAGATTCTTTTAACTCCGCTCCTTTTTTAATAAAAAAAAGGGATTATTACCTTTTCAGGCTATCTGTCTCATCCCATGTAATTCTGAAACGGGATTTCACAGCCGCTTGTCTTTTCTTTGCTACAGTATCGGTTTTATACCAGCCATACTCCTCATTAAGAATAGTTTTGAGAGTTTGTTTTTCAGATTTGATTTTGCTCTTTATCTCATTGCCTGCCGCTTTTACATCATACCCGACTTTTACCTCGTCCTCTTTTTTCTCAATCTTTAATAAGATGGAAGTTCTTCCAAGCCCATCGTCTTTAATAATGCCGAATTCCGAAGCGTTTTGATTGTTTTTCTTTCTTTTTTTGCTGAGTATTTCTGAAAGCAGCATCCTGACATGATATTCATAATGATTATCAAAGCTGTGTCTTCCGTTTATTGACAGATCAGCAGCTGAGGATTTTACATCCATTTGAGGAATATTAAGGACGTTATTCCTTATGAAAAAATCGTTCTCAAGTTGATTGAAACTGATATTTTCAAGTTCTGAAAGTTCTATAAAAGAGGAGAGTTGTTTCACCGGATCAAAATTAACAAGGGCGCCGTTAGTAATTATGTAATGACCCTCTGCAGTAAGAGATCTTATCTGGGGATTCAGCATTGAGTCCAATGGAAGAAGAAGTGAGAGTGAGCCGGAAAGAGAGCCTTCAAGGTTTTCAGCTTTTAGATAGTTCTGCCCGAAATTACGGAAAGAGGTGAATGTGTTTTTTACATCAACCTGCTTTACAATAAAACTTCCACCCAGAGCAAAGGATTTATTTTTGTTTTGAATAATTGAACCATTACCAGAGACAGTTCCATTTAATGATTTCATGTTCAGTAGTTTAAAAATCAACAAACGAGGCTGGTAATTTAATGTACCTGAAATTCCGGAAGCTGAAAATGATTTATAGATAAGGCTGTCAGTTTTGAAGTTTAAATCAAGTATTATGTCATCTGGTAAATTAATTGCCCTGTTATTCCTGGTGGTTGTCCCTTGTGAACTATTATCAGCAAGGAAAAGGGTTGGAATCAGCTTGGTACAGAATACGCTGGCTGAAACAGTAAGTTTTTCCGGTCCGCCGGTAAGCCATTCGGGGAAGTTTCTGAATTCCCCGTCAATTTTTATAGTTTGGCCTTTAAAATTGAAGCTGAAATCTGATGCCTGAATAAAATCTGAAACGGAGAGCCTGCCGTTTATCCTCTCGAATAAAACCGGCTTATCTTTCAGCCCTATTCCAAGAGATTTAAAGACCATTTCTGCTTCAGGCTTCAGCGATAAAAGAACTGGCAGCCCGATTTTTCCTTCCGGCCAAGGTTTGCCGGTATATTTGAGATCAAAATCAACTGACCCTTCCGCTGTTGAAAGGCCCGGGATAGCAAAAAAATCCTTCACTTCAGCAGGGATAAGCGTTCCTTTTAAGCAAAGATCAAAAGAAGGATGATCCGGTCCCATGAGTGAGAAAGAGCCGGCAAAACTTGCAGAGCCAAGTTTTGCCTCAAAATCTTTGATTGAAACAAAACTTGTTTCAGAACTGTTTCCAGACCCATTTGAAAATGATAGTTTAAATGAAAGATCTTTTACCCCGAGCTCTGATTTCATTGATGTGACAATACCTTTATCAAACGAGCAGCTTACCTCAACATGTGGATTAGATGTTGCTGATAACAGCCCTTTAATACTGCTGTTTATATATATTTTTCCAGAAGGGTTATAATCTGAGAAAAGCTTGTGATATTTCTCAGGCATGTAATTACTGATATTAGCAATATCAATATTCTTTCCGGAAATATTAAGATCATAAATGTTACTGGAAGAGATAGCACCTTTCAGCCGGAATTCGGAGCCATCAATTGTCAGACCTCCTTCCCTGAAAAAGAGCCCTGCCTGTTCAGAGCTCAGAAAAGCCAGATCAAGTTCTGCATTCAGAGGATGAATGATTCTGATATCGGAGTACTGAAACTGTGTAATCTGCATTTCAGCCATAGCGCCAAAGCTTATACTGTCTGCCGATATTTTACTTTTTATAATACCCGACTTAATGTTCCCGTTGATTAAGAGTTTTGAAGAGAGGTTGTTATAGCAGGTTTTAATATCAGTAAGGTTTATCCTTTTAAGATCAATAGTAAAATCAGAAGAACTGTTTGTATTAACCGAAAATGCATAATTAACAAGTCCTGCAGTATCGGTAAAAAGGTTCATAGTTCCGTCACTTGCCGCAACCCTTTTAATAATATAAGTGCCTTTAATTATGTCTGTTATGCTGAACTCTACCGACACATATCCTGCTGAAAGAAGGGTATCAGTATTTATTCCTGAAAATCCGGCAGAATTGAAATTTGCCGCAGAATGAATAAGAACATTTTTCAGTTCAAGTGAGGCGTTAGGGAATTTTCTCAGGAATGATAATCTGAAAGAGCCGAAATCGAGCTTTGTAGAGATATTTTTATTTAACGATTTCAGAATAATGCCAGCCACCTTATCCTGTAATAAAAACGAAGCGGAAAAAAGGAAAGCGGAAATTATGAATATCAGAATTGCAATTAGTTTCAGTATTTTCAAAGTTATTTTCATGCAGTAAATTTAATATGAGGTATCAGGTTTATTCCCTGCACCGGTGGGGCTTTGTCCGGAACGTAACCCCTGTTGCCCACAGCCTGTATCGGGGTTGCAGGAATTTTAATTGAGCAAAGTTAATTCATTTGTCTGAATATGATTCTTTTCTATTAGCTCTTTAACTTAACCGGCACTCAGGGCTGATAACAGCGTCATATGTGTTTATCACCCTTTTTAGGCTATCTTTGCAACTTACTAAAACAGACAAAAGTGAAAACGTTCTCTGAACTTGGAGTTTCCGGCAGTTATTTAAAGGCTTTAGAAGAAATTAATATTTTTGATCCTACTGAGATACAGATAAAAGCCATTCCATTTCTTATAACCAAAGGGACTGATTTTATAGGTCAGGCCCAGACCGGCACCGGTAAAACTGCTGCTTTTGGGCTGCCAATATTGCAGGCTATTAATCCGGATGATACTCATGTACAGGCATTAATCCTTTCACCAACACGCGAACTGGGTCAGCAGATAGCCAAACAACTCTTTAAGTTCACGAAGTACTGCCCCAAAAAAAT
Organism: uncultured Bacteroidota bacterium; assembly: GCA_903824785.1. GTDB lineage: Bacteria > Bacteroidota > Bacteroidia > Bacteroidales > VadinHA17 > LD21. Next base: position 17,000 of record CAIJYD010000025.1, read on the forward strand.
ATTTATAGAGTCAGTATATGGTGGCGCACGCATAGATCAACAGATAAGTGCACTGAAAAGGCCAACACATATTCTGGTTGCAACACCGGGCCGTCTTGTGGATCTGCTTGAGCAAAAGGCAATCAATCTTTCTTACATCAGAACCATAGTTCTTGATGAGGCCGATGAAATGCTGAGTATGGGATTTAAAAAGGAGCTTGACACGATTCTTCGTTTTACGGCGGGTAACCGTTTTACCTGGCTCTTTTCGGCAACAATGCCGCCGGCGATAAAAGCTATTATTAAGGGTTATATGTCTGCCGATGCCATGAGGGTTGTAATAAACAAGCATGATGTTATAAACAGCGATATCGAACATAAATTTATTGTTTGTGAAATTGGAAAAAAGCCTGAAATCCTGACTGCGTTCTTAAAGGCGCAGGGAGAAAACAGAGGCCTTGTATTTTGCAGAACAAAAGCAGATGCACAAAACATTGCCAAACAACTTATTGCAAGGAATATCAACGCAGATTCCCTTCATGGTGATATGCTGCAAAAAGAACGGGATAAAGTTATGAGGGCATTCAAGAATATGAAGCTTCAGATACTGGTCGCTACCGATCTGGCAGCCAGGGGTATTGATGTGAAAGAGCTTGCCTATGTTGTCCATTATTCTCCTGCGGAAAGTACCGAATACTATACACACCGTAGCGGACGAACAGGGAGGGCCGGTAACAAAGGGCTTTCGTTCAGCCTGATAACCTCAAGGGAGCTGTCGGGTATGAAGAGGATAGAGCGGGAACTGGGGATAAAAATAAAAGAAAATCACAGGTAAATATTCCTGTTATGAGCGGACAACAGAGTAACGACCCGTTACATGGCAGAACACTGGAATATATTGTCTTGTTTCTTGTTGATCACTATGGGTGGGAAGAGCTGGGGATGAGGATAAAAGTTAATTGTTTTACCAGTAATCCAAGCCTGCAGTCGAGTCTTAAGTTTTTACGAAAAACCCCATGGGCCCGGAAGAAAGTAGAAGATTTATTTATCCGGTTACAACAAAATTCGTAACAGATAGCTCTGTTACTTTAACAAAAACGACAACTCATCAGCCGTTCCGAATTCCTCCGGAGCTATACCTTTTTTGAAAATCCTAACATTCCTTGGGCCGATAAGAGTAATCTTTTTGTCCTCAAGAAGCAGCATCGTTCCTTCGCGAAGCCCTGCCACATATATTCCGGGATTGGCTTCAATGAACTCCTCTATCCTTTGTTCTCTTGTCTCTCCGGCATGTCCTGCCGGATTTGCATCGAGATAATGCGGGTTTATCTGGAACGGGATGAGACCGAAGGCTCCAAATGAGTCAGGTTCAACAACCGGCATGTCGTTTGTGGTTTTTATTGTCGGACAGGCAACATTTGATCCGGCACTCCATCCGATATACGGAGTTCCTGAAAGGACCTTCTCCCTTACAATATCAATAAGTTTATTCTCCATTATCATCTTCAGAAGTTTCCAGGTATTCCCTCCGCCAACAACAATCGCCGCTGCCTCTTCTATAGCTTTCACCGGATCGCTAAAGTGGTGAATAGAAACAATTTCATGACCAATCTCCCTGAATCTTTCAACTACTTTTTTTTCATAATCATCGAACGAAAACGTTACAGCTGCATAGGGAAGAAACAGGGCCTTTATCGGATTTGAGCCAAGAAAGTCTTTAATGTTCTTCTTTGGGTAATCGAGATAAGGTTCTCCGGGATTAGTTGAGTTGCTTATAAGTAATAACCTCATAAATAGGGATATATAATTTCAAAGTATTTGTAATCAATTTCTGTGGCAAATAAATGGCAGCTGTTGCCTGCAAACCTTATTTCAAAATCAGAGATGATCTTATCTGTTTGATATCATGGTTCTCTGTGATATTATTTAAAGAAAAAGTTTTAAAGGTATTACTTGAAATATTGATAAGAAGAATTTTCCCGCTCAGCACCTCTCCGGTTTCTGTAATTATTTTAATCACCTCATTTGCCATATAGGCTCCAACGATACCGGGAAGTACCCCAAGCAATCCGACTGTTGAAGGCAGGGGATTTTTCATTTCACTGTTTTCAGATAAAGGATTATAGCATCTGTAAGTAGGACCACCCATGAAGTTGAAAACAGAGATAGCTCCTTCATGCCTGTACACAGAGCCATGCACCATTGGTTTGTTCAGGATAATGCAGGAATCATTTATAATGTACCGGGAAGTCAGATTATCCGTTGCATCAACAATTACGTCGAAATCCTTTAAAATGTTCAGAGCATTGGAAGCGTCAATACGGAGATTGAAAATTTCGTATTCTATTAGTGAATTAAGATGTTCCAGTCGGGTTTTTGCGATTATTGATTTTAGTTTTCCGACATCATTTGAGCCGTATAATACCTGTCTCTGAAGATTAGTTTCATCGACCATATCAAATTCAGCAATTGCAATTTTTCCTAATCCTGCAGCTGCAAGGTATTGCAGAACCGGGCATCCGAGACCACCGGCGCCAACTACAAGAACTTTAGCCTGCTTAAGCTTTTCCTGTCCTTTGACTCCTATTTCCAGGATCATGGTTTGCCTGCTGTATCGCCTTTTTTCTCGTGGTGATAATATTTCGCTTTCCATGGAAAAGAAAAATGATTGTCTTACAAATATACAATACCGGCGATTAAGAAACAAAAATAGAAAATGAGAGTGGCAGGTGGCAGCCTCTCTCATTTTGTCTTCGGGAATGATTCTTTGACGGTACTTTCGATCAACCGGTATAATAACCTGTTCAGCAGAGCTATATTATTAATTTAATCGTTAAATGTAAAAGAAATACCTATTTCAAAAGGGTAGAGGTTGTTACCGGCTGGCCCTTTCCCGGTAAGAAACAGAGGAGTTACATAATAAGTGCCATAAAGTTGAAAATTCTCATACCCAACGCGTGCTGTAGCGCCATATCTTAACATATTCAGACTGAAATCTCCATTCTCTTTCACCTTTTGACCATCCTGAAATTTCATTTTGGTATGCGATCCGATCTTTATCGCACCAATGGGTCCGCCAGCGATGTTTATATGGCTGTTATTTACAGGCAGCTGAAATTCCAGCAGTAGAGGCAGATTGAGATATAAGGTGGCAAGCTTTGATTTTTCAAGAACAGCTTCCGGATCAAGTATCTCAATTATCCCATTAGTTCCGGCTTGTATATTGTTGTTCCCTTCAAACTTATAGTTATTCCAGTTGAGGCCAAGGCCGGTCACCAATCCAATATGGTTTGTTATCCCAAGGCATAATTGTGCAAAGTTGATATTGAAATTTACTGATTTGCTTGAGCGCAGATTCATATATTCAATATCGGCTGGCAATACCAGACTTTTATCGGATGTTAAGTAATTATTAAATCCGAATTCTGCTGCGGACCAGTGACCTTTAAACTTGTTCTTTTTGCTTTTATTCTGATCATCATTATCTTCTAAATCCTCAGGATCAGACACTTCATTTTCACTATATTTTTCAAAATTGACCTTATTTCCTTCCATAGATTCCAGAATCTTAAGCCCTCTGTTTCCAACTCTTATGTTAACGGATGAATCTCCTTCCTCAACACTCAGAAGATTTCTTCCGACAGCGATTCTTGTATTACCGTTTTCATTAACGGCAACTTCCTGCTTCTTACCTGCTCCGTTTTCTACCGACGATTCCTGACCAAACCCCTGAAGGATTATTGCGGTCATTATTATTATTAGTTGAAACTTTTTCATGATAAATAAATTTTAATTGTTTGTGTTCTCAGTGATAAGACGAAGAGGCTATTCAAAAAGTTACTAAAGAGATCCTCTTTTTTTAACGGGGGCATTGAAATTCAGCAATTTTGAACTGAAATACATTGATTTCAATTCGCCGCTTTCGTTATTTTTCTCACTGAGGGCCATCTCCCATCCAAGAAGCTTATTCAGCCCTGTAACACCGGCCTCTGCAATTTCGTAGCCTTTAAGCGGAGTATCATCCGTTAACCTCTTTTCTTTTAATATCGTATTACGGAACGATTTTGTAATGTACCTTTCCAGAGTGCTTCTATCGTCATCGTAAGAGGGTATGGTAAACCGGGGACTGTTTTTTATAAGAATATTTTCTGCACTTCTGATCTTTAAATTGATTTCAGCATAAACAGGAACCTTCCCTGGTTGTATTTCCTTAATGTTTATCTTCTCCTGCAATGAATCATTTGGTATTGCTGCAACTGAAGGCGATTGGCTAATGACAGAACTTTCTTTCTCAGGCCGGGTAACCCGGGGTAATCCTTTTTGTTTTATTTTATCAGTCTTGCTTTCTGATTTATATTTATCTTGTATTTCTACTTTGGATAAACGCAGCATGTTACTGTCAATCATGATGTTGAGAGAAGTTTTATTCGATTTCTCAGAAATGTTTAGTGGAATAGGAAGATAAGAAATTATGAGGAGGGCAATTGTTGCAGCTGCACTTAATACTATGACTGAAAGGCGAAAGATGTTTTGTTTTGCAGTTCTCCTGGTGAGCTGGTTCTTAAATTTGTAACTGCCGGCTACAGGGGCAAGTTTAGTTTTTTGAATTAACTCAAAGGTTCTCCTCTTCTCTTCACTATTATTGATGATCTCCCTGAGCTCAGCTATCTGACCGGACGACAGATCGTTTTCCAGATAAGCAACACAGAGGTATTCGAACTGTGATTTGGGAAGCTCTTCAGCTGATTTTCTCAGATGGTCTTTGTGCGGAAACGGGCTGATTGAAGGTTGAATACTAACCAGTGACATTTCATCAAATTCTTCTTTCAGATCGGGATTATCGATCAGAAATAGTCTCAGCTGGTCAGCCTGAAGGTCGCTGAGATTACCATCGAGTGAATCGATAAGCCATATTTCATAATTTGTTCTGTCGATTAGCATGGCTAAAGAATGGTTTCAATTTTACCAATGTAGCTTTTAAGAGCCAGTCGTCCCCTGTAAATGTTAATTTTTACCTGTGCCTCACTTAGTCCTGTAATATCCCCTATCTCTTTATAGCTGTATCCTTCATAATCTCTTAGCATTACAGCAGTTTTTTGTTGCCCGGGCAGCCTTTTGAGTGCATCCTGAAGAATCTCATTAAGATCGCTGTATTGTGATTCATAAATCATCTCCTGTTCAATTGAAGGCTCAAGACTCGTCATTCTCTTTTCCTTCCTTATAATGTCAATCATGGTATGGTAAGCTGTTGAAAATAACCACGATTTTACAACCGGGTATTCAATCTCAGCGACATGTCTCCAGAGCTTTTCATAACTGTCCTGTACGATATCGTTTGCCCTCTCTTCATCTTTCAGGTGTCCACGGATAAAGCGGTAAACCGAATCGGCATATTCTTGTACAGATCTGTTATATTCCTGAACTGTCATAAAGTTAATTTCAATATAAAGACGGATGAATTGACAAAAAGTTACAGTGCTTTGTACTTTTATTAAATAGTTTGGTTGTGTCGTTAGTTACAATTAGGAGACCGGAAACACCAAAAAATTAGCGAAAAACTGACGGGACAGCACATTATGCCGGAATAATTACAGACTTTGATTTCAAATTGCAGGATATCCCTGCAGGCACTACTTATTTATGACAATAGCTTAATGATGTATTAGGGCTTCCGGAGGTTTCTCTGGAAGGTGGTGCATCAGCACATTAAAGTTTTCTTCGTGTTACATCGGTGATCAGAAGATAGCTAACTCTTTAAAGTATAGACCCTTACCCAGTCAATTTCCATGGATGTCGTTCCGCTGATTGCTTTATCCAATCCACCAGACAGAAGGATATACATAGGGTTTTGAGGAATGTCTGTTGTCTGGGTAAAAACTTCGGTATCATTTATTTTCCAAACAAGTTTATCGGATGTCCATTCCAGCTTAAAGATGAAAAAGTCATTGGCATAACGAGAGCCAATGGAGGTTTTTGAGGTATTGCCTTTTGCGGAGAAGAAGTCGGACCACACTTTCCCTTTGGATGTACGGCAAATGTCAATGTGAGGAGTTATGTTATCAGACAGAAGAGAGAAAGCGCTCTTCGCGGCAGGATCTCCGAGTTTTATTTTTGCAGTAAAAACGCCATATTTCTGCCTGAAACTACTGCCGGAATTAATCAGCCCTGACGTATAGCTGAATTCTTTTGTAGAGAAGCCGTTGGTGGCGGACCAAACTTTACCCGTAATTTTTTGTGGCTTGGTATTTATCTTAAGAATGCTGTTCCTTAGTTCAAAATTTTCTTTTTCTGTATAAGCCTGAAGATCTGATTCAACCGAGTATCTGTCTTTAAGTAGCTTTTCGCCCCAGTAATAGTTTGTAAGCCATTTTGAGGTGTCGGGCTTGTCTCCTTCAAATTCATCGCTGAAGATTAGTTCTCTCTGTTTCAGAACATCAAATTTATTGGAATCCTTGATTTTAAAATACCAGATAATATCAGCATCTTTCTTCAGTTTATCATATTCCAAACCTTCTTTGAACATTTCTGTTTTTTCGTATCTCTTTTTGTCGAGCAGATACTCTTTCCTTTCTTTGAACTCAACGCCGGAGACATACTCTTTAAGCTCAGCTAACCGTTCCATCCGTTTTGAGCCATTGGTATTCAGATAGTTTGCGTATTCTTTCGATGCTTTGAACTTATAGAACTCTTTTATTTCATTGCTTGATTTTTGACTTTTGTACTCAAGGAGCTTTTTATATTCCGCGGAGTCCTTGAAGGTAATCGGCTTCATGTTTTGTTTCGCCCTGAATTCGGGAGTTTTTATCAGAGAATCGAGCTCTTCGTAGCGTAATACTATTTTGGATTTTTCAGTTTCTTCTTTCTTTTTGGATTTAAGAAACAGCCGGACCTCTTTATTTGATTTTATTGTTTTGAATTCAGTGAACAATCTGTATTCATCAGAGTCTTTAAAGGTAATAGGTTTCATCTTTTCTTTTTCCCTGAATTCTGAAGATCCGATGAATTTCTCAAGTGCTTCAAATTCCTTTATTTTGTCAGAGCCATCGAGGGCTGTAAACTTTTTCAGGTCGTTTCCGGCACTGGTTTTAAAACAGAGAACGATATCTTTTGCTTTCTGAAGGGAAAAAAACTCCTTCTCCTTTGCAAATTCTTCAGAGTTTTTGTACTGAAGGGATTCAATCTCTTTTCTTTTCTGAATGAAAGCGGAAGAATTTACCAGCTCATTCAGTTCAAGATATTTTGCCAGCTGATCAGACGACGAATACGAATTGAGTTTCTCAAATTCAGTAATCAAAGCCTTTTCAGCCTGCTCAATTTTAGAAGTTGACGGGATCATTCCCAGTAAAAGCTTGAGACTTGCCATTGTAAAATCGTTTTAAATACAACCTGTTAAAGATAAAAATCTTTCGATAATAATTGAGCACGATGGTTCAATTATTTGTTTTTTCGGTATTCGAAAGCGTGTACGATAAAAAAAAGAATTAATTTAGGCATGTGAAATTCAATAAAATGAAGGATCTGTTTTTTCTCCTGGTTCTGGCTAATGTCTTATTATTAAATGTACTTAATCTTGCGGCTCAATCTATGGGTGCTGCTGATATTGTAAGATTAACCGATGAAAAATTCAATGGGGAAAAGTCAAGCATAATGGTAATGTCGATGACAATAATTCGTCCCGGCTGGCAACGAACGGTGGAGTTCAGGAGCTGGTCGATGGGGCGCGAAAAGGCACTTACATTATTAACAGCTCCCGCAAAGGATAAGGGCCAGACATTTCTTAAGATAGATCAGGAAATGTGGAGCTGGAACCCGGCCATCAGCAGACTCATTAAACTCCCTCCTTCAATGATGTCGCAAGGGTGGATGGGATCGGATTATACAAATGATGATATTCTTAAGGAGTCAAGCGTTGTAATGGATTATACGCATGAAATTGTTGGGGAAGAGATAATTGACAACCGGCTCTGTTACAAGATAAAAATGGTTGCAAGGGAAGATGCTGACGTAGTGTGGGGTAAGCAGTTAAGATGGATTGATAAAAATGAATTACTTATACTCAAGGCTCAGCTTTTTGATGATGAGGGCTCTCTTGTCAGAACAGAGAACTGGTCAGAAATTAAAAATATGGATGGAAGGGTAATTCCATCACGTCTTGAGCTCGTGCCGGCAGATGAGCCTGGTAATAAGACGATTGTGAATATCAGGGAAGTTAAGTTCAATGTAGGGATCAAGGATAGCTTTTTCTCACACCAGAATATGAAGAATATCAGATAAGAGGTTCTTGCAGTCAGATCAGTATCAATCAACCTGCCCTGCATGGTTAACTATGTTTGTTTATCAGATCAGAGCAAAACAATGAAGAATTACAGAATAGCCTGGCGGAATTTGTGGCGGAACAAAAGGCGAACCCTCATAACAGTTGGTTCGGTTTTCTTTGCACTGTTTTTTGCGCTGATCCTGAGATCACTTCAGCTTGGCTCTTACGATCACATGTTCAAAAATGTTATAGAATCGTATACTGGTTATATTCAGGTTCAGAATGAAGAATTCAAAGACAATTCGGTGGTGGATAATGCTTTTGAATTTACTCCCGAAATTCAGAAAACCCTTATGGCCAACAAAAATATAAGTGACATAATTCCCCGATTTGAATCTTTTGCTCTTGCCTCGTCAGGAGCCCTTACAAAAGGAGTTCTTGTTTTAGGAATTGATCCCGAGAAAGAGGCTCTCCTTTCAAATATTAAAGAAAGGCTGGTATGTTATAAACTGACTGCATCTGTAATTGACACTCTTAAAAGAAAGAATTTCTCTCAGGAATTTATTTCCGGACTTGAATTATTCCGTGGAGAAGGCTATTCTTCAGAGATAATTCTTCAGTCAGATCTTGGAATCAGCGACAGGGATGCTACTTCAGTTATGCCGGTAATAAAAAAGACTGCTTATTTTGCCAACGGGTATATCTCTGCCGGAAAACAGGAAGCACTGGTCGGGGACAAGCTTGCAAAGTTTCTTAAGGTTGATATCGGAGATACACTCATCCTTCTGGGCCAGGGTTTTCATGGAACAACGGCTGCCGGTAAATTTGTGATCGCAGGCATTGTCAGAATGCCTACGTCGGATATTGATAATAAGATCGTATACCTTCCCGTTGATGTCTGCCGGGAGTTTTATAATGCTTCTGATATGATGACGTCAGTCGTTCTCTCCGTTAAAGATAATAGCGACAAAGCGATAAAAAGTACGATCCGGACACTTGGACAGAAAATTCCTCTTCCTCTCAGACTTATTGGATGGAGAGAGATGAACGAATTGCTTATAAGTCAGATGGATGCTGATGATAAGAGTGGAAGAATATTAATCGGGGTACTTTACCTGATTATTACTTTCGGGATTTTCGGTACAGTCCTGATGATGACTATTGAAAGAAAACGGGAATTCGGGGTGCTTGTTGCAATTGGAATGCAGAAGTCGAAGCTTGCTGCTGTTATTTCGGTGGAGATGTTTTATATTGGTCTTCTGGGGATAATAAGCGGAATTGCAGCAGCTCTCCCAGTCATAATATACGGTCAATATCATCCTATGAGACTATCGGGCGAATATGTAAAAATTTATGAAAGTTACGGGATGGAACCTATAATGCCTTTTATGCCGGTTGATAACTATTTTATCTGGCAATCGGGAATTGTTTCGTTAATTGTGGTAGTCTCTATTTTCTACCCTCTCAGGAAGATATATAAAATGAAAGTGGTTAATTCCTTAAGGGCTTAACCGGAAAAACAAATGAATATGATCTGGAAGACAGCCTGGAAAAATGTGTGGCGTAACAAGATTCGGAGTCTGGTTGTAATTTCTTCAGTCACCATCGGAATATTTGCCGGAGTATTTTCTATTGCCCTGATGAACGGAATGATAGCTCAGCGGATTTACAATGTTCTGGATGAAGAAATTTCCCATATTCAGATTACAGCTAAGGATTTCAGGATAAACAATGACCCCAGACTGATAATTGAAAATCGAAGAGAAACTTTATCGAAAATCCGGGCTGTTAATGGAATTGCCGCAATAAGTGAAAGAGTTTTTATTACTGGGATGGCAAATTCAGCGTATAAAAGCGCAGGGGTCCAGATTATCGGAATCGATCCCGAAAGTGAAAAACAGGTTCTCGGTTTATACAAAAAGATTATTCCCGGTACAGGTGACTATTTTGAAAAAGAATCGAAATTCAACCTTGTGTTAATAGGGATGGAGCTCGCAAAGGAGCTCAATATTTACAGGTATTCTGTCGATTCTTCTGCCATTTCAAGGCTTAAGGAGAAAAAGCTCCCCGAAAATATCATCAATAAGCTTGTTCCTCTTATTGGAAAAAGATTCATAAATGAAAAACAGTTCATTAAAAAGATGAATGTGGTTTTCAGCCCGGGAGAGTCAAAAAAATATGGCCTTCTTATTAGGGAAGAGGCCGGATCTTTAAGAAAAGAGGCAAGGCTGATGCTCACATTTCTTGATAGTGATAATAACCAGGTAGGAGCTGTTTTCCGTATTGCCGGTTTGTACAATATATCAAACAGCGTATTCGAAAAGAGCAACGTATTTGTTAAAAATGAAGATATTAAGAAGCTTACAGGTATTTCTGACAGCTCCTTTCATCAGCTAGTAGTAAAACTCAGTGATGTTGACCAGATTGAATCAATTCCCGCTGCACTCGCAGAAAAGCTTCCTGAACTGGAGATCCTGAGCTGGAAAAAAATACAACCGGAACTGGCAATTATGTCCGATCTGGTTAAGCAGTTTTATCTGGTTTTCGGACTTATTATTCTGGCAGCACTTTCATTCGGGATAATAAATACCATGTTGATGGTGGTTCTCGAGAGAACCAGGGAGCTTGGTATGCTTACTGCTATTGGAATGAACAAAAGAAAAGTATTTTCGATGATTATGCTTGAATCAGTCTTCCTTTCCCTTTCCGGAGGAGTTGCGGGAATGATCGCAGGCTATTTTCTTATCAGCATAACTGCAAAAACCGGTATAAACCTTTCTCAGTACTCGGAAGGATTTGAAGCATTAGGCTATTCCTCTATAGTTTATCCGCAGATAACTGCCGGTTTTTTTGTGATAGTAACAATTCTTATTATTTTAACAGGGGTGTTCTCATCAATTTACCCGGCCTTGAAAGCGCTGAAAATGAACCCGGTTGAGGCAATCAGATCGGAATAATTAACAATTTAAACAATTGGATAATGAAAGTAATTGAAATAAATAATGTTCATAAGATATATAACGAAACTGAAATACCGGTAAGGGCTGTTGATGGTGTAACCCTTTGTTTTGATGAAGCAGAATTTGCAGCAATTGTTGGTCCCTCTGGTTCAGGAAAGACCACTCTTCTTAATCTTATCGGAGGTCTCGATAGTCCAACTTCCGGAGAGATATTAATTGACGGCATAAACCTTTCCGGACTGAAATCATCTGAATTGATAGATTTCAGGATGATGAATATAGGATTTGTATTTCAGGCTTATAACCTTATTCCTGTTTTGACGGCAAAAGAAAATGTTGAGTTTATTATGAATCTTCAGAAATGGTCAAGGAAGGAGAGAGACGAAAGAACATTTGAATTGCTGAAGGCTGTAGGTCTGTATGAGAGGGCCGACAGCCGTCCGGCGAAAATGTCGGGAGGTCAGCAGCAGCGGATAGCAGTTGCCAGGGCCCTTGCTTCCCGGCCAAGATTTGTTCTGGCCGACGAACCTACTGCTAACCTTGATTCCAAATCTGCCGCAACTCTTCTCGAAATTATGGAGAAACTTAATCATGAGGAGAAGATTACTTTCATTTTTTCAACCCATGATGCAAGGGTGGTTAAAATGGCACACCGGGTTATTACACTTGAGGATGGGAAAGTTGTTTCCGACGATGTACGGGAATAAAATCAATTCATTTATGATAAGGAAGTTGATTATTATATTATCATTTTTTCAGATATGTGCACTTCCTACATTTTCGCAGGAAAAACCCGGATTTCTGACACTTAACGGTTATGTTTCAGCTGTTAACAGCGTAATGTTTGATTCACTTTCAGGGCCGTTTCTGAATGATAATATGCTTCACAACAGGTTGAATTTCAAAGGATATGTTAATGAAAATGTAACTTTTGCTGTGGAATTAAGAACCAGGCTATTTACCGGAGATATGGTCCGGACGGGAAGCTCGTATCAGAAAAGCATTGGAAGCGATCAGGGTTTGGTGGACATGTCGTGGAACCTCCTCAATGAACCCTCTTTTTTCCTGAATACAACCATTGAACGCTTCTGGATTGATTTTAATCTTGGAAAATTACAGGCAAGAGCCGGAAGGCAGCGGATAAACTGGGGACAGGCACTGGTTTGGAATCCGAATGACATTTTCAATTCTTATTCATTTTTCGATTTTGATTATGCAGAAAGGTCTGGAAGCGATGCCGTGAGACTCCAGTATTATCCCGGGTCAGCTTCAGCCTTTGAAATTGCTGTAAAAGCCGATCATAATAGCGATATTACAGCAGCCACTCTTTACCGGTTCAATAAATTTGGATACGATTTTCAGTTTCTTGCCGGTTATGTCAACAGCGAAGATTTTGTTGCCGGAGCAGGATGGTCAGGGGCTGTCGGTTCAATCTCATTCAGGGGCGAGGCATCGTGGTTCATTCCTGCAGAGAATTTTTCAGATACATCCGGGACGGCTCTTTTTACAATCGGAGTGGATAAAGTTTTTAAAAACAACACAATGGGTCAGGTGCAGATAATGTACTGCAATAAACCACAGGATATCAGCATAATAAGTTCATTTTCAAAAACAGAGATGTCGGCAAAGGCGCTGGCTTTTTCGAGGTTTTCGGCATTTGGACAGGTCACATATCCTGTGAATCCTCTGCTTAGTGTTACTGTTTCTGGAATGTGGTTTCCTGATCTGAAGGGTTATTTTGCCGGCCCTTCAGTAGAATATTCAATGGCCGAAAATGTTGACATTTCGCTCTTCTGGCAACACTTTAATTATAGAATGGAAGAGGAAAGGACAAGATTAAATATAGGATTTCTCAGATTCAAATTCAGTTTCTAGATTTTTCCTACTTTTGCATGTTATTAATAAATAAAAAAATGGCTCTGGTACATGAATTGGAAAATAGTGGCAACTGGTTATTCAAAAGAAGAAGCTGGTTACCGGTTTTTATGATTATTGCAGGTGTTTTTATGATGTATCAGGGCAACCGCCAGGCGATACTTTTTGATATGAGAGATGAGCTTATCTTTCTTGGGGTAAGTCTTTTCGGACAGATAATCAGAGTTTTAACAGTAGGGTTTACACCCAAGAATACATCAGGCAGAAATACAGTAAACGGACAGATTGCCGACCAACTTAATGTTACGGGAATTTATTCGATTATCCGCCATCCGCTTTATCTGGGTAACTTCTTCATGTGGCTAGGGCCAGCTCTGTTTTTAAGATCAATATGGGCTGTAATTGTATTCGGCCTGATGTACTGGCTTTATTATGAAAGAATTATGTTTGCCGAAGAACAGTTTTTAAGGAGAAAATTCGGAGAGGTATATGACAAATGGTCTGAAACAGTTCAATCGTTTATTCCTTTTTCGTTCAAATACATTCCTTACAGGCTTCCTTTCTCTTTCAGAAATGTACTGAAAAGAGAGTATAACAGTTTTGCCAATATCTTCGTTATTTTCACACTGCTCGATATTTTTAGAAACTATTTTCTGTCTGGACGGATCTACTTAACCGATATGTGGATCTATCTTTTTGCTTCAGCATTTCTAATCTGGATAGTTGTTAGAACTATCCACAAACAAACCAAATGGCTTGAAGTGGAAGGGCGCTGATCCCTTAAAGAAACAGATATAAAAATTTGCTGATCAGTCTCTTACTCCAACAAAAATCATGATATAATAGAGGAGTGTTGCAAGCGATCCAAGTGCGGCAACCACATAGGTATATGCTGCCCATTTAAGTGCATCCTGAGCTTTATCCTGATTCTGATAAGAGGTTACCCCTGCATTTGAGAGCCAGGCAAGAGCCCGCCTGCTCGCATCTATCTCAACCGGCAGCGTAATAAAGCTAAAAATGGTTGTAAGAGAGAAAAGTACGATCCCTGCAAGCAAAATAGCAGGAAAAGTCTGAACCAGCAATACTCCGGCAAGCAAAATCCACTGTACCCATTTTGATGAAAAACTTACTGCAGGAACAAGCTTCGACCTGAAACCAAGCCAGGCATAAGCGTCTGCATGCTGAACCGCATGTCCGCATTCGTGAGCTGCAACAGCTGCTGAAGAAATATTTCGGCCATTATATACATCGGGACTTAGGTTTATTGTTTTATCTACAGGATTATAATGGTCGGTCAGCTGACCCTGAACACATTCAATTCTTACACCGCTTATACCATGGTCGCGTAACATTCTTTCTGCTACATCGCGGCCCGACATGCCGTTATCGACAAGTATTTTCGAATACTTTTTAAATTTCGATTTCAATACAAGGCTTACGATCCAGCTCAGGATCATGAATCCGATAAAAATTATCCATATACTCATAATATTTTCCTCCTTACATTAATTATTGACTACTATTCACGAAAATCAAATCAGGATTATTATTGATCTTCAATTATCATTATTTCATTAACACCAGCAAATCCTCTGCCAAAATCAATCTGACAGCTCTTTCTGGCCATTTTGTCAGAAATAGCAAATTTACACTTTTCACTATTTATAAAAACATCATTCTATAGCCATTTATTATCTTTGTCCGATGATTAATCCAATAAATTCGATATTCTCTTTTCTTTTATCGCTGCCTGTTCTTTTCTACAGGTATTCGGTTTCTCCGTTTTTGCAGCCATCGTGCCGTCATGTTCCGTCATGTTCCCAGTTTATGCTTGATTCTTTGAAGTTACACGGGCCACTGACAGGTCTTTTCTTAGGAACAGGGCGCATTCTCAGATGCAGGCCGGGAGGGACACATGGTTATGATCCTGTTCCGCTTTTCAGGTTTCGCCGGTACCGGCCTTTTTCGTCGTTGTTTAACAGGTATGAAAAAGGGAACAGGCTGAAAAGCCAGCCATTTCGCCGTTAAAGCATTGAAAAACAAACCTGTCAGAATCGAAGTTCCTCTTTCAAATGTTTATATCCGGCGCGGCTGACGGGAAGTTTATCCCCGGAATGCAAAATTGCGACATGATTGTCCCTTCCGTATGGCTCGATTTTTTTTATCTCTTCAATTCTGACAATATATGCCCTGTGAATTCTTACAAATCCGGCTTTAGGAAGGTTATCTTCATAAAATTTCATTGTTTGTTGTTTTAAAGCCTTCCCTGCAGAATGGTAAATCATTACATAATCATCTTCGGCAGCCACATACCTTATCTGATCAACCGGAATGATGTTAATGGAATTGCCTTTTCTTACAACAATTCTGCTCAGAGGTTCTTCGGGTTCAGGTCTTAAAGGCAGTAACGTACCACCTGCTCTCAGACCCGCTTTTCCTGATCCTATTTTCTCATAAGCCTTGAGAATAGCCTCTTTCAGACGTTCCTTATGAAATGGTTTCAGAAGGTAGTCAACAGCATTGAGCTCAAAGGCCTTTATGGCAAACTGATCGTAAGCGGTTGTAAATATTATTTCAGGTTTTTCTTCAAGAACTTCCAGCATTTCAAAGCCGGTAAGTTTTGGCATCTGGATATCAAGAAAAACAAGGTCAGGTTTCTTCTCTGAAATTGTTTTTAAACCAATAAAGCCATCCGCACATTCTGCAATAACCTCTATCTCATTGAAATCCTTCAGATAATGGATTAGTAATTGCCGTGCCGGAGCTTCATCTTCAATAATAATTGTTCTTAATTTTTTCATTCGTAATTATTTTGAAACTTTTCAGGAAAAATTGACTGGGATAAAGATTTTTACAGTATAATTACCGTTTTCGCTGGTATTCCTTAGCGAGCCCCTGTTTTTGTAGGAAAGCTCGAGCCTTCTTTTTACATTCATGAGTCCGGTGCCAGTCCCATTGGATGCTCTCCGCCCCGGATCAAAGTTATTGCTGATTGATATTTCGAGATATCCGTTTTCAATCTTTGCAAAGGTTATTATTCTGACACTTTCAGTACTCTCATATACACCATGTTTAACTGCATTTTCATATAGCGGTTGCAACAGCATAACAGGTATTTTAATTTCAAGACACTCATTTCCGATATTCTCTTCAGTTGTGAGCTTATCTCCGAACCGAACTTTCTCAATGTCAAGGTATAACCTCAGATTTTCAAGTTCACTACGCAGGGAAACCGGTTGTTCATCCTTCCTTGAAAGGGAGTACCTCATAAACTCAGAAAGTTTTACAACCATTGTTCTGGCTTTTTCCGGATCGGTTACTGTAAGGGAACTTATGGAATTAAGGCTGTTAAAAAGAAAGTGCGGATTAATTTGTGATCTCAGCATTTTCAGTTCAGTCTCTTTAAGCAGACTTTCAAGCTGTGCCTCCCTTGCATTCTTTTCAGTCAGATTGGAATTGCTGATAAAAAGGTAGTAGGAGAGAATAATAATTCCGTAAATGAAAACCCCGGTTCCTGTTCTGTATGGGAATGTGGCATCCCAGTATGCCAGATAGTCGTTTTTTTCAGGCAAAATAAGAAGCATAGTAAGTTTCGTGATTATAAGCCATAAGGAGATTGAAATGGCACCTCCTGCAGAAAGATTTGAAATCAGGGTTGCGGGCCGGGTCACTTCCGAATTGAAATACCGGAAGGGATACCATAATGAAAGTGCTATGCCGGAATAGATCAGCAGAGAAAGGATACTGTCGAGGATTCCGGTAATAAAAAAACTTCCATATGCAAAGTAAAATAGCAGCGACTGGCCCGCCGCAAGGAAGAGCCAGACCAGCCACCAGACTATAAGCCGTACCTTGTTTTGAAGTACCGGATGTTTCATTCAGTAATTATTAATAACTTTTAATTTCACCTCCACCGAAAACAACGGCACCTTTGATAATTAGCTGCCTCGAAGTATCAATAGACCTTCCCGGATTCAGTTTGCGCGAGTCTCCAAAGCCACCGAGTACAGGAACAACATCAATTTTTACATTCCAGTTGTCAGGAACAATTATTGTGGTTCCACCAAAGACACAGGCAAGATCCAGTTCTGAGACCCCCGGAGCAAGTTTTGCCTGCGTAAGGTCAATTTCGCTTCCTCCGAAAACTGCAGTTACCTTGCCTCCTCTGAAATTTTCAGATACAATCTGCCGTTCTCCCCCGCTGAAGACATGAATAAAATCAATATAATCATCTCCTGTCTGCGGGGCTGAGGAAACTGAATTCCATCCTTTCCGTTTTGAAAAAATGAAAACCGTGCCTATAATAATGAAAACTGCCGGCCAGAACATATTCACATCAAAAGCCTCGCTGAATATCCGGGGAATAAGGAAGAAAGCTCCGACAGCCATAACAATAACACCTGATGATTTTCTATCGGAAGACCCAATAGTCAGTATAAGGCCAATTGTTACCAACAGCATGGGCCAGCTGAAAATAATGTTTTCAACAGGTTCGGGGAAAACCCCTGTGTTTCTCATTACCAGAAATATACCCAGAAGAATAAGTACAATTCCAATAATTGCGCGGTTGTTCGTAAGATGATGATGATCACGTCTATGACGGTTGTTGTCATCACTGAAGTTTACATTTGTTTCCATAATCGTAAATTTATTTATTTCTGAATCAATTAATTTGTTTTTTCTTTTTAAAAAAGGAAGAAATGAGATATGAAAATCCGATCAAAATAACTACTGACGGCCAGTAAGCAGTTCTGATTATTTCCGGTGTAACAACAAATATGTCATCCAGCAAAAACCAGACTCCTCCGGCAGTCAAAAGCAGACCTCCCGTGAATTGAAGGTTTAACAGGAGCAGTATACCCACAAACACCATGGCGGTCTCCCAGGTAAAATAGGAGTTTACGCTTCCGAAGTGAAGCAGGTCGTTTGTTGCCACAAGAAGTGCTAATCCAAGTACAATGAAGAACAAACCAAGTCCGACCCGCGGATGATGTTCTCTTTCTCTGTAATGATGAAAATCTCTGTTTCTCATAATTGAAATTATTTAATCGGAAGCAAATGTAATTCTGATTGCCAGAGAAGCCGAAAGGAAATCGGTGAATGACGTTTTTTTGCCGGTATCCGGTCTTTTAAGGTAATAAGTGTTACTTTTTTGTTGATAATTTTTTTAATTGAAGAAGGATTCATATTTTTGCAGACCAAAATTTGAAGAGATGTCCGGAAGATATGCTATACCGCTAAGCGGATTGAAAGAAGGATGTCATACTATTGATTTTGAGATTGACAAAGAGTTTTTTGACCTGTTTGAAGAGTCGGAAGTTAAGGAAGGAAGCCTTATTGCAAGTATTGAGATGGATAAAAGAACAACTCATGCAGACCTTGTAATCAGGATTTCAGGGAGCGTCAGAATATGTTGTGACAGATGTCTTGAGGTCTATTCTCAGGAGGTATATTGTGATAACAGACTGCTGATAAAGTTTGGGAAAAGCGTTGAAGATACTGATCCGGACATACTTTCTTTATCGTCAGATGAGCATGAACTGGATCTTAAACAGCATATTTATGAGTTTATTCATCTTGCGCTGCCATTAAGAAGGGTTCATCCCGACAGTGACGATGGAAGCAGCACATGCGACCCGGTTATGATGAAAAAGCTGGAGGAATTTATTGTTGAAGAGGAAAATAAAAAGGACCCACGGTGGAATGAATTGAAAAAATTAATAAACGATAATTAAATATATTTAAAATGGCACATCCAAAACATAAACATTCAAAGACCAGAAGAGATAAACGCAGAACCCATTATAAGGCAACTGCTCCTACAGTAGCAAGTTGCTCTAACTGCGGTTCTTCAGTTCTGTATCACAGGGTATGTCCTGAATGTGGATTTTACAGAGGAAAGCTTGCTATCGCTAAGAAGGCAACAGCTTAACTTCTTTTAACTTAAAAAATGTAATATGAGAATTGGCCTTGACGTCATGGGTGGTGATTTTGCCCCTGATGCAATCATTGAAGGCGCGGTAGATTCCCTTCAGCATTTATCTGTTAATGAGAGGCTTGTCCTTATTGGAAATAGAGACTCCATTATCAGGAAACTTAATGAGATGGAGATTGATCCATCTCTGTTTGAGATAGTTCACACCACTCAGGTTATTGAGATGGGAGATCATCCTGCAAAAGCCTTTTCTCAGAAAAAGGACTCAAGCATAGCTGTTGGATATGGAATGCTTAACAGCGGAGATCTTGATGGATTCTGCAGTGCAGGAAACACAGGCGCAATGCTGGTAGGCGTAAGCTATACAGTAAATGTGATCCCCGGGGTTCTCAGGCCTGCTCTTGCTACTCTCCTGCCATGTGTTGACAATCGCGATTCGGTTATTCTGGATCTGGGGCTAAGTCCTGATTGCAAACCAGAGGTACTTGTCCAATATGGAATTCTTGGAAGTATTTATGCAAAGTATGTTCTTGGGAAAGAGAATCCGACTGTCGGGTTGCTTAATATAGGTGAGGAAGAGTCGAAAGGTACACCTGCTGTAAAAGCAGCTTACGAGCTGATGAAAGAACATCCCGGAATTAATTTTGCCGGGAATATAGAGGGTAATGCTCTCTTCCGCGAAAAAATGACTGACGTTATAGTTTGTGACGGATTCGTTGGTAATGTGGTACTAAAGCTTGGAGAAGCTTTTTATGAGATCTATAAGGGGAGAAACCTTAAAGACTCTTATTTTGAGCGTCTTGATTGGGAGAATATTGGCGGAACACCAATTATCGGTATTAATGCAAATGTTGTTATCGGGCATGGAATTGCTAAAAGAAAAGCCATCATGAATATGGTTCTTCAGACCAGAGGAGTCGTTCATGCCAATCTGGCTCAAAAGATAAAAGAAGCAATATAGTTATGAAAAAAATAAGGGCAGCTATTACCGGAATCAATGCCTGGGTTCCGGAATACAGGCTGACAAATCAGGAGCTTTCAAAATTGGTTGATACTTCTGATGAATGGATAATGCAGAGAGTGGGGATAAAAGAGAGGCGAATTCTTAAAGGCGAAGGACTTGGAAGTTCGGATCTGGGAGAACAGGCAGTCAGAGGGTTATTACTTAAAACAAATACAGCTCCGGAAGATGTCGATCTGATGATCTGCTCAACTGTTACGCCAGATATGTTTTTTCCTGCAACAGCAAATATAATATCTGATAAGTGCGGAATTAAAAATGCTTTCAGTTTCGACCTTAATGCAGCTTGTTCGGGATTCCTCTTTGCCCTTCAGACAGGAGCAGCTTATGTCGAAACAGGCAGGTATAAAAAGGTTATTGTAGTCGGTGCCGACAAAATGTCGTCAATTACAGACTATACCGACCGTACAACATGCCCGCTTTTTGGCGATGCCGCTGGTGCCGTTATGCTTGAGCCTACTACTGAGGAATTCGGAATTATGGATTATATCTTTCGCACAGATGGTTCGGGAAGAAAATATCTTCATCTTAAAGCTGGAGGCTCTGTTAAACGCGCCTCCTACGAAACAATTGATGCAAAAGAGCACTACATTTATCAGGAAGGACAAAGCGTTTTTAAATTCGCTGTTTCAAATATGGCCGATGTTGCAGTAGAGATCATGGAACGTAATAATCTTAAATCTGAAGATATTGCCTGGCTTGTACCACATCAGGCAAACCTCCGTATTATTGATGCTACAGGCAGACGGATGGGCCTTGATCCCGAAAAAGTAATGATCAATATAGAGAACTACGGAAATACGACATCAGCAACAATTCCCCTCTGTATATGGGAATATGAAAAAAAACTTAAAAAAGGTGATATTCTTATACTTGCTGCGTTTGGAGGAGGATTTACATGGGGTTCTGTTTACCTTAAATGGGCATACGATCCTGAAAAATAACAGGATTTATTATTGAAAACAACCGGTTTTGGAAGTTCAATGAAGCGATAAAAAGACGGTTGGTCTATTTTTTTCTGTTTTAGTTTTTATATTTGTAGGTTATTAGTTTGTATTTTTTAACTTTTACATATTATGGCAAAGTATACCGAGACAGATAATAGCACGATTAACCTTATTAGTAATGGAACTGATATAACCGGCGATTTTAAAACCAATGGTGATGTACGTCTCGACGGATCTCTTACCGGGAATCTTAATACAAAAGGGAAAGTTGTTATCGGACCTACCGGGAAAGTTAATGGTGAAGTTATTTGCAAAAACTCTGAAGTTTCAGGGATCATTGAAGGTAAAATAATGGTTGCACAGCTACTTAGCCTGAAAGCTTCTTCAAAAATTCATGGCGATATAGCTACGTCAAAACTTTCTATAGAACCCGGTGCAATTTTCTCCGGAAACTGTAAAATGTCTGATAATGATAACGATGGAGGAGCAACCCCAAAAGAAAAAGTTCCTGAAAAATCAGGAAAATAAGGGAATAAGAGAATTTGCCAGATACTCAGGGATGGCATTTCAGATGATTGGCATTATTCTCGTTACAACATGGGGAGGCAAACAACTCGACAAACTGACAGATACTGATAAACCCGTTTTTACAATAATTCTCTCTCTTCTTGGTGTTTTTGCTGCAATTTATACTGCCGTCAAAGATTTTATTAAGTGACTTCATTCTTGAAACAGCTCCGGAAATATATCCTGTTACTCTTAATTTTAAATTTCGTTTTATTGGGAACCGGCTGGCTGATTATTTCATTTACACCTGTCATCCTTTACTTTACTGATATTGTAATTCTGTCTGCAGCATTTTCAGTAATTGCTTTAGTTACAATTATTATTTTTGTAAAAGGTCAAACTAAAGAGCCTGACAGCCAGACCCTGCATACCATGGTCTCCATAACTCTTAAGTTCCTGCTCGAGTTGATATTGGCACTTGTTTGGTTTTTTGTTGCTAAAAAAACATCAATCACCTCAGTATTATTGTTTTTTATTTTATATTTAACGCTCACTTTGATTTCGGTGGGGCTTATACTGAAAACATTGAAAAACAAATCTTTATAAAATCAGAGCTGTTTTGAAAACTAGATTTATAATTGGATATTTCTTCTTTTTTCTCCTTACAGGAACAACTGTTTCTGCTTTTGGTAAGGAAGTTGAAGAAAAAGCAGAAGGTAAAGTTAAATTCAATGCCAGCACATATATCCTTGAACATATTGCTGATTCGCACGAATGGCATATTTTCACAAAAAAAAATGGAGAAAGCGTTGCTATTTATCTTCCTGTCATTCTTTTCAGAAAAGAAACCGGGATTGATCTTTTCTCCTCAAAACAACTCTCCCATGGCAAAATATTTAAAGGATATAAACTTGAAGAGGAAGGAGAACTGAAGGGGAAAATAGTTTCGGTAAATGCTGAAGGAGCGGTTGATGAGGAGAACCTTCCGCTCGACTTATCAATGACTAAAACAGTAATGGGAATGCTTTCTGCCGCAATAATAGGTCTGTTGTTGTTCCTCTCCCTTGCCCGCTCTTATAAGAAAACCGGAATAAGTCATCCCAAAGGAATTCAGAGTTTTCTGGAACCAATTATCCTTTTTGTACGCGACGATATTGCGATTCCTAATCTGGGTCATCATAAATATGAGAAATATATGCCATACCTTCTTACGGCATTCTTTTTTATACTGATCAACAATTTAATGGGGCTAATTCCCTTTCCTCCCCCTTTCGGCGCAAATGTCACAGGAAACATTGCAATTACCTTCACTTTGGCCTGCTGTACATTCCTTATTACACAGTTCAGTGGAAACAAATCATACTGGAGACATATTTTTGCTACCCCCGGAGTGCCAATCTGGCTTCTTCCGGTTATGATACCTGTTGAAATTATCGGAATGTTTTCAAAGCCATTTGCACTTATGATCAGGTTATTTGCAAATATCACCGCAGGCCATATCATCGTTTTAAGTCTTATCTGCCTGATATTCATTTTTGATTCACTTGCACTTGCACCGGTATCTGTATTTTTTGTGATTTTTATGGATTGCCTCGAACTTCTTGTGGCATTTCTTCAGGCATATATCTTTACTCTGCTTTCGGCTTTATTTATCAGCCTGGCAGTACAGGAACATCATTAGAATTTTTGTTTAACTAAATATTTGAAATTATGACAGGTACATTAGCAGCAGTAGGAGCAGGTCTCGCAGTAATAGGAGCAGGAATTGGCATAGGTAGAATAGGCGGATCGGCAATGGATGCAATTGCACGCCAGCCGGAAGCATATTCGAAGATACAGATTGCCATGATCATTTCAGCCGCCCTTATTGAAGGAGCTGCTTTATTTGCAATTGTAGTTGCTCTTATGTAGTAACTTAAAATTTTGAAGCCTGCAACGGTTGGTTGCAGTGCTTCATTTTTACAAAAATCGTTAAAACAGCTTATATGATATTATTATCCAACAGTCTAACCACCCCTGCAATAGGAACTCTTGTATGGTCAGCACTGATATTTGGCCTCTTTTTTCTGATACTTACAAAGTTCGCATGGAAGCCGATTCTCAATGCGGTCAAAGCCAGAGACGAGATGATCAAAGGTTCTCTCGAATCTGCAGCTAAAGCCAGAGAGGAGATGCTTAAACTACAAAGCGACAATGAAGCCATCCTGAAAAAAGCCAGAGAGGAGCGCGAGGGGATCCTGAAAGAGGCACGGGATGTTCGCGATAAACTTATTTCTGAAGCAAAGGGAAAGGCTTCGGAAGAAGCCGATAGACTCGTCGAAAAAGCAAGAGCCGGAATCGAAAGCGAGAAAAGAAAAGCTCTTTCGGAGATTCGCGAACAGGTAGCTACTTTATCAATTGAGATCGCATCAAAACTGCTTGGAGAAAAACTTAAGCAGACAGGAGAACAGGAAAAACTGATAGATAATTATCTTAAAGATATTGATTTCAATAAGAATTAGGAAGTAAAATCTGTAATGAACGATAGCAAAATATCAGTAAGGTATTCAAGAGCTTTATTCCAGTCGGCACTCGATAAAAAGATCCTTGATAAGGTAAATGAGGATATGATCTTTATTGCTGAAATATGCAAATTACCTGAAGCAAAAGAATTCCTCAACAGCCCTGTAATTCCTCCTTCCCGGAAAGAGGCAATATTTCATAAAATGTTTGAAGGGAATGTCGAGAAGATAACCCTTTCTCTTATCGACCTTGTCGTAAAAAACGGAAGAGAAACCTATCTGCCTGCTATTGCCAGAGTTTTTATCCACGAAACAATGAAGTTCAGAGGGATAACAGAATCAATCCTTACAACAGCTGTTAAAGTGGATGACAAGGTAAGAAAAGAGATTACGGATCTTATTTCAGCTGTTTTCAAGACAAAAGTGGAGCTTGAAGAAAAAATTGATCAGGAAATAATCGGCGGGTTTATTCTACGGGTTGATGATAATTACATTGATGCCAGTGTAAGGAATAAATTAAGAAAAATTAAAATTGATCTTACAGGAAGCGTTTTGACTTCCGTTTAGCACATTGTTTATTAAATAAGGAATTTTAAGATAAATATAATATGGCAAATATTAAACCAGCAGAAGTTTCAAAAATTCTCAGACAGCAACTTGAAGGAATACAGACAGGGGTTGATCTTGAAGAGGTAGGAACGGTGCTACAGGTTGGTGACGGAATAGCTCGTATTTACGGTCTTTCAAATGCTCAATCGAACGAACTTATTGAATTCGAAAATGGAATTGAAGCCATTGTCCTGAACCTTGAAGAAGATAATATCGGTGCCGTTTTACTCGGGCCAACCGAAGAGATTAATGAAGGCGATATAGTAAAAAGAACCGGGCGTATTGCTTCCCTGCCGGTAGGCGAGGGACTCCTGGGAAGGGTAATTACTCCAACCGGCCAGCCAATAGACGGTAAAGGCCCAATTACAGGAGAACTTTATATCCTGCCTTTTGAAAGAAAAGCACCAGGGGTTATCTTCAGACAACCTGTAAGACAACCACTACAGACCGGTATCAAGGCTATTGATGCAATGATTCCGATCGGCCGTGGCCAGAGAGAACTTATTATCGGGGACAGGCAGACCGGAAAAACAGCAATAGCGATTGATACTATTATTAATCAGCGTAGTAACTTCGAACAAGGTAAGCCGGTATATTGTATTTATGTTGCAATCGGACAAAAAGGTTCAACTGTTGCAAATATCGCAGCCACTCTTGAAGAACATGGTGCTCTTGAATATACGGTTATTGTTCTTGCTACCGCTTCCGATCCTGCTGCCTCACAGTTCTATGCTCCTTTTGCAGGAGCTGCCATTGGTGAATTTTTCCGCGATACGGGCCGCGATGCACTGATTATTTATGACGACCTGTCAAAACAGGCTGTTTCCTACAGAGAGGTCTCCCTTCTTCTTCGCCGCCCACCCGGTCGTGAAGCATATCCCGGAGACGTATTTTATCTGCACTCAAGACTTCTGGAAAGAGCGGCTAAAATCATTGAATCTGATGAGGTTGCGCGAAAAATGAATGACATTCCGGAATCCATCAGACATCTTGTTAAAGGTGGCGGATCGCTTACTGCCCTGCCAATCATTGAAACTCAGGCCGGAGACGTCTCTGCATATATTCCAACAAACGTTATTTCAATAACAGACGGACAGATATTTCTTGAGTCAAGTCTCTTTAATTCAGGAGTACGACCCGCAATTAATGTTGGAATCTCTGTGTCAAGGGTGGGAGGAAATGCCCAGATCAAATCGATGAAAAAAATCGCCGGTACACTGAAAGTCGATCAGGCCCAGTACCGCGAGCTTGAAGCATTTTCAAAGTTTGGGTCTGACCTTGATGCCACAACTCTGGCAATTCTTAATAAAGGATCCAAAAACGTTCAGATTCTTAAACAGGGGCAATATGCTCCGGTTCCCGTTGAAAAACAGGTAGCAATAATTTATTGCGGAACAATGGGGCTGCTGAAAGATGTTCCTGCTAGCAAAATAAAGGTTTTTGAGAGCGAATATCTTGAATTTCTCGAACTTAAGCATAGAGATGTTCTTGATAAGCTGCGCGATGGAGTTCTTAATAGTGATATAACCAATGTACTGGAAAAAGTTGCTTCTGAATTAGTTATCAAATACAGATCAGAATAACCAGGGATAAGCTGAAATAAAGATTTCCAAATGGCGAATTTCAAAGCAATAAGAATACGGATAGCCTCTGTTAAATCAACCCGCCAGATCACTTCAGCGATGAAGATGGTCTCTGCGGCAAAATTGCGCAAAGCACAGGATAAAATTGTCAGGCTCCGGCCATATGCCAATAAGCTGCACGAGATACTGGTTGGCCTTTCAAATAGTCTTGGAGATTATGAAGGAGACAATATCTATGGAAGAGTGTCGCCTGTAGAAAAAGTGCTTATCGTCGTCATTACATCCAACAGAGGTCTTTGCGGAGCTTTTAATACCAATGTCATAAAGGAGGCCAGAAGGGTTATTGGTGAAAAATACATTCAGCAGCATAAAGATGGAAACCTGAAGGTTCTTACAATAGGGAAAAAAGGTTTCGATTTTTTCAGGAAACAGCCGGTAAATCTTCTTCCGGAGCAGAATAATCTCCTTCACGATCTTACATACGAAAATGTGGCTTTGGTGGCTGAACAGGTAATGAAGGGTTTTACATCGGGCGAATTCGATAGGGTTGAGCTTATCTATAATCAGTTCAAGAATGCAGCTGTGCAGAACCTTACCAGCGAGTTGTTTCTACCCGTTGAGAAAGCTGCCGGAAAATCCGGGTCTGCTGTAGTTGATTACATTTATGAACCTGATCAGGAGGCTATTGTCAGGGAATTAATACCAAAATCGCTTAAAATTCAATTCTATAAAGCAGTTCTCGATTCATTCGTTGCTGAACACGGAGCCAGAATGACTGCGATGCATAAAGCAACCGACAATGCAACCGGAATGATACGGGATCTGACTCTTCAGTATAATAAAGCCCGCCAGGCTTCAATTACAAACCAGATCCTTGAAGTTGTTAGTGGTGCAGAAGCACTCAGAGGTTGAACATAATTATCTGGATTGTTAAACAGCCATAATGTACAGTCAAGCTGAACTTAAAGATTTAGTAGAAAAATCAATTTTAAATCTTTCGTATAACACGGAAGCAGAGAAACTTATAGACCCGGTAAGGTATATTCTTTCTATTGGGGGCAAAAGACTGAGACCCGTGCTGGCACTAATGGCCTGCAATCTCTTTAATGATAAAATTGATAAAGCAGTAATTCCCGCAATCGGACTGGAGGTGTTTCATAATTTCACCCTGGTGCACGATGATATTATGGATCAGGCTCCTGTGAGAAGAAATTTCCCCACGGTTCACAATAAATGGAATATTAATCAGGCCGTTCTTTCCGGCGACGTTATGTCCTTCGTTGCAAACGAATGTTTTCTGCAAGCCTCCCCGCAACATCTGGTTAAAGTGTTCAGAGTCTTCAACAAGGCTGCAATAGAAGTTTGTGTGGGTCAGCAGCTTGACATTGACTTTGAAAAATCAGTTATTGTATCGGAAGATGAATATCTGAGAATGATTGAGCTGAAAACGGCCGTTCTCCTTGCTGCATCAGCAAAAATTGGTGCAATAATAGGAGGAGCCGATGAAAAGAACTCGGAACTTATTTATCAGTTTGGAAGAAATCTGGGTCTTGCCTTTCAGATTCAGGATGATCTCCTCGATATTTATGGCGATCTTAAAATATTCGGAAAAATGCCCGGAGGAGATATTGTTTCCGGCAAGAAGACATTTCTCCTGGTTAAAGCTCTGGAAACAGCGACCGGAGAGCAGTTTAAGCAGCTCCAGGAACTGTTTCAGGCGAAAAATCCTCATCCTGAATTTAAAGTTCAAAAGGTAATGGAAATATATGATGAGCTTAACCTAAAAACTCATACAGAAAACCTTGCTAATGTTTACATAAACACAGCCTTAGGCCTGCTTGAAAAAATAAGCGCAGACAGTGAGAGAAAAAAAGAGCTGATTCAGATGGCAAGCTCGCTGATAGGAAGAACCAGATAATTTATTTACCCGAATTTTCGTTTTTCTTCAACCAGTCAAGATTAATAAGAATTCCAACATTCAACATCAGATAGTCATACTTGCTGATAACATATTTTACCTCTCCGTAAATGTCGAATTGTTCGGTCATCTTCATATAGGTTCCTGCACCTACATTCAGCCCAAGAGCATTGTCGCTTTCAACATTTGTTGGCGATCCGGTATATGTTTGTTTTTTCTTTGCAAATAAAATATCAATCCCGGCCAGGCCGTAAAACTCAAACTGGTCAAGCGAATTGAAAACATAATGGCCGTTTATGTCAAACATCATTGACGATACTGTAGTTTTATCTGACAGATCCTTAGTAATATGAGGGTAGAAAATCGTGAATGAGGGAGAAATATGAACAGGAACACTTAATTCATAAATGCCTTTGAAGGAAACAGCTATTTTTCCGCTCTTGTTCGATTCAAAATTCATGTTATGAAACGGGAAACCACTACTGAGACCCAGACCGCCGCCAACTTTGGTAAACTGGGCATCTGCAAGGTAAATAACAGAAATCACTAACATGATTGTTACAAAAATCTTTTTCATACCGTTGTTTTTAAATTGGTTGATATTACTTTTCCACTGGTTAAGGCAATAAAGGTAAATATTTTTATGAGGATACGCAACAACCCGGGAATTTGACCCGACAGATGACGTTAAGGTGAAATATCACTAAAGGTCAGAACTGTAATTGATTGCAAAGAATATTTGGTTTTAATCACTCCCGGGAATGTCACAAAAAATTCATATAAAAATAGCTGACGAAAAGCTGAATTATGGAGAATGGGAAATTGCCTCACAAACAATGTGATAGAGGCAAAAAAAATCTTAAATGCCTCTTCCAACCTTAAATAATCATCATTATTCATATGATAAAAAGCTATAAAACAGATATTTACGACAAAACAGAATTAATAAAGACATTAGTCAGAATAAAAGACAAAAATTATTAAATTTGTATCTTCAAAAAATTAAATAATACTTAAGATATATGTCACAGAATACCGGTAAAATCAGCCAGATCATTGGTCCAGTAGTTGATGTTACTTTTGAAAAGCAGGGTATGGAAATGCCCGATATTTATGATGCTCTTGAGATTAAGAAAGACGATGGTTCAGTTCTTGTTGTGGAGTGTCAGCAGCACATTGGCGAAAGAACGGTTCGTACAATTGCAATGGACTCAACCGACGGTCTGCGAAGGGGAATGGACGTTATCGCAACAGGTCTTCCTATTACAATGCCCATCGGGGAACAGATAAAAGGCCGGCTGATGAATGTAACCGGAGAAGCAATCGACGGCATCGGACCCCTGGACAAAAAAGGCGGATACCCGATTCATCGGAAACCCCCTAAATATGAGGATCTTTCAACAGAAAAAGAGGTTTTATACACAGGTATCAAGGTTATTGACCTCATTGAACCCTATTCAAAAGGGGGGAAAATTGGTCTCTTTGGCGGAGCCGGCGTGGGAAAAACGGTTGTCATCCTTGAACTTATCAATAATATTGCAAAAGCATACTCCGGACTTTCTGTCTTTGCAGGTGTAGGAGAAAGAACCAGGGAGGGGAATGACCTTCTCCGCGAAATGCTTGAAGCAGGAGTAATCACTTATGGACCCGCTTTTCTTGAGAATATGAAAGCAGGAGGATGGGACCTTTCAACAGTTGATGTTAATGCCCTGAAAGAATCAAAACTGGCTCTGGTTTTTGGCCAGATGAATGAACCTCCCGGAGCCCGTGCACGTGTTGCCCTGTCCGGTCTCTCCGTTGCTGAGCATTTCAGGGACGGCGATGGCAAAAGCGGAGGAAGGGATATCCTTTTCTTTATGGATAATGTGTTCAGGTTTACTCAGGCCGGTTCAGAAGTTTCAGCACTTCTCGGCAGAATGCCGTCAGCAGTAGGGTATCAGCCTACTCTTGCAACTGAAATGGGTATTATGCAGGAGCGTATTACCTCCACCAAAAACGGCTCTATCACTTCAGTTCAGGCAGTTTATGTTCCTGCTGATGACCTTACCGATCCAGCCCCGGCAACAACTTTTGCCCACCTCGATGCAACAACAGTGCTTAGCAGAAAAATATCGGAACTTGGTATCTATCCTGCTGTTGATCCGCTTGATTCAACATCAAGGATACTTACTGCAGAAATAGTTGGGGAGGCCCATTATAACTGTGCACAGCGTGTTAAAGAGCTGCTTCAGAGATATAACGAATTACAGGATATTATTGCCATTCTTGGTATGGACGAACTTTCCGAAGAAGATAAACTGGTTGTTCACAGAGCAAGAAGAGTTCAGAGGTTTCTTTCCCAGCCATTCCAGGTGGCAGAACAATTTACCGGAATTAAGGGAGCCCTCGTATCAATTGAAGATACCATTAAAGGATTCAACATGATAATGGATGGCAAGGTTGACCAATACCCCGAATCGGCGTTTATGCTTGTCGGTACCATTGAAGATGCAATTGAAAAGGGCGAAAAAATTCTCGCTCAGTCAAAATAATTACAAGGAATGAAAATAGAGATTATCACACCTGAAAAAAAAGTATTTGAAGGCGATATAAAATCTGTCAGAGTTCCCGGGAAGAAGGGATCATTTCAGGTGTTAAATGACCATGCCCCAATTATCTCAACTCTTGAAAACGGCTCAGTTATCATTGTAGATCAGGAGAATAAGGAAATTATTTTTGAGATCAACGGAGGAGTAATTGAAGTCAAAGCGAATAAAATAATTCTACTGGCCGATTCCGTAAGATAAATTTTTTTCAATGACGACTGATGAATTTCGGAAACATGCCCATGAACTTGTTGAATGGATGGCATGTTATATGGAAAATGTTGGTAATTATCCTGTTAAATCATCGGTTAGCCCCCGGGAAATATTTGATAAAATTCCCGGTTCCCCTCCTGAACATTCCGAGTCATTCAATTCAGTTCTAAAAGATATCGATGAGATTATAATGCCGGGAATAACACACTGGCAGAGCCCCGGTTTTTTTGCTTATTTTCCGGCAAATACCAGCCCTCCCTCAATTCTTGCTGAAATGATAACTGCCACCCTCGGCACTCAGTGTATGATATGGGAAACCTCTCCGGCAGCAGCAGAGCTTGAGGAAAAAATGATGATATGGCTCAGGGAGATGATCGGGCTGCCCTCCTGCTTTGAAGGGGTGATACAGGATTCCGCCTCTGCCGCTACTCTTGCTGCAATTCTTACGGCAAGGGAAAAAAGTTCCACATTTTCAATCAATACTGAAGGTGTTGGCAGCACCGGAACTTTAAGGGTTTATTGTTCGGAACAAACACATTCCTCCGTTGAAAAAGCTGTTAAAATAAGTGGGATTGGAAAAAAGAACCTCATTAAAATTTCAGTAAAAGAGGATTTTTCGATGGATCCTCAGAAACTTCTCGAGGCAATTCTTCTTGATAAAAAAAGAGGTTTTATTCCTTGTTGTGTTGTTGCCACAATAGGAACAACGGGAACAACTGCAGTAGACCCTTTAAGAGCAATTGGCGGGATCTGTGCTGAAAATGGGGTGTGGCTTCATGTTGATGCCGCAATGGC
Organism: uncultured Bacteroidota bacterium; assembly: GCA_903824785.1. GTDB lineage: Bacteria > Bacteroidota > Bacteroidia > Bacteroidales > VadinHA17 > LD21. The sequence continues at coordinate 48,685 of CAIJYD010000025.1, forward strand.
CGGAACGGCTCTTATTCTGCCCGAATTTCAATGGATGCTTGATGGCAGGGAATATATCGACAGTTTTGTTTTCAATCCTCATAAATGGATGTTTACAAATTTCGATTGTACAGCCTACTTTATAAAAGATGCCGCTTCTCTTATCAAAACCTTTGAAGTGTTACCCGAATATCTGAAAACAAGAACCCGCGGAAAAGTAAATGACTACCGCGACTGGGGAGTTCCCCTTGGGCGAAGATTCAGAGCATTGAAACTTTGGAGCGTAATAAGATCCTTCGGGACGGAAGGTTTGCGCGATAAGGTCAGGGAACATATTGCAATGGCAACCGCACTTTCCGAAATGATTGCCATTGAGCCTGACTTTGAGCTTCTCGCTCCTGTTATTATCAGTGTCGTCTGTTTTCGTTACAATCCTTCGGGGTATACAGAAGATCAGATAAATAGTCTGAATGAAAAGCTTAATCATGAGCTGAATGATTCAGGTAAAATATATCTTACCCATACATCTTTGAACGGGAAATATACACTCAGGATGGTTACTGCACAAACAAATTTAACACCAGACCATGTCAGAACAGCCTGGGAATCTATCATTCATATAGCCAGAGGTTTAAGTTTGTAAAAATTACATCTGCCTTCTGCCCAGAGTCATTCCGAACAGATCAATTGTGAACAATAACTCTACCGATGGGGTTTCTCCTATATTTTTCCAGGCAGTCTGAAATCCTCCGGAGATCATATAAGGATTTCTGAGAATATGAAAGTCAGCTAAAAGTTCAAATCCGAATGAGCTTAATGACTCTCTCTCAATGGAGTTGAATAAATCTCTGCCGCTTTGATTGTAGATCCTTACAAGGCCCTTATCGGTATGTGTATAAAAGGCGCTCCACGGCCCTGAGACATAATCATAAAAGAATCCTGTCCGGATTCTCTTCAGAAAAAGAAGACTTGAAATACTGAAATCGGGGTATGCAAGAGGCATTACGTAATCAACAGAAATAAATTCAACATTTTCCATGAATAAATTTTTATAGCCCCTGGGAAGAGAAACCCTGTTTCCAAGCATAAATTTCCCCGGATCCTGCTTCTCTTTTTCATATCGGATTTTTATACCATGGTCAGGAAAAAACCCCGGGAAATAAAAGGAACTTTTTAGTGTCTTTAAGGTTCCATAGATCTCCTTGTCAAAGGGAGCAAAAATGTAATTCAGGTCAATTGTCTGGGCCCATTCCGGGTATATGTCGCGAAACGCCTGCCTGTAATAATTTGAAAACATTATCCTTCCCGAAAGAATTGTCTGTCCATAATCATAACTGCCGTCGTTGCTCAGGTAAACATATCCGTTTCTGTAATCCGAAGTGAATGATGTACGAAAATATTCAGAAAATCTTCCGGAGGAGAAACTAAGTGGAAGGGAAATTGTATTTGAGAATTTCATCCCTGCCTGAATTTCAGTTGGATTGTTTATGACTTCACCGTTTTTTCCGGTATTATATATTTGTGGATCATCCCCATAGTCAAGTCTCGACTCAATTACCGGATACCATCCGTTCCAGGCTATCTGTGAGTGAATTACATGTTTCTTTTCAGCAGAGTATTCCCAGCCGACTGACGAGATTAAAGTGCTTAACTGATTCTGGTTCATAATGGATATCCCCGGTCTTACAGAAGCAGGATCGGATTTTATCTCTTCAATATCGGCATAGAATGGCATCCAGCTGTGAAATTTGAAAAGATGTTTCCATTTTCTATATGGTTCAGCTTTATAAGAAGTATCTGAGCTCATTTCTCCTGATGGTTCTGCAAGATTAAAACGATTGATCAGGAAGGATGAGGAATGATTGGTTTCAATGATTTTTTCAGAATTCTCTTCCAACAGGATACTACAGATTCTATTCCCTGAAGAGTTATAATCGCTGAAGAGTATTGTTCCACCGCTAAAGCTGATATCTGTCGCTCCGAACTTCGACCGGGTAACCCTGGTTACGACATTGTCAGGTGTTCTCAAATAAATATTATCTGTTCCTGACAGGGAGCTGACAAAAAAGAGCGAATCATTTTTAAGGTAGGATGCCTGCAGATCTTCCCTGCCGGCATCAGCAAGTCTCTCCCATTGTCTGCTGGCCGGGGTATATGAAATTATTCCTTCCCCCGCCTTAGATAAAAACACAAAAGTTAATTTTCCTCCACCCTCCGCCCACTGTGGGTGCTGAAGAAAAATATTGTCAGGTGTTTCAACCGACTCTGTCACATTTCCGGTTTCCGGATCGATAAAGACAAGTTTATTTATGTTGCTGATACTGTTTTCGATAGCAGCGATCTTCCTTCCGTCCTGAGAAACAGTTGCTGCCAGATATCTCGATTTCCGTGAAAGTTTTGTGACTATGTTGGTTCGAAGATCCATAATCCGGATAACCGAATAGTTTCTGTTCTCCCATCTTGGATCCACTTGTGTTTCAACCCATACAAGCTTTCCGTTGCCATAAGAGATGAAAAGCGGGTAAATATCTCCGGGTGTATGCAGCCACTTTTCCGATTTCACTGCCGGGCTTATCAACACAAATTCAGCCGGGTGGGACATAGATGTTTTTATTGCAATAATGCTGTCTGTTCCCGCAAACAGAGGTGAAGAGTAATTTATATATTTTCCCTTTTTGACAGGATTAAGCTCTTCATATTCCAGGGGATTACTTTCTGAAACATCTTTTGTCCAGATTGTTTTAAGTGTATCAAACGTTTCATTAAACAGTTTTTTCTTCGTCAGTCCTGTACTTTTTAGAAGGCTTAAATTTACCGGAGAAACTGTAAATGGCTCTCTGGCAGTAAAATCAAGCACTCTGTTCCATATCTGCTGGTCATATCGGGCCATAGCCCATGTTACTATCTGATATCCTGATTGATAATGATCGGGAATATAATCCCTGTACGATCCGTTTACAATCTTGTCGTACTTATACATTTTTCCTTTTTCTACTGTAATGGCTTTAAGCTGTTTCTGGAATGCAGGAGTGCGTCCTCTTCCTGATTCTGTCAGAGCAGATTCGGCAAATACGGCATCGCCCTCCAGGAACCAGAGAGGCAGGAGTGAAGCGGTAACACCTGTTAACTGCTCCCCGAAAACCAGCGATAAAGCTTTTGAAAATCCTTTGTTTAATGATTCCATCTGAATTACATGGGTAAGTTCATGAACCGTAAGCTGCTCTACTGTTGACAGAGGAATTGTGTTCTGTTCCGGGGTTGGGTATAACTCCATCCGCCTGGGAGCCCAGGCAACATACCCGTTTGATTGTGTTGTATAACTGTGTATTACAACAGGTATATTTACCTTTTTTCCGGGGAAAAGAGTCCCCACCTTTGAATATGATTTATTTAGTGATTGAGCATAGGCAACTCCCTCTTTGCCATAGGACTCAGGATAAATAACAGTAAACCGGCCGGTCTTAATCTGCATCCATTTCAAAGAAGCCGGATCCTGACCGGTGTCATAATACTGACCGGAAACAGCCTGGGCTGTTAATATTAAAATTATTAGTAAAAAGATGAGGTGAGATCTCATTTCACGAATTAAGGCCTAAATGTACTAATTTTAGCTATTCTGCATATTGAAGAGGTTATGAAAAAAATAAGTATTTTCGTCAACTGATTTATCACAGGATATTCAGGATAAAAAAGAGACTGAAAATGAAGAATTACAATAAGATTAACAACATTTCAGGATGGGCTGTTTTTATTATAGCCTCCGTTACCTACCTGATGACTATCGAACCAACTGCAAGCCTTTGGGATTGCGGTGAGTTCATCGCTTCAGCATTTAAACTTGAAGTTGGTCACCCTCCGGGAAATCCGGTTTTTATGGTAATGGCGCGCTTTTTTACTCTATTTGCAGGAGGTAATGTGTCGAAAGTTTCGGCAATGGTGAATTCCATGTCAGCCATGGCAAGTGCTTTTACTATTCTCTTTCTTTTCTGGACAATTACTCATCTGGCAAAGAAAATTCTTCTTAAAAGTGAAGATCAGTTAAGCACCGGCAGGATAGTTGCGGTCATGGCGGCTGGTATTGTAGGTGCTCTTGCATATACATTCTCCGATTCATTCTGGTTTTCTGCAGTTGAAGGGGAGGTATATGCTTCATCTTCTCTTTTCACCGCCGTTGTCTTCTGGGCAATTCTCAAATGGGAAGATGTTGCTGAAGAGAAATATGCTGACAGGTGGATAATTCTGATTGCCTTCCTGATGGGTCTTTCAATAGGTGTTCACCTGCTTAATCTGCTGGCTCTTCCGGCAATTGTGCTTGTCTATTATTTTAAAAAATTCGAGTTTTCTGTAAAAGGGCTGGTCATCTCATTGGGAACATCAGTTGTTCTGCTCGCCCTTCTTATGTATGGAATAATGCCGGGAGTTGTAACCATTTCTTCAAAATTCGACCAGTTTTTCGTAAATGTTATAGGCCTTCCTGTCAATAGCGGAATGGTATTTCATATTGTGCTTTTAGCTGTTCTGTTTATTGTTGCAGTTAAATTTTCATTCTCTTCTTCAGATGGTGTGAAAAATGGGATTTTCTCCATTGCAGCCCTTTTCTTTACCGGTATCTGGGTTATCTCCGGCTCGGCACTCCTGAATATTGTTACGCTGCTACTTATATCCGGAGCGATATGGTATATGGCAGGTAAAAGCAGAACAACACTTAATACCATGCTTACGGCCATTATGGTTATTCTTATTGGCTACTCCTCCAATGCAATTATAGTTATCAGATCTACGGCAGACACTCCTCTGAATGAGAATAATCCATCAAACCCGTTTAACCTTTTATATTTCCTGAACCGCGAACAATACGGCGAAAGACCATTGTTCCGTGGAGCTGTTTACAACGCTCCGGTAACAGGTTATAAAGACGGGAAACCAAAATATGCACTTGAGAATGGCAAGTACATCATCACAGGCCATAATCTTGAGCGTGAATACGATCCGCGTTTTATTACTTTTTTCCCAAGGATGTGGAGCGATCAGAGCGAACACGAACAGCAATATGAAGAGTGGGGAAGGATTAAGGGAACTCCCATACAGATTACCGACCAGTCGGGAGAAAAGAAAATTGTTAAAAAGCCGACTTTTATTGAGAATATGAGATTTATGATCTCTTATCAGTTCGGATATATGTATTTCAGATATTTCATGTGGAATTTCTCAGGCAAGCAAAACGATACACAGGGATCAGGGGGGGCACTGAACGGAAACTGGATGACCGGAATAAAGTTCCTTGATGAACCACGGCTTGGAACCTCCGATTTGCCGCGGGATATGAAAAATGATTCTTCCAGAAATAAATATTATCTGTTGCCTTTTATTCTTGGTATTGCAGGAATGATCTATCAGCTCAACCGCGATAACAGAAACTGGGGAATAGTCCTCCTCCTTTTCGTTATGACCGGCTTTGCAATTGTATTCTACCTTAATCAGTATCCTAATCAGCCAAGGGAACGTGATTATGCTTATGCTGGCTCATTTTATTTTTTCGCTGTCTGGGTCGGACTCGGGGTTCTTGCTCTTTTCGAAGGACTTTCAAAGCTGACAAGTGAAAAAATTGCTGCTCCGGTTGCCGGTTTGCTCTGCCTTTTTGCTGTGCCTGTTGTGATGGGATCCGAAAACTGGCATGATCACGACAGATCAGGTCGTTATCTGGCACGGGATGTAGCATTTAACTACCTCAATACTTGTGCTCCGGGGGCAATACTTTTTACCAACGGGGATAACGACACATTTCCATTGTGGTATGCTCAGGAGGTGGAAGGAAAAGGTACTGATATCAGAGTATGTAATCTTATGTTGCTGAATACAGACTGGTATATCAATCAGATGAAGAACATGGCTTATAATTCCAGACCGCTTCCGATTACATTGACGGAAAAGAAATATTACGATGGAATAAATAATCAGATCTTTATTGTTGAGAAGACAAAAGACCCTGTCGATATCTCCACAATTATTGATTGGGTAAACAGCGACAATAAAGGTACAAAAGTACAGGTGTCAGCTGAAGAAATCCTTGATATAATTCCTTCAAGAACTATAAGAATTCCGGTTGATGCGGCAAAGGTACTTGCATCAGGGACAGTTAAGCAGAAAGACGCTGACAAGATTGTTCCGTATATTGATATAAAACTAAAAGGGAGTTCAATCCTTAAGAGTCAGTTGATTGTACTCGATATCATAGCTCATAATAACTGGGAACGACCCATCTATTTTGTAACAGGTTACCACAACGATGCCCTTGGGCTTGAAGAATATTTTCAGATGGAAGGACTTGCCTACCGTCTTGTACCGGTTAAGTCGCAAAACAAAAACTGGCTTGAATATGGCAGGATCGACGCAGATATTCTATATGAAAACCTGATGAAAAAATTTGTCTGGGGCGGTGCGAAGGAGAAGAATGTAAATATCGACCATAATCACAACCGTACCCTGATTGTCATTAAAGCAAGACTTAATTATGCACGACTTGCGAAAGCACTCTCTGCTGAAGGTAAGAATGAGAAGGCACAGGAAGTACTTAACTATTGCATGGAAGTATTGCCGCTTGACAAAATTACTTACGACCCTTATATAGCCGACATTATCGAAGCATATTTTGCGGCAGGAGCAACGGATAAGGCTTTGGGAATGACTAAAGCATTGTGTGATTACTATTATGAGAGGCTTGATTATTTTCTTAAACAGGATCCCTATATTGTAAATTCAGCAGAATTTGAGATTCAGACAGCAATACAGTATACTTCTCGTGCTGCCAACGCCTGCTCAGCTAATGGCAAAACTGAACTGGCAGACGAGATAAACAATAAACTTGAGAATTATTATGGAAATTTTTTAAGGGTTCAGCAACCTTCCGGAAAATAAAAAAACAGATTCCTCTTATTCCAGGAGCAGCTATGTCTGTTTTGATGTCTTTTTTAGAAGAGGAATAAATTCTTTTCAGGGTAAATGGGTTTCATCCTGTTAAAAATAAGGGGCTGAAACAGCAAGCTGGATTATGAATAAGTTAGAGATTTGGTTTCCTTAATAAAAATGTGCAATTTCGTATTGATAAATCCGGAAAACTATGTCAAAACTAAATCGTTTAGTCAGAGCCTCAATCCTTTCCTCTATGCTGTTAATATTGTTCAACAGTGCTTTCAGCCAGGGAGGATTTGATAATCCAACAAGAGCATTGTATGTTTTTGACCTTGCAAAATACATTGATTACGGACCCGGTTTTGCCGATTCTTCAACCTTCAAAATTGGAGTTCTGATAGGAGATTATGATCTTATTCAGGAATTTGGCAACCTTGCCAAAACACGTTCGAAAATTCAGAATAAACCCGTTGTCATTATTGGCTTCAGAAAACTGGAAAGTATTACCCACACGGAGATACTTTACGTTAATAAAACTGCCGGCTTTAATATTGACAAGGTAAAAGCCAGGTTAAAAGGAGAGCAGACAATGCTGATCTCTGAAGGTTATGAGTTCAGGGAATCGATGATGAATTTTATTGTTGTAGATGGGAAGCCAAGGTTTGATATCAATGAGGAGCTGGTGAAAAAAGAGGGGATGACTGTTCCTCAGGGGCTAATGGCCATGGCTATCAAAACAAAGGAAGACTGGCAGAATCTTTTTGATATCGCCAGTAAACAGATCGAAGTTCAGAAGGAGACAATCAAACAGCAGCTTGCAACCATTGATGTTCAGATGAAGGAGATCCGCAAGCAGAAGGCTCTGCTCGACAGTCTCGATAAGGAGATTGCGGCAAAAGCAAAAGTACTTAATGAAAAACAAAAAATCCTTGACAAACAGTTTGTTCAGATTAATCAGCAGCAGGGAGAGATCACGATTCAGAAACAAACAATTATAGTTCAGCAGAATGAAGTTCAGGTTCAAAAAGATACACTTTCAAATCAAAAGAAAAAGATCTCTGTCCAGATAGCCCGTATAGATGAACAGCTCGCAAAAATCAGCGAACAGGAGGGTAAGATCAAAGTTCAGCTGGAAACACTGGAAAAGCAAAAACTGATTCTTTCTTTTGTTCTTTTTGCCCTCATCCTTGTCAGTTTCCTGGGATATTATATTTACCGTGGATATAAAATAAAGAAAGAGGCAAATATCAAACTTGAAGAGAAGAACAGAACCATTTCTGCACAAAAGGATGAAATTGAAAAACAACGCGATCTGGCAGCCGCCCAGAGAGATCAGATTTCATACCAGAAAAAGCATATTACAGATAGTATAATGTATGCAAAGCGTATTCAAACGGCACTGATCCCTTCTCTCGAACTATTCAGTGATAAGCTTGAACATTTTGTCCTTTATAAACCACTGGCAATAGTAAGCGGTGATTTTTACTGGGTTAGCACGCAAGGCAAACTTCAGATTATTATTTCAGCCGATTGCACCGGGCACGGTGTTCCGGGAGCATTTATGAGTATGTTAGGTGTTACAATGCTGAACGAAATTGTCAACGGGAAGCATATCCTCATGCCCGATCAGATTATTGAAAATCTGCGTCAGGGTATAATTAAATCCTTAAACCAGGTAGCTGAAGAGGACAGTATTAAAGACGGAATGGATATTGCTGTTTGTGTGGTTGACTTTGAAAATAATATATTGTGGTATGCCGGAGCCAATAATCCGTTATATCTCATCAGAGGCGGGGAACTTATTCATTACAGAGCCGACAAAATGCCGGTAGCAATTCATTATAAGATGGTTCCGTTTACACTTCAGAAAATTGAACTTCAGAAAGGCGACGCTTTCTACATATTCTCAGATGGTTACTGTGACCAGTTTGGCGGGCCAAAACAGAAAAAATTCATGTCAATGCAATTAAAGGAGACTCTTGTTGCAATGGCCTCACAACCTATGCTGCAACAGGGAGAGAGATTAAGCGAAATCTTTGAGGAGTGGCGTGGCGATGGTCCCCAGATTGATGATGTTACAATGATTGGAGTAAGATATTAGTTACACTCAACTTTTGTAGTTAAGGTACCAACAGTATAATCAGGTATCGCTTCCTGGCTTACCAAATCAGCGCCACAGTATTCTGTTGCTGTTCCGGGATTTATTACCTTGCCATTCTCATAAACAACATTTTTACAAACCTTGCATCCGCCAAGGGCCTCACAGGATGTGGCTGCCCAAGCAACAAACAGAAACGCTGCTCCAAACAAAAGTTTTCTTTTCATATGCTTTTTATTTCGATTCAAAGATACTAAAACTCTTTTCTTATAAACCAGAATTAGCAGAAAAAGGTTGCAAACGGAAGATTTAAGAGGAAGGATGCAGCAGTCCGATAAAAAGGAAGTCATTAAGTCAGGAATGAAATTATTAATAACTTGCACAAAAAATGTATGTCATGGAAGATTCAAAAATGAAAAAACATGTAACCGTGGTCGGAGCAATTCATATTGGTTTCGGTATTCTCGGTCTGATAGCAGCGGGAGTGGTATTTTTTGGTCTGAGTATTGCAAAAGGATTAGTCTCTGACGCAGAAGTGCCTGTGATGGTATTAAATATCCTCTCAATTACACTTCCGTTGCTTATAGGATTTATGTCGTCTCTCGGGGTTATTGGAGGGATTGGCATTCTCGCCTATAAAACCTGGGCCCGATACCTAATTATCGTTGTAGCAGCCATTGGGTGTGTTAACATCCCCATCGGAACTCTTAAAGGGGTATACACTTTATGGGTTTTATTGCAGGATGACTCAATTAAATTGTTTGAACAGAAATAAATTCTTTTAAATATTTTGTTGTAGAGACGTTCAAACTGAACGTCTCTACTTATTTTTGCATTGTAACAAATACCTGATATTATGGCTGACGATAATAAGATCATTTTTTCAATGTACAGAGTTGGGAAATCATTTCCTCCTCACAGACAGGTGCTTAAAGATATTTCCCTTTCATTCTTCCTTGGAGCCAAGATCGGTATTATTGGTTTGAACGGCTCGGGAAAATCAACCCTTCTGAAGATTATTGCCGGAATGGAAAAAGAATTTCAGGGTGAAGTAACATTTCTTCCCGGCTATTCTGTGGGGCATCTTTCCCAGGATCCTCTCCTTGAAGAGAACCGGAGTGTCAGAGAGATCGTCGAAGAGGGGGTTAAGGATATTATGGAGGTGATAAAAGAGTACGAAAAGATAAACAACAGCTTCGGCGAACCGGAGGTCTATGAAAATCCCGATAAGATGCAACAGCTTATGGACAGGCAGGCTGTTCTTCAGGAAAAGATCGACTATCACGATGGCTGGAATATCGATTATAAGCTTGAAAGAGCAATGGATGCTCTCAGATGTCCTGAAAGTGACGCAATGGTAAATGTATTATCGGGAGGAGAACGCCGTAGAGTTGCATTATGCCGGTTGCTTCTTCAGCAGCCCGATATTCTCCTGCTCGACGAGCCTACAAACCACCTCGATGCCGAATCGGTTCAATGGCTCGAAACAACCCTTAAGCAATATCACGGAACAGTAATCTGCATTACTCACGACAGGTATTTTCTCGATAATGTTGCCGGTTGGATACTTGAACTTGACAGGGGTGAAGGAATCCCCTGGAAAGGGAACTACTCTTCATGGCTGGAGCAGAAAGCAAAAAGACTGGAAGTTGAAGAAAAAGGAAGTGTAAAAAGAAGAAAAATCCTTGAGCGGGAACTGGAATGGGTAAGGATGTCTCCGAAAGCCAGGCAGGCAAAATCAAAAGCCAGGCTGGGAGCATATGAAAATCTCCTTAATCAGGATGTAAAACAAAAGGAGGAAAAACTTGAAATATTTATCCCTAACGGACCAAGGCTCGGTGATAAAGTAATTGAAGCAAAAGCAGTTACAAAATCATTCGATGATAAATTGCTTTTTGAGAATCTTGAATTCAGCCTGCCGCCGAATGGGATAGTTGGTATAATCGGTCCAAATGGCGCCGGTAAAACAACCCTATTCCGATTGATTATGGAGCAGGAAAAAGCCACAAAAGGAACATTCCAGATCGGAGAAACAGTTGTTCTCGGATATGTTGACCAGGCTCATGCTTCTATCGACCCTGCAAAAACTGTCTATGAAGTGATCTCCGGTGGTCAGAATGATGTAATGGTTGGGAACAGGCTTGTTAATGCCAGGGCTTATGTGGCCCGTTTTAACTTCACAGGGGCTGATCAGGAGAAGAAATGCGGGATCCTTTCGGGTGGAGAGAGAAACCGCCTCCATCTGGCTATAACCCTTAAATCAGGCGCGAACGTCCTGCTTCTTGATGAACCAACCAACGATATTGATGTAAATACCCTCAGAGCCCTCGAAGAAGGTCTTGAAAATTTTGCCGGATGTGCTGTAATAATATCGCACGACAGGTGGTTTCTCGACAGGGTTACTACACATATGCTTGCTTTTGAGGGCAATTCAAAAGTTGTCTGGTTCGAGGGTAACTACTCTGATTATGAAGAGAACCTCAAAAAGAGAGTAACCGACACTACTCCGGCAAGGATAAAATACAAAAAATTGATTTAGAAAATATTAATCAGGTTTAAGGTAAACTGTTTCCGGTATTAATCTTTCAGGTTCAGAGCTGAAATTCAAGTGCTTTCCTTGTTACTTCAGGTGTGGTAAGACCTCTGTCGCCAAGTGCAAGCCATTTCCGCTCTTCAAACCGCCGGACAATCTTATCAATTGTATCCTGTTTAACACCATAATCCGACAGCCGTGTTTTGATTCCAAGAGATTCAAAAAAATCTGCGGTTTTTTCTATAGCGGCATTAATTCTTTCTTCTTCGCTACCTGAAGTTATGTTCCAGACTCTTTGTCCGTATTGCAGCAGTTTACCACTCTTTTCTTCCCTGAGAACCTTCCATAAGCCGGGTAAAACTATTGCGAGTGTTCTGGCATGATCAATGCCATGGAGGGCCGTTAATTCGTGACCGATGGAATGAACCGACCAGTCGCCAGGAACGCCACACATAATAAGTCCGTTAAGCGCCATCGTGGCACTCCACATAAGGTTTGACATGGACTCATAATCAGCAGGGTTTGCATATACCTTCGGACCCTCTTCAATAAGAGTAATAAGTATTGCTTCGGCAAAACGGTCCTGTATTGGTGCATTGACAGGGTAAGTGAGGTATTGCTCAATTACATGCACAAAGGCATCAACTACTCCGTTGGCAGCCTGGTTGCGTGGCAGAGAGCCGGCAGCATCCGGCAGCAGGACCGAAAACTGAGGGTATGAGTAAGGTGATGAAAAGGCGAATTTTTCAGTGGTTGATTTTCGGCTGATGACAGAGTTTTTGTTCATCTCAGTTCCGGTAGCAGGCAGTGTAAGTACCGTTCCAAAAGGGAGAGATGCCTTAACCGCTTCATTCTCCGAAAGGATTTTCCAGGGATCGCCATTTTCATAAACTGCAGCAGCAGCTATAAATTTTGTCGCATCTATTACTGACCCTCCTCCGGCTGCAAGAATAAAATCAATCTTTTCTTCTTTAATTATTTTAACGGCTTTCATCGAAGTCTCGTAATACGGATTCGGTTCTATACCTCCGAACTCAGTAACAGAGAACCCTTTAAGAGCCTCTTTTACTTTATCATATACGCCGTTCTTAAAAATACTGCCTCCTCCATAGATTAGCATAACTTTATTGCCGGCAGGTATCAGCGAAGAAATTTTCACCATCTGCTCTTTTCCGAAGAATATTTTTACGGGGTTGTGGAATTCGAAATCTTTCATATTGAAATCAGTTTAATTTTAATTGCGTTTTAATATAACAATTAAACCCGCTAAAAGGTTAATGAGGTAAAAATAAATTCTTTTAAGAATCACTGCCCGGCCAGTGTGGGTTCTTTCGTGAACAACTGGTTGTGTGAGTTGGTAGCAAGACTTTTCAAAAGATAAGAGAGGGCTGCAGTAATACCGGCAATCAGTACCGGCTTAATGTGAATCCAGTCAAAAACCGCTCCGTTTCCGAGAATTTCAATGATTCCTGTCAGAAGAGCAGAGAGAAATGCAACAAAGAGGCCATTTATCAGATCTCTAAGATCGAGGGTAAATAATTTTGATTTCATAATCCAAAGCTTTAGAAGTAAACAAAAAGTAAGAGGGCCGGCTCATTTTAAGATTTACGATCTGGCATTAACGAAATTATCTCTTTATTGAACAGAAAACAATAGCTCCTTCGGGCTATATGGAAAAAAATTGTTTTCATCGCTGGCTTAATCTGAAATCATTTTTTCAGATCGGTGTTGGATATTGGAAAATATTTTCATAGTTTTACTGCACGGTTGTGCTAACCTGTGAAGGTTGACCAGGAACAGAAAAAGAATCGCTGAATATTATTTCAGATTTTTTAAAGGACTTTTTGGGGATTACTGAATTCGGAATTCTGGATTTGGATTTTGAACAATCCGCATTCGTGAACCTGTAATCCGTATGAATTAAACTATAAATATTTACCATCCATGAAAAAATCATTTATGGCTTCAGTCTGTGGTTTGATCATTATGGGATTAGCCGGCTGCACGCCGGTAAAATTCTTTTCAGATCAGCAATTGACGCAACGATGCGGATTTAAGTATTACACTACCAAGCCTTATTTTCAGGTAGAAAGAGATCTTGCAACGGGCAGTGTTGTAAAAGCAACTGTTATTTATCTTCCCGATCTGGCCAACCCTCAGTATGTTGTAATAAAGGCTGTACCAGGATCAGGGAAGGTTGATCTTAAACTTACCGATGGTTCAATAACCACTATTGGAGTGGCAACCGATATGAAATTAGGTGAAACTGTTGATGCTATGGCAGCATTGATTGCAAACGGGGCTAGCGCAGTAACTGCACTTAAAGGGGCTCCTTCTGCGGCCGGTGCTTCTGCTGTTACTGAGCTGTATGAGATTCTTATGGATAAGGAAGGAACCTCTTTGAAAAAAATAGAAATCAGGTAATACTTTAAATTCACTTTAAAGCTATGGTAATAATCAATAATAACGGGTTTGTTAAAGAACCGCAAAAGGCTTCAGGGAGAAAGAGCTATGATGTGTCTTTCAAGTCTGATTTCAAAATGAAGATTATAGAGCTTAAAAATGATTTTATCCTCAGCATCCATTGTGACAGGAGTCAGTTTCTGGATTTTTACGACTATTTTCTTGAAAGGTCATTATCTGATTACACCGGAGAGAATTCCGGTAAAATCCAGAGCGCATCGACTCAGCATGTTTTGGAAGAGAATTTTTTTATTCCCTGGAGCTGTGCAGAAAATGATAATATCCTTACCGTCAGGGAGCTGGATATAATGGAAAAACTTTCAGAAGGATTACCTAATAAAGAGATCGCTTGTTCTCTCGGACTTTGTTTAAATACAGTGGAAAAATCGGACATATTGACCACCCTAGATCGTTTTCGTAAGACCATGCATTTCCGGCTGCCAAAGACCACCCTAAGTTAACATCCTTTTTTGCCTCATTTTCATCATAATTTACAGGGTGATTCTACAAAGTTATTTTTTTAGTCTGTTTCTCCAAGTGATATATTCATTTTATTAATGTGTTTCCTCATTGATTCACCAGAGAGTTCTACACGATGAGCCTGATGTACGATTCGATCGAGTATCGCATCAGCAATGGTATTTTCTCCAATAATCTCATGCCATTGTAGGACCGGGAGTTGTGAAGTGATGATTGTAGAGCGTTTACCATGGCGGTCTTCGATAATCTCCATGAGTGAAGAACGGCTTTGATTATCAAAGGGCTGTATTCCAAAATCATCGAGTATTAATAGATCCTGCTTTTCGATGCGTGCTATTTCTTTTATATATGACCCATCTGCTTTCGACATTTTAAGTTTAGCAAATAGCTTTGTTGTATTTGCATATAAAACTTTGTATCCCAGCATGCATGCCTGATTACCAATGGCTGAAGCCACATAGCTTTTCCCGATTCCTGTGCTTCCGGTGATAATAATGGTTTCTGATTTATCAATAAAATGACAATCGGCAAAGCGCATGATTTGGTTCTTATCAAGGTTTCTATCGGTGGCAAAGTCGAGGTGCTCAATGTTTGCCTTGTAACGAAAACGAGCTTGATTTATATGCCGTTCAATGCGGCGGTTATTACGATAGTCCCATTCTGATTCAACCATGAAAGCCACCATCTCATCTGCGGTCATGCTTGCCATACGCCCATCTTCAAGGGTGGTTTTAAAGGCCATTGCCATGCCATGGAAGTTCATTTGCTTTAGTTTCTGTAATGTTTGATCATTCATATATTTATATTTTTAAAAGTTCGTAATTGGATTAATCCAGCCACGGGTTTATCGTGACTGGATATCTGATAAATTGATTATTTGTAGTAATTCCCTCCGCGAACATTGCGATGCCCGGGCATTTTTTTATTGTCATCTTCTGAGTCGAAAGGCTCCTGATCCAGCCTTTTCTCGATTATTGTACGGATGGCATTATAACTGAAGTCACCATAATATAAAGCCCTTCTACAAGTCATGTTCAGACGATCACTGCCCACGCGCGAAGCAAAGCCGAGTATCCCCTGACATGTTTTATAAGCCTGTTCGGGATGCTGCCTTATCTCAAGAATACGGGTTATATAATCCCTGGTATCGTTTCCGATAAAGGTTGCCCTTTGAATGAACTTCTCGGGCGTCCAGTCGCTTTTAAACTGGTGGTGAGATGCAAGATGATCCTCGTTGGTAGTGTATCCATAGAGCTTAAAATTACGTGAGTGGGTTGCTATTTGGTCGTAATGGTAAAAGACTTCTACCAGATCCTGAGTGTAAAGAATGGTAACCTTCTTTCCGATATAGCGATAAGGAACACTGTAGTAATGCTTGTCTTCAGCCAGGCAGACATGATTGTTTTTCATCACTGTAACTATTTTCTTGCGTTTAGCCTGGTACCGGTGTTTCGGAAGTGGCTGAAGATCCGATTTTTCTATTTCTTCAAACAGTTGCTTGCGGCTATAGGGACGGCCAGTTAACAGTTTGTTATTGTGATCCAAGAGTGCTTCCCTGATAGCAGTATTTAAGTCTGCTAAAGAAAAAAAGGTATGTTGTTTAACCGGGTAAAAAATCGTACGGTAAATTATCTTGACTGCCCCTTCTACCAGAGCTTTGTGTTTCGGTTTATAAGGGCCGGCAGGAAGCGCTGTAATATGGTAATGTTCCACAAAATCCCGGAACATCTCGTTAAGTGTGGGTTCGTACCTATCACTTTTTATAACAGCTGATTTTAAGTTGTCTGTTACAATGGCCTGTGGCATACCTCCGTAGTAATGAAGTGCATTTTCACAGGAACAGATGAAGTCTTCTTTGCGCTGAGTCATTGAAGCCTCGACATAGGTCAGCTGGCTGGAACCAAGGATGGCAACAAAAACTTCTACTGGGACCACTTCTCCTGTTGCCTGATCAACAAAGGACAGCTTATCACCGGTATAGTCCACATACATCTTGTCACCGCTCTTATGCTCCATGTGCATTGAAGAGTTCACCTTCTTGCTCCATAGATTATAATGTTCATTAAACTGCGTTTTGCGATAACCATCCGGATGTTTAAGAAAATATTGCTCCCACTGTTTTTCTCTGGTCTCACCTTTGCGTTTGAGAGCTTTTTCCATGCCAGGAAAAAAGGCCATCAGGTCTGCCTTGCGCTTGTCCAAAGGGACCTCCGGCCGGGGAGTTGAAAACACTGATTCCAGTTGAGTGTCAGTGAGTTTATTAATCTCTTCCAGAGTCTTACCCATAGCAATAAATTGCCGGATATACTTCTTTACCGTGTTTCGTGTAGCTCCTATGCGGAGACTGATCGATTGTTTACTTACACCCTCGGTGTACATTTTTAAGATAGTTCTTGCTTTACTCATAATAATTAAATTGTTAGACATAAATGATAGGTATTGTATAATACCCTCAACGTTAATCATTCAGCCTAATAAATCATGATAAAAAAGCAAGACTAAAGGGGGTGGTCTCTTTGCTCCGGTATTGGGTGGTCAATTTGGTCCGAACAAGGGTGGTCAGTTTACTCCGGCGAAGGGGTGGTCTCTTTGCTCCGGTATTAGGTGGTCATTTTGACCGTTTTTTCCACCTTGTTAGCCTGTTCCAAGAATTCATTTCTGGTTAACCTATTATTTGAGCAATAAGGACACCCTCTACCAGAAAGATGTAGTGATGCTGTCTGTCTGAAGATTCCATGTCTCCTACAACCAATCACAACTTGTTTTGAAGCACCCCTATATCTTACAAGGGTATAGTCATACTTGTTACCATGAACGGCTTTTGCACGTTCCATGAACTTCTTTGTTAATGAATTGTTTTTCATAGCTTTAAATTTATATTAGTTATTTTCAAATTTTAAATAATCCTTGTTATCAACAAGACCTAAGCTTTTAATCTGGGTTTCCATCCATTCTTCAAATGGTTCATTAATTTCTAATAATCTGTGCAGTTCTCGTGCATCAACAGTTTTCTTATTACTTGTTAAAAGTTCGATAAGAGGGTCTTTTTCTAAATTTTTCATTTTCGTATTGATTTAAATTTTGCCTACTCTTTTAAAGGTTTTCAGCATCCCCTATTTTATATTTGTGCAGTTCAAATTATTACTCCTTTTGAGACAATTAAGACATATTTATGGCAGCCAACAAATAGCTGGTAGTAATAACCAGCCTTCATTAATTAGTGAATTATATTTCATAGTGATAAATGCTGAAATAATCCGTACTTAGTTTTCCCTTTTCTTTCAAAAGATAATATTTTACGTTACTTTTTGATATTTCACAATCACCGTAGTCCTTGTCGAGGTTACGTAGTTGTCTGTAAATTTTATTGAGTTTAATTTTTTGGTAGTTCTCTTGATAACGAGAATGCCTCATTAATTCAACAATGGTATTAATCGCATTCATGTTAATTTTACCAAATGCTTTTTCAACATCTTCATTATAATTTTTGCTGGTTTCGTCATCATTCCACCCAGATGTAACCAGAAATTGACAATGTACAGTTTTCGGTAATCAAGGATGTACAGAAAATGGCAACACGGATGTACATTTTACGTAGTCAAAAATAGGTTAAATTTTTTCATTAAAAATTGTCTTCCTGTTTTTGATCCGAAAAC
>CAIJYD010000026.1 GCA_903824785.1 uncultured Bacteroidota bacterium
GGTTAACAAGTTTTTATTTATTTATTAAATAATTTTAACATATATTAGCACTTTGAAATTTAAAAATAAATTAATAACCATCTGTTTTGAACATCCAATTATCAGTTAATCATATTATTAACCAATCTAAATTAATTTATGTTTACAATTAAGAAAACTATTTTTATGAATTCATTAAGCTTAAATTATCAATAACCTTTATTAACCTAATTTTTAACCATGAGAAAAATCACAATTCTACTTGCATTTCTGCTATTTGCAGGTTTGCAAGGTGCTTTTGCACAAAAATCCATCACTGGTAAAGTAACCAGTTTGGAAGATGGGCTTGGTATGGTCGGGGTTCCAGTTGTGGTAAAAGGTACCACAATAGGTACTGCTACTGACATAAATGGAGCTTTTACTTTAAGTGTACCTGCCAATGCAGTTACTCTTGTTGTATCATTTATCGGAATGAAAACCGTTGAACTTCCTATTGGTACTCAGACAGTTTTCAATGTAGAGCTGGCACCGGACATTCGCGCACTTGAGGATGTTGTTGTTACAGCGTTTGGTATTTCGAGACAAAGTAAGTCTCTTACCTATGCCGCTCAGAATGTAACATCAGGCGCACTTGCAGAAGCAAGAGACCTGAACGTCGTTACAGGTTTGAGTGGAAGGATCGCCGGATTATCAATAACAACAGCAAGTACAGGAGTAGGCGCTGAAGCTAAGGTTCTCCTCAGAGGAAACCGTTCAATCAGCGGAAGCAGCCAGCCACTTTATGTAATTGATGGTGTTCCAATGGGTGGTATTTCGAATTTAAGTCCTGACAATATCGTTTCAATTTCTGTACTGAAAGGTGCTAACGCAGCTGCTTTGTACGGAAGTAGAGCTAACAACGGTGCTATCATTGTTACTACCAAAGCTGGCGGTGATAAAGATGGTGTAACTGTAAACCTTGGGTTTACCTATCAGGGAAGTTCCGCAATTCTTCTTGATAAAAGGCAGAATGAATATGGCCAGGGTGGTGGCGGTATCTACTCACCTGCTGCAATTGTTTCCTGGGGAGCAAAATTAGACGGATCTCAGGTTGCTCATTGGTCAAATGACCCGAATTATTCAGCATACGGATCAACTTATGCTTATTCAGCTCAGCCAGATAACGTTAAAGATTATTTCAAAAGAGGAAATAGTTTTGCAACAAACCTTCAGGTTGGTATTAATACAGCAAAAAGCAATGCAGCTTTCTCTTTCACAAACACAGACGCTTCAGGTATCGTTGCAACCAATAATCTTAAAAGCAACAACCTCAGCATCAGATTTGGCTCAAAGCTTTCTGACAAATTAACCCTTGATTCAAAGGTGAACGTTATCAGACAGTCATTCGAAAACCAGTTCTCAACAGGTGAAGGCTTTAATAACCCTATGAGATATTTATATGTACTTCCAAGAAATATCCGTTCAGCTGATATTCAGCATTACGAATTCATAAATGCAGCAGGTCAGAACAGGCAGCATTACTGGAGATGGAACGATAACGGAACTGGAAACGCATACTGGACAAGGAATAATGTACTTCAACCAGAAGAGAGAACAAGAACCATTTCTATGATAAGCCTGAAATATCAGATCACCAAAGACCTCTCAATTCAGGGCAGATCTGCTATTGATGGAACCTTCACAGCTACCCAATTAAAGATGAAAAATGATACCTATACCCAGGCTATCAATGGTGGCTATACCAAATCAAATTCATCTTCTTACGGCTGGAACACAGACGTACTTGTAAATTATCATAAAGTAATTTCTGACCTTACTCTTGACCTGAACGCCGGAGCTAACAACAACCTTGGTGAATCTCAGAGTGTTGGTGGATCGGGAGTTGTTTTCAACATTGAAAACCTGTTTGCACTTGGCAATACAGCAAACCCAAGACCATTTGAAGGTTATTCCAAAAAAGTTGTGAATTCAGTTTATGGATTTGGCGAACTTTCCTATAAAAACGCTATATTCCTGAACGTAACAGGCAGAAATGACTGGAGTTCATCATTACCTGCAGCAAGCAGATCATATTTCTACCCATCAGTTGGTTTAACTGCTGTTCTTAGTGACCTGATCACCCTTCCTGAGATCTTTACTCATATTAAACTGAGAGGGTCATACGCAGAAGTAGGTAACGATACAGGTGCTTATAACCTCTTCAGAACTGCTTCAGTTGCTTTAGGACTTGTTACACTCAGCTCAACACTTCCAAATGCTAACCTGAAACCTGAATCAACAAGATCTATTGAAACAGGATTCGACCTGAGATTACTGGAAGACAGAATCAGACTGAATTTCACCTATTACAAAACAAATACCTACGATCAGTTATTCGCAACACCGGTTCCTGCAACTTCAGGAGTAGCAAGTATATTCCAGAATGGTGCTGATGTTCAGAACACAGGAGTTGAGATAACAATCGGAGCAGCTATTATTTCCACAAAAGATTTTTCATGGGATCTTGATATCAACTGGTCAAAAAATGCCAGTAAAATTCTTAAGATTGCTGATGGATTTGATGTATTATCTTTTGGATCTGACTTTATCAGAGAATATAAACTGGTTAAAGGACAGCCATTTGGTGATGTTTATGCAAAAGGATGGCTCAGAGATGCAAGTGGTAATGTTATTGTTCAGGCAAACGGTATTCCTGCAATTACCCCGGGTATGTCAGTTAAGGTGGCCAATTATAACCCAGACTGGTTAGGCGGTATCAGTAATACTTTCAGATATAAGAGTTTCAATTTCAGCTCTCTTATTGATATCAGACATGGTGGTACATACATCAACTTTACTGAAGCTATTACATCAGGTAGCGGTATTCAGGATTATACAGCAATTGGAAGAGATGGTACATTACTTTTCGGAAGAGATGCTTTTGTTGGCGAAAATGGAGTTACTCTAGCCGGTGCTGAAAATACAGTTACATGTACTTCTGAAGCTTTCTGGAATAACGTAGGAGGCAGAAACAACCCTGTTGGAGAAGCCTTCGTAAGAGATGCTTCAAACATCCGTATGAGAGAGATGGTTTTAGGTTATGATCTTCCAAAGAACCTCGTTTCCAAAACTTTCTTCTCCTCTGCCAGAGTTTCTCTGGTTGGCAGAAACCTGTTCTTCCTTCAGAACAAAGGAAAATATGTTGATCCTGAGGTTATGATGAATACCGGTAACACTTCAGAAGGTGAATCAGCTTTTGCTTTACCTACTATGCGTACATACGGGGTGTCCCTTAATTTTGGCTTTTAATATAACAAATAAGTTAAAGCAATAAACTATGAAAAATCTATTAAAGTTGTTTACAATTCTGTTGATTGCTGTTTTCATCGGCAGTTGCACAGAAAAATTTGATGCAATTAACACCAATCCAAAGGGGCTCACACTGGCCAGTCTTGACCAGGCTTCCTATGGGTTTGTTGTTAAAAAGTCTATAGTTGGCCCTGAATATCTTCAAGCTGCCGGTAATGGCATGCAGTTGCTTCATTCACTTTATTTTGACGTGTACGCTAATTATTTTGCAACATCAACTCCAAACTTCCTTTCTGACAGGTTTGTAATGGTCGGAAGCTGGTTAAATGGTGCATTTAATTCGTTTTACGCCTCTGAAGCTCCTCAGATTAAATATGCAGAGGATTATGCCAGAACAAAAGGTCTTCTTCCTGAAAAAGCTATGATGAAGGTTTGGAAAGTATATATCTATGACAGGTACACTGATGCTTTGGGCCCGATTCCTTATTCTCAGTATGGCAACATGCAGAAACAGGTTTCTTATGATCCACAGGCAGATATTTATGCAAAATTCTTCCTTGAGCTTGATTCAGCTATTACCATTTTGCAAGCTAACGCAGGTACCGTTTCTGCAACACTTTCAAAATACGATCCTATCTATGGCGGAAACCTTACAAAATGGCAGAAATTCGGAAGTTCACTTCGTCTGAGATTAGCTTTAAGGGTTAAATATGTTTTACCAGCTGTTGCAAAAACACAGGCTGAAAAAGCAATTACAGAAGGTGTTATTACCGCAAATGCTGATAACGGATGGGTAACCACATCATCTGACTTCCAGAATCCTTACAACATCATCAGCCCATGGGCAGAATACAGGATGAGTGCTGATATGGAAAGTATCCTTAAAGGCTATCTTGATCAGCGTGTTAAATCATATTTCTCAGCTGCTGCACAGCCAGATGCTACTGATGACTATACAGGTGTTGCTTTCCCATACGAAGGTATGAGAAACGGCCAGTCTAAAACAAACAGAAGTGCTTATGCATTTGATAAACTTGCTTCTGACATGGCTAAACCTTATACTATCGTTGGCGATAAAGGTCCAAGCTGGTTTGTAATGAGAGCTTTTGAAACTTATTTCCTGAGAGCTGAAGGCGCTCTTGAGGGATGGGCTATGGGAGGCACTGCTGCCGACCTTTATAAAACCGGTATCGTTACATCTCTTGCAGAGAATGGTTATGCTGACGAAAACCTTCTTGGCGCAACCTATTCTACATCTACTGCAGTTCCTGCAAGTCCCGGATTTGACTGGAACGCTGCAGCTGTTCATCTTGATCCTGTAAGTACAGCACCTATTGCTTTCCGCACAGGTGGCACCAAAGAACAGCAGCTTGAGCAGATCATTACCCAGAAATGGATTGGTCTTTATCCTGACAGCCAGGAAGCTTATGCTGAAAGAAGAAGAACAAAATATCCGATATTGTACAACCGTCTTGAGAGTGAGAATCTTGATGTTCCTGCTACATCACTTCCTGTACGTTTAACCTATTGGACAAATGAGTATACCAATAACAACGCTATGGTTCTTGAGGCAATCACCAAACTGAATGCTGAAAGTAGTGCTCCTAACGGAGATAAAGCAACTACCAAACTATGGTGGGATAAAAAATAGTTCTTAAAAACTATTATAACTTAAAGAGAGCACCCGAAAGAGTGCTCTCTTTCTTTTTTTCGAAACTTCCTTTTCTCCGCAACATAACTTATACCACTGCTCCAAACAGCGCCATTTACAGGCCTGTGTATGAGAACAGACTCAGCGGGAATTCATTAGTGAATGGCAAATTCAGATATTGTATATTTTTAACATTCTCAATTGTGTTTTTTTTAATACTTTCATAGCGTAATTAATCTGGAAAATAATAACAATAAATTAATACCATGATTATGAAAAAAGTATTAATTATTACAGGTGTTGTTGTCGCAATTATTGCTCTGATTGTCTTTAACAAACTGATTTCAAAGAAGACCGTTGCCAATACCTTTACTGAGGCTAAAGCGGGTACTTTCGAGATAACTGTCATTAATTCAGGCGAATTAATAGCTGAAAAATCACTGGAAATTAAAGGCCCGGAAATCGGAATGAACTCCAATCAGGGGCATGGACAGGGAGGAAGAGGTGGCGATATGCACGCTATGGATCTTAAGATTCAGGATATCATACCGGAAGGAACAATGGTGAAAGAGGGTGATTACATTGCCCAGCTCGACAGAACTGCGTATGATAATACCCTGAAAACAGAACGTGAAAACCTTGTAACCCAGGAGGCTAATCTTGAAATGAAAATTCTAGATACGACTGTAGTACTTACCAATCTGAGAGATGATATTAAAAATCAGACCTATGCTGTGGAAGAGGCTTCGATAACACTCGCACAATCAAAATTTGAACCTCCTGCTACTATTCGCCTTGCCGAGAAATCTCTCGACAAAGCTATAAGAACCCTTGAGATGAAAAAAAGGGGGTATATGCTCAGAGTAGCTCAAACAATGGCAGAAATTGAACATCAGGAGCTTCATGTATCAAGAGGAAGAAGGCTGGTAACTGATCTTGAAGATTTCCTGGGAAAATTTACAATAACGGCGCCATCTTCAGGTATGGTTATTTATAAAAAAGACAGGAACGGGTCTAAAAGAAAAGCAGGGTCAACAGTAAATCCTTTCGACCGTGTAATTGCCACACTGCCCGATCTGTCGGCAATGCTTTCAAAGGTTTATATCAACGAAATAGAGATAAGTAAAGTAAAGCCCGGGCTCAAAGCTGAAATCAATGTTGATGCCTTACCTGAAAAAACATTTACAGGTACAGTTTACAGCATAGCCAATGTGGGAGAACAGCTGCCTAATTCCGATTCAAAAATGTTTGAAGTGCAGATTAAAGTGGAAGGATCCGATCCAACTTTAAGACCATCAATGACAACAGGAAACAAGATTATTATTAAGACCTTCAGGGATGCCGTTTTTATCCCGACTGAATGCGTCCATACCGGACCCGACAGTATTCCTTTCGTATATGAAAAGAACAGGACCAGGCAGATTGTTTTACTGGGTGAATCGAATGAAAAAAACGTAATTGTCGAAAAGGGGCTCGAACCGGGTACTTCTATTTATGTAATATCACCGCCGGAGACTGAAAACTTCAAGCTCACAGGAGAAGAGCTGATAGCTACGATCAGAAGTCGTTAAGAACAAGTGTGTTGCTACTGGTCTGATTAATCATTTGCACCAGAACAAGGTATTGTAAAATGAAATACAGATCCCTTATTTTCAACCGATTCAGCCCGGATCTTTCCGCCATGGCTTTCTACAAACTCTTTGCATAAAATCAGCCCAAGACCTGTGCTCAGTTCACCATTTGTTCCGGCACGTTTGGTGTTGACATCAATGCGGAAAAGGCCCTCCAGCATCTGATCGCTCATGCCGATTCCACTATCCGCAACCGAAATATCGATCATGTTATTCCCGGCAGATCCTGCCGAAATTGTTACCTTACCTTCGTCGCAGGTGAACTTAACAGCATTTGAAAGTAAGTTCCTGATTACTGTCTTAAGCATATTGATATCTGCAAAAACATGCAGTTCACACGGTATTTCCTCAAAGAGGGCTATATTCTTTTCCCGGGCCTGTTCAGCAACCAAATTCACACACTCTGCAATAATATCCTTTAAAAGCAGTTTTTGCGGATTATATGTAGTAATTCCCTGATCCATCTGCGACCATTGAAGCAGATTCTCAAGCAAATCAAAGGTATTCTGTGCCGAACGGTTTAAGCTTAAGGCCATATCTTTTTTCTCATAATCAGAGAAACTCCTCTTCTCATTTGCCATTAGCCGGGTTAACCCAATGAAGCCGGCCAACGGTCCGCGAAGGTCGTGTGCAATTATCCTGAAAAATTTATCTTTTCTGTCAACGGATTGCTTAAGGTCCCTGCTCAGCCTGTAAATCTGCAGATGAGTGCGAACCCGTGCTTTAACCTCCTCTTCTTTAAATGGTTTATTGATGTAATCCACTCCTCCCAGGCTCAATGATGTTACTATATTACCGGTATCGCTTAATGCACTGATAAAAATAACAGGGATATCTTTTAATCCGGGGTTATCTTTTAATCTGCGGCAAACTTCAAATCCATCCATTCCTGACATCATAATGTCGAGAAGAATAAGGTCAGGCTTCTCTTTTTCGGCTGCTTTCAATGCCAGTTCTCCGCTGGAAGCCTGCCGTATTTTATACCCTTCAGAAATCAATATATCACCTAATAATTTGAGGTTGGCAGCCACATCATCTACAAGAAGAATATTGGGAACATTTATATTTGATTCAATCAGGTTTTTCATTTTTCCCTTCTGCTGTTTTTAATGATTTCTGGAAGTAATTATAATCAAAACTATCTGCCCGCAATATAAGGTGTTTTGCAAGTGAGGAGTATTCACCGTCTATTTGGCAAATAAGTTCTTTAAGGAGGATAAAATCTGCCGCGTCTGCAGCATCCTTCATTTGTAAAACGAGCTCATGAGGAAGTTTTGCAATATCTTCATCAACGATTCCATCATTGGAAAGATATTCCATCAGGGTATCCGTTGTTGTCTCTTCTTCATAGGTGTATTCAATTCCGAGAGCCTTGCCAATCGCTCCAAACAGTTCACTTTCACGGAATGGTTTGCGAATATAGCCCTGGATCTCCAGTCCAAGGTTTTTTTTCTTCTCCTCTTCAAAGGAGCTGGCAGTTACCACGATAACCGGCGTTTGCTTTCCTTTCTCAGTTGATTTGATAAGTCTGGTTGCCTCATAGCCATCCATCTCAGGCATGCGCATATCCATCAGGATCAGGTGCGGATTCCATTGCTCAAACTTTGTGATTCCATCTGCTCCGTTAACCGCATAGATTGTTTCAAAACCGGCCAGACTAAGAAAATTCCCGATAACCATCCTGTTTTCTTCTTTATCATCGACAACCAGAACACGATAATTATACAGCGGGTTTTTTATACCTGTCACACGTTTTACAATTGGAACATCCCCCACTTCCGATTTCCCCTCCCTGATTTCGACATTAATGGTAAATACAGAACCTGTTCCCTCTTCGCTGGCCACAGTGATATCTCCATTCATCAACAACGCAAGCTGGCGGCTCAGAACAAGTCCCAGCCCTGTTCCTCCGCTGTTTTTAATCCCTGAGGAGGTTTGCTCGAACTGTTTAAAAAGTCGGCCAAGTTCCTGTTCAGGTATACCCGGACCAGAATCCTCCACCTCTGCAATAAACCGGCTGGTATGTTCATCTATCTTAATTATACGACTACGGACGGAAACACCACCTTCGGTTGTGAATTTTACAGCATTACCGATCAGGTTTATCAGGATCCGACGTAGTTTCTGCTCATCTGCAAAAACAAATTGCAAAAGTTCACCGGGGATTTCTACAATCAGCTGAAGTTTTCTGGAATTAGCCTCCTCTTTGAACATCATCTGCATCTCGCTCAGAAGAGCAGGCAAATTAAAGTTTATGGGGTTTAACACCTCACGGCCGGCTTCTATTTTTGAATATTCGAGTATATCATTGATAAGCTGAAGCAGGTGTTCGCCGGCACGATTGATGGAATTGCTATATTCTATTTGTGAATCCGTTAATAATTTTTCACGTTTCAAAAGTTGCGAAAAGCCAATGATCGCGTTCAGCGGAGTTCTGATTTCGTGCGACATATTGGCAAGGAACACACTCTTCGCCCTGTTTGAAGATTCTGCCTCTATTGCCAGTTCATTTGCTTTTACTGTAGTCAGTTCAAGTGAACGGTTGGCTTCAAGAAGCTCTCTCTCATTCTGTTTGCGGGTAGTGATGTCTTCCTTTATTGCGATAAAATTTATTATTTCTCCTCTCGAGTTTAATACCTGTGAAACAGACATTGATTCCCAGTATAACTCGCCGTTTTTCTTCCTGTTTAAAAGCTCTCCATGCCATTCCTTCCCTGAGAGTATTGTTTCCCAAAGATTTTTGTAAGTCTCAACCGGGGTTTTTCCGGATTGAAACATTCGGGGGGTTTTTCCGATAATTTCGTTGCTGGCATA
Organism: uncultured Bacteroidota bacterium; assembly: GCA_903824785.1. Lineage (GTDB taxonomy): Bacteria > Bacteroidota > Bacteroidia > Bacteroidales > VadinHA17 > LD21. The sequence continues at coordinate 9,364 of CAIJYD010000026.1, forward strand.
TCCAGTCATTTCGAAAAACTTCGGATTTGCATATTCAATAATTCCATTCCCATCCGTAATAAAGATGGAGATAGAACTTTGCTCAATACCTTTTGATAACTTGATATTCTCTTCTTCAGACTTCTTTCGCAAGGTAATATCTGTATCGGAGCCACGGTATCCTGTAAGATTTCCCTTTTCGTCTTCAATAGGTAATCCGTTGGTTGATACCCACAAAATCTCCCCTGTTTTTGATTCTACGGGGTTTTCAAGATCACTGAATGGCAGTTTAAGGGCAAAGGCTTCCAGAGCTGCTGACTTAAAAGCTTCCCTGCCCTTCCCGGGATGGAGATCGTAGAAGTGTTTCTTGCCGATGATCTCCTCCTGCTCATAGCCCAGTATATCTTTAACCGGATCACTGACAAAGGTATAAAGACCGCTGGCATCAACTTCCCAATGAAAGACCCTGCTATGCCTGGCCAGAAGATCGAATCGGTTCAAACTTTCTTTCAGTTCATTCTCAGCCTTTTTACGATCGGTGATATCAGCATAACTTCCGACCATACGCAACGGATTGCCTTGTTCGTCCCGTTCGACAACGGCACCACGATCCTGCACCCAGATGGTTTTATCCTTACCTATTAGCCGGTGTTCGGATAAATAGAGATCTGCTTTGCCCTGCATAACTGCATCAATTTTTTCTAAAACAGATGCCTTGTCATCAGGATGTATGATATCGTCAAATGCCTCAAGGGTGCCGGCAATATCTCCTTCCTGCTTACCCAGCAAAGTGTACCATTGTTTATTGTGCAATACTTTACCTGATGGTATGTCAAGGTCCCACATCGCTTCCCTTGTAACGTCCATAACCATCTGCAGCCTTTGCTCGCTTTCCATAATCCTTTTCTCTGTCACTTTCTGTCCGGTAATGTCGCGACTGATAACCAGGATATTTGCCGGTTTCCCATCATTAGAAAAGAGAACTGCCGAGTTTACACTTAAAACGAAACGGGTCTTATCTTTTTTTATTCCAATATATTCGGAAATTGGATTATCCTTTTCACCTGATATTAATTTGCGGAAGTTGTCAGCCAATACCTGATGTTCTGAAGGGTCAATAAAATCATAGACTGACTTCCCGAGATATAGAAATTTTTCATCTATGCTAAAGCCATGAATAAAGGCATATCTGTCCGAGATAAACTCAATTTTACCATCCAGTGAAAACAGTCCGATTCCGTCGGGAGAAGCCTTTATTATTGCGGCCCATTTATTGCTGCTTTCAACTAACGCAATTTCGGCTTGCTTACGGGCGGTAATATCCCTGCTTACCCCGAGTACTCCGATCAGGGTGCCATCATTGTCCAGATATGGTGTTTTAAGAGTATCCAGAAGTGCTTTTCTACCATCGGGATATGTAATCCACTCTTCATTTTGATTTGGTCGTTTGTTTTGCAACATTTTAAGGTCATGATGTCTGAACGAACCGGCCACTTCTTTTTCGAACAGGTCAAAATCTGTTCTGCCAATAATCTCATTTCGTGATTTGCCAACAAATTCAACAAACGAAGGGTTACAACCCAGGTATGCGCCCTCAAGATCTTTGAAAAAGACCATATCGGGTATTGAGTCAAGCAATGAGTTGATTAACGCTGACTGGCGGGCTCTTTCCTCTTCTCCTTTTTTGCGTTCAGAGATATCATGATAATTCATTAATACCCCATTGATCAACGGATCGCTCAACATATTGGTTGCCGTAATTTCAACAGGTTTATAACTTCCGTCTTTACATTGAAACCTTAATTCAATGGTTTTCCTCGAATTCTCTTCCTGGAGAAGCGGGAGGAGCATTTTTTGAACATACTCTATATCATCGGGATGGGTAGTTATAAAACCGCTGAGGCCAATTTGTTCTTCGGGCGACCATCCGAATAATCTTTCGACATTGGGGCTTTTATATTTAATAAGTCCCTCAGCATCTACTATGGAAATAACATCTGAGATATTGGCTATCATCGAACGGTACCTGGCCTCATTTTCATTCTTGAATTTTTCCACCCTGTTACGTTCTGTAACGTCATTAAAAGTGGCAAATATGGATGGAGAACCGTTATAGATGATAGGCATACCCTGAACTTCAAGGTCCATTACCGTTCCATCGAGTTTGAAATACTTTGATTCGATCATGGGTGCTGCAAGCCCTTCCTCAGCTGCTTTGCGTATTCTCTCACGTACAATCTGATGGTAATCAGGATGATGCCAGCGAAGGACAGGTGTCCCTACAATTTCCTTCTCCGAAGGTACCCCAAACAGTTTAACCGCTGCCGGATTAACATATAATATGATCATATTCCTGTGAACAAGGGCAGGAGTAGGAGACCACTCTACCAATGCCTGGTACCGCTGCTCGCTTTGTTTGAGATCTTCTTCATTATGCTTCCGTTCTGTGATATCAATACTTATTCCAAGGATTCCGGTTATGTCATCATTACCGGCTGAAAATGGTAACTTTCTCGTTTCGAAAAGGACCGTATCACCCGTTTGGAGAGGGATCAACTCTTCAAATGTAATCATTGAGTTTTTCGTTATGATATCAATATCATTGGCTCTCAGCAGATCAGCCGTGCCTTTCTCAAATATATCATAATCTGTTTTACCTATAATTTCATCTTTTGATTTACCTGTTATCTTTAAAAAAGAGGGATTACATCCCAGGTAAACGCCCTCCTTGTCTTTAAAAAAGACGATATCGGGGATGGCATCGATCAAAGAATTAAATAAGGATTTGTGTCGTTCTAATTCTTCGTTGGCAGCACTAAGCCTGGCTGAAAGCTTAGCATTCTCCTCATTGACTTTGATAAAATCTTGTTCCGCCCCTGATTTTTCAGAAATATCATTCATTGCTGCAATGCCCTGTTCTTCGTTTTGCTTTCCGGGTTCTGAATGGAGAGCTTCCTCCTCCTGAATGAGCTTTTGTTTTTCGGCGTCAGAAAGGTGATCGACACTGTTTTTATTCATTATTTCAATTTTTCCAACTAATAATACTTTCCTTTTAATTAATAAATGAAATTGAAAATATCCTCAATTCATATAGTAATTAAATATCCGCGTTTGGTTAATAGTTAATTCAACGCAAATGTATTGAATGGTTCTGTTAAAATAGGAATCACTCCACTCCCTTGGTATAACATTAATATTCAATACTATATAAAATCTATTCAACATTATACCATCGCGGCAAAAATAAACAATATTTATTCCTGATCACAACAAATGAAAAAATATTTAGCTCTTCCCTCCTAAAATAAAAGCATAAAACAGCCGGATTTCCGGTAGTGTAATTCCATCTGTTGTGAATTGAATAACAGAACCCATAATTAACATTAAGGAGCTAAATGGATAATTCGGAATATTAATGCGTTACCAAATTAAAACGGAAGGATGTAAGGAAAATCCGTGAGGAAGTTATGAGAAAAGGCTCCTGACCGGACTTTTTACCGAACCTTTTATGATGGATTTAGAGCTTATATTGAATTTCATTTATTTATTGTTTATATTTCTAAAATGAAGTATATTTGCATCATAATAGAAATAGATAATGAATTATATTGAATTCCGAAAGACCTTTTATTCATTGGCATGTTTCAGTATAGATCAAATCTATTCTGCTTATCCAAAGTTTGACAGGACTAACCTGACAAGGTGGATCAGAAAGGGATATATTGAACACCTCCGCCAGGGATATTATGCATTCCCTGATTTCAGGAGCAAGAGAGATTTCCCGCTTTACTTTGCTAACCGGATTTACAAGCCTTCATATATTTCTCTTCACACTGCTTTATCGTTCTATGGAATGATACCGGAATCGGTTTCTCAGATAACAAGTGTTACCTCACTTAAAACTGCAATATTCAATAATAGCTTTGGAGATTATTCTTACAAGAATATTAAGGAATCCCTGATGTTCGGGTATGAGCTGAAGGAGATGGATGAAAATAGAAGACTACTGTTTGCCACACCCGAAAAGGCTCTTCTTGACTTGTTATATCTATATCCTTTCTACAAAACTGAGAAGGAAATGGAAGAACTAAGAATGGACGAATACTATATGAGAGAAGATCTTAATGTAGAATTACTTATGTCTTACAACGGAAGATTCGGAAGTAAAGCATTGGATAGGAGAACCCGCCTTTTGCAGAAAGTATACAATTTTTAGATTCATATGTTATGGTGGATATTAATTTGATCAGGAGCTTCTTCCCTGCACAGATCAGGGATAAACATCTATTTGAAAAGCAGATGCTCAAAGAGTACATACAATTGACCATTCTGGATTTTTTGTCAACAACGCCATTCATTCGAAAACTATGCTTTATTGGCGGCACGAATCTCCGTCTTATCAGGGGTATTGACAGATTTTCCGAAGATCTGGATTTCGATACCAGGAATTTGTCAAAAGAAGAGTTCGACCAGATGAGCGGCAATGTGATACGATATCTTGGGAACAATGGATATAGAGTTGAACTAAGAGAAAAGGAAAGTCCTAAATTAACAGCATTTCGGTCCAATCTCTATTTTCCGGAGTTTCTTTTCGACCTGAAGCTTTCCGGGCATAAGGAAGAGCGGTTTCTAATCAAAATTGAGGCACAGGACCAGGGTATTGATTATACTCCGGTTGTTGTAAATATTAAGGGATGCGGATATTATTTCCCGGTACCTGTTCCGTCAGATTCAGTTATTTGTGCTATGAAAACCACAGCCCTGCTGGACAGGGCCAAAGGACGAGACTTTTATGACCTGATGTTCCTGTTAGGGCAAACATCGCCAGACTATGATTTTCTGTCCAAGAGAAGAGGCATAGGGTCAGCCCAAGAACTCAAAACAGCTATTTTTCAAGTACTTGAACGCACTAACCTGAATGTAAAAATGAAAGATTTTGAACACCTTCTGTTTAATAAGAACAACAGCAGCAGGATTCTCAGATTCAAAGAATATATTGAGGATATTTTATAATTAGAACTTTAAGTCGTTCTCCTGACCGGACTTTTTACCGAACCTTTCCTGAGGAATTTAGATTTGATTTGGCAGTTGTATAAAAGTTCAGGTCCATATCATGGTTATTCAATTTAAGATGAAGTAGCATATTGCCAAAAGTCGGAATAAATAAGCGCCAAAATACGGAATAAAAGAGCGCCGAAAGTCGGAATGATATTTCAAATTGATTTAATTTCAATACCATTGAGGACATATTTACATAATAGCTTAAACTCCAGAATTGTTTCAGCTATGTTTCAGTAGGCACAAACAAAAAAGCCTCGATATCGTTATTTATCAAGGCTTTATTTGTTTTAAAAAGTACCCGGAGCCGGGATCGAACCGGCACAGCATTGCTGCCACTGGTGTTTGAGACCAGCGCGTCTACCAATTCCGCCATCCGGGCAAATACTATTCGCTCTGCCCTGCCATCCGGGCATTATAAAGAACACTACCAGCTGCGTTGATGGCGGAATTGGCCACCCCTGCAGTATTGCAAGTCTTGCGGTCGTTACTTAAAGAACAGACTGCGAAAATAGGAAAAAAATTAATCTTTCAACCCTTATCTTTTACTTTCTTTGTCCACCGAAGCTTTAACGAAGGGGGATTTCCTTTTACTTTTGTCTTTTGTCTTCTTTTCTCACAAGAAGCTCCCTTATCGCAATCTCAATACCTTCAGCATCGAAACCACATTCCCTGTAAAGCTCATCCTGAGTACCATGCTCAACAAAATAGCCGGGGATACCCAACCTTCTTACTTCCGAGCTGTATCCGTTATCGCTCATGAATTCAAGTATTGCACTGCCGAATCCTCCTTCCAGAATTCCATCCTCAACGGTAAGTATATGTCTGAATTTTTTAAAAACTGAATGTAATACTTCCTTGTCGAGAGGAGCAACAAACCTCATGTCGTAGTGAGCAACAGAGAGATTCTCGTTTTTCATTTTCCCCATTACAGAAGCGACAACATTTCCCGGATGACCGACAGTTAATACTGCAATATCATTTCCATCGGATACTAAACGCGATTTTCCTATTTCTATCTCAGCGAATGGCCTCTCCCATTCAGTAGATAAGCCCCTTCCGCGGGCATACCGTATTGAGAACGGGAAGCTGTTTTTATCAAGCTGGGCGGTATAAAGCATGTTCCTCAATTCAATCTCATCCATTGGGGCGGCAACAACCATATTAGGGATGGTGCGCATAAAAGCCATGTCGAAAAACCCATGATGAGTTGCTCCATCGGCCCCGACAAGGCCTCCCCTGTCAACGCAAAACACCACATGAAGTTTTTGCAGGGCTACATCATGAATTATCTGATCGAAAGCCCTTTGCAAGAACGAGGAATAGATGGTGCAATATGGTATCATCCCCTGTGTGGCAAGTCCGGCAGAAAACGTAACTGCATGTTGCTCAGCAATGCCTACATCGAATGTTCTGTCTGGAATCTCATTCATCATATACGATAATGAGCTTCCGCTTGGCATTGCTGGTGTAATACCAGCTATCCTGGTGTTTATTTTTGCGAGTTCAAGTACTGTCTTTCCAAAGACCTCCTGATAGGTTGGAGGGGTGTTGGCATCCGAAGTTTTTATTATTTCCCCGGTTTCCTTATCAAACTTCCCGGGAGCATGGAATCGGGTCTGATTCTCTTCGGCCTGCTTAAATCCTTTACCTTTTACCGTTATACAATGCAGCAGTTTTGGCCCCGGTATTCTTTTCAGATCTTCAAGAATTTTTGCCAGGTGCATCACGTCGTGTCCGTCAATAGGTCCGAAATACCTGAAATTCAAACCTTCAAAAAGGTTGCTTCTGTCGAGAAGGGTACTCTTGAAACCTGCCTCCAGCTGTGCGGCGAGAGTTCTTGCATCGGGACCAAGTTTCCCGAATACTCCAAGCATCTTCCAGACTCTGTCCTTGAACTTGTTGTATGTTTTACTGGTTGTTATGTCGAGGAGATATTCCTTAAGGGCACCAACATTAGCATCTATAGCTATATTATTATCATTGAGTATAACAAGAATATCCGACTTCCCGAAACCGGCATTATTAAGACCTTCGAAAGCCTGACCTGCCGTCATTGCACCATCACCGATAATCGCAACAACATGTCTGTCTTCACCCTTATTCCGTGCCGCAACAGCCATTCCAAGGGCTGCGGATATTGAGGTCGATGAATGGCCGGTTCCAAAAGCATCATATTCACTTTCAGCTATTTTAGGAAATCCGCTTATCCCCTTGTATTTTCTGTTTGAGGAAAAAACTTCACGTCGTCCGGTTAATATTTTATGCCCGTAAGCCTGATGCCCTACATCCCAGATTATCTTATCGTAAGGTGTATTAAATACATAGTGAAGAGCAACTGTTAATTCCACTACCCCAAGACTGGCTCCAAAATGGCCCGGATTATTACATACAACATCAATTATGAACTGCCTCAGCTCCTCGCTTAATTGTGGAAGCTCTTCGGGAGCCAGTTTCCTGAGATCTTCCGGAACAGAAATTTTTGAGAGTAAATCCCCTGCCTTATTCATTTGAGATTGGTTAAAACAAATAACCTGCAAATATAACAATTATTATCCCGTGTGTTTGCCGGGGCTTAATATGGATTTTCATATTTTTGCGTCAGAATTCTCTCTCATTTCACAATTTTTGAACAGATTGCTTGTTAATATCTTAATTAAGTATTGCCCTGTTATTTAAATTAGTGTTTTTACCTTTATGCAGTTTTTAACCTGCCTCCTGTTTCCCCTTTTTGTGGAATAAAGAAAGAGGCAATAAAATTAAGTTCAATATCAGAATTATGAAAAAGACACCCATTTTCATTCTGGCTATTATCACAATGATAATAACTTCAGTATCATGTGTTTCAGGTAAAAAGTTCAATGCCATGCAGGATACGGGCAAGCAGTTCATGAATGAAAGAGATGCTTTAAAAACTGATAACATCGGCCTTGAAATGAAGAACAGGGAGCTTGAAGCAAAAATGGCTGCTCTGGAGAAAGAGATGGCTTCAGTTAAACAGGAGATTACAGCCACCAGGAGTCAGCGCGACAAAGCAGCTGAGGATTTTAATAAGATCTCATCAAGATATAATGAATTGCAGAATGCCCAGGAAGATCTTATCAGGGGGAATGTCAAGGAGACACAAAAGTTGCTGACAGAGCTTCAGGCAGCTCAGGAAAACCTTCAGAAAAAAGAGGATATATTGCGCCAGCTTGAACAAAACCTTGATACTAAAAAAACTTCACTTGATGAACTCACTTTTGAACTTGAAAAAAGGAACGCACGGCTGGCTGAACTGGAGAAGATCCTTGACGGGCAGAAAAAGATAGTTCAGGATCTGAAAAGCAAAGTCTCGGAAGCCCTTCTGGGGTTTGAGAACAACGGACTTACAGTTACCATGAAGAATGGTAAAGTTTATGTCTCACTTGATGAGAAGCTTTTATTTAAGTCGGCAAGCTGGGATATTGATGCCAACGGACGAAATGCCCTGAAAAAGCTTGCAGGAGTGCTTGAAAAAAATCCGGGGATACAGATTATGATAGAAGGGCATACCGATAATGTACCATATAACCCGGGCAGCGGTCAGCTCAAGGACAACTGGGATCTGAGTGTTAAAAGGGCAACAACGGTTGTGCGTGTGTTGATTGAAGGTTCAAAGATTGAACCTAAACGACTGACTGCTTCGGGCAGAAGTGAATATTTACCCGTCGAAAACGGGAACACTCCTGATGCCAGGCAGAAAAACAGAAGAACTGAAATAATACTTACTCCCGACCTGACCGAATTATATCAGCTTATCGATAAATACTAACAGGGCAGAAGCTAATAATAAAGTCTTTATTCCAATAACGGGTTGAGGAATCGGGCTCATTCACATAATCCATAATAAGCTGACAATAACCCTGTTCACTTTGAAAATTCCTGTAACTTCACTTTCATGTTTTTGAGAGCCTGAAGCAGATTATCCTCCGGCCTGATAAAATCCATTGATCCCCAGAAGAGCGGATCGTAATTGGTTATTGTCTTTGAGAATATTGAATGAACAGGGGCAAGCTCCTCTTTCTCAAACCGTGATACATTCAATAAATCGGTTTCTGTAACTGCCAGCTCAAAGAAAACGGTAAACTGCGATTTAAAGAGTCTCTTTTTCTGACTTGAGGAAAAAACCAGGTCGCCTCTTACATGGCTTAAAAAATAGCGCCCGTTCACTTTCCTGTAACTTACTGAATACTTTACAGAGAGCGGCAAGGTTGTAAAGCCACGGGAACCATTTGCAACAAACGAATCCTTCATTTTATGGATCAACTCCGGGTTAAGTTCAAATTCAGCATAAGGAATACTGTAGTCAAGAGTATTGATGTAGACCGTTCCTCTATACAATGGAAGATCAACCTCTTTACGCTGCTCAAAATCAATGGCATAGGCCATTTCATCATCGTATGTTACAATGTCTGTGATCCTGTAACTGTAGTCAGCCATACTTTCCCGTTTCAGAAAATCAAAAGTGTTTCTTACTCCGTCAAGTTCGAGGCAGGTGTTTAATCCGGCTTTAAACCTGACAGTCAGGGTATCTCTCTGGTCGGTGTTTTCTGTTTTTCTGCTTTTTAGAACCTTAACCTGATCATAGAAAAGTGATCCTGAATATGCACTTTTGTATATTTGTAAAATAGCCTCAGAGTAGTTTTGAAGCTCATGTTTATTCAAAACACCTTCTCTGTAAAAACCTGTCAGATAAGCAGGTGTGTTGCCATAATTAAGGGAAATGGCCTTTATGGCCCGTGAAATTATCTCCTGAGGGATTTGATTTCTGATTATTATTTCAGGAATGGAAATAAATTCTCGCTTCATGGAAATAGTGAAGTTGTTCCCAAGTGCCTGCCTTAAAGGGATCTCTCTTCTGATATAACCGAGATAAGAAACAGAAAGAGTGTCATTCAGAAGGTCTGATGAGACTTTCAGCCCGAACTCTCCGTTATTGTTCGTTATCGTACCTTTTCCGTTGTTCTTTAACCCTAATGTGGCATAAGCCAATGGTTCCCGGGACTCATCATCCACAATTGTACCTGTAAGATAATTAAAAGTTATTGCTCTTTGAGAGTCGGTTGTACTTGCAGAAGCTATTTCAGCCCTTGAAATAATAATGTATTTATCGATAACCGAAAAGACCAGAGAGTCGTTCTGCAGGATTGTGTCAAGAATGGATTTAAGTCTGGTATCATGAAAATTCATTACCGTCTTCTTCTCACGGTCAACAAGACGGCTGTCGTAAGTGAAGTTGTAGCCTGTTCTCCCTGCAATGATGTCAAGAGCTTCGCCTCTCTTTATAATACCTGCCCTGAAGGTAAACAGAGAATCGAGAATGGTAGTCTGGCAATCTGTTTTCTGTGGCAGCAGCAGAATAAAAAATAATGCAATGGCATGGGATTTAGGTAATATAAAGCCATTGGGCGTAAACATTTTTCACAGTTTAAGCTATTTTTTAGAAAGATGGTAAACAGGGCCATCTTTTGTATAACTCAGGTTAAAGCTAGCACAAATTAAGCGGATTATTGTCTCCTGAGGCTGATTATCAATTGGTGAAGTCCAGGTATTGTTGAGGATATCGCTATCATCAGCTACAATATCCATGTTGTAAACTCTTTTAAGGTCATTGAAGATAATGTCAAGCTTTTGTCCGTTATAAACGAGAAGCCCTGTGTTCCAGGACATATAGTTCGGATTTGTATTGATAATCTTCTCCGAAATTTTTGAATTTACTTTGCCCACAAACCCCGGATCGAGAAGCAGGGGTTGAGATTGAGTATTATCTGTCACCATCACTTTTCCGCTTTTTACAAAAACTTCAACTGCAGATTCTTCATTACTGGTAATAACATTGAAAGCTGTTCCTACCACTTTTACTTTTGCATTACCGGCATCAATAATAAATGGTTTTATGTCGTCGGCTGAAATTTCGAAGAACGCTTCACCTTCAAGTTTTACATCTCTTTTGTGGGAGCCAAAGTTTGAACGGTAACTGAATTTCGAGTTGCGGTTAAGAATTACCCTGCTCCCATCGGGTAGGTCAATCATGACATTCTTCTGATCGTTCCCTGAAACAAGAGTTATTTCTTTACTGAAGACGCCGGCATTATTCAGGTAAATCACAGTTGTTCCGATACTTAACAGAATTATTCCAATTGCTGCGATTCTCAGGAAGGTGTTTCGTGTGAAGTTCCGTTTAATGGTGTTATTGGGAGCCGGTAGACCGTTCTCCTTCATTCTGGAATAGACATTATTCCAGGCTTTGTCGGTATTTACTTCCTCTCCGCTATTCATATCCCTGAGCTCCTTCCATTGTTCTCCGGTATTATAGATATCTTCAGCCATAAACTGTTTCAAGAGCCCGGGCTGTTTCTCTTTTTCCCCTGAGAGACCGGAGGCAAGATCTTCCCACTCCCTGTCACTGTATTTTCCTGTTTTATTCATTTTATTCATTGTTCTGTCAGTTCTTTTCGGAATTCTTTAAGTGCTCTTCCCATATTCGCTTCAACAGTTTTTACCGAGATAGATAATTTTTCGGCAATCTCACTGTATTTCAGTCCATCAAACCTGCTCATATAAAAGATCTTTCCACATCGTTCAGGCAGTCTTTCAAGTATTGCGGCTATCCGTGCCTGAAGCTCCTTATAGTGTAGAATATCTGAAGGGGTCTCCTCTCTGGAAGTTTGCCGGTAGGTCATCTCTTCTGCGTGCCGGCTAACAACCCTGCTGTGTTCAATATAATGAAGGCACCTGTTGTGTACCGATCTGAAAAGATAGCCTGTTAAAGAACTTTCAATCTTTATTTTATCCTTGTCCTTCCATAATCTGAAAAACAGATTCTGCACTACCTCTTCGGCCGAGTCGTGATCTTTTATAATGGTCATTGCATATCGTACCAGAGAAGGATAGGAGGATCTGAAAAGCGACTCAAACTGTTCAACATCACCTTGTCTGATCCTCCCGATAATATCATTTTCCCTGGAAACAGATATCTTCATTTTTATTTGTTTTCTTCCCTGTCGCTGAATTTTAATTTTCTGCTGAGTTTTCGAATTGCCGATTCAATGCTTTGGTCTGGTTCAATTATGTTATAGTCACCCCAGAATTCCGGATCGGTAAACGCACTCACTTTTTCAGAAAACACATCGGTATACTTAATTTTTTCTTTCCCTGTAAATTTAATAACTTCCTGGTCAGTACGGTCGGTAACTGCTATTTCTGACATAGTAGTATAAAAGGTATTGAAAAGCTTTTTCTTCCAGTTCACTTTAAATCTGACTTCTGCCCTTGAGTAAACAAAGTGCATTTTCCCATCCTGTTCGCGGTACTTGGTGCGATAGGTAGCGATCTCCGGATAGATATCCATTCCGAGAGGTTTCTTTCTGATAAAGATAGATGTTGCCGTTGCTCTATCTGAAAGGTTAAACCCGAATTCCACCTCAGTAATGGCATAGGTTTCGGTATCAATATACAAACTTCCCATGAACAAAGGAATTTCGACAGAAGGTTTCTGGGTGAAGTCGATGACATAATGAGGTTTGTTATCTATTTCAATTACGCTTGAAATTGAATAGTTGTAATACTCCATTGCATCAAAAGTCAGGATTGATTCGGTGTTTTTTGCAATATCCAGTTGCAGGACACTTATCGGACCTCCCTGAAGCTTGAATAATACTGTGTCCATCTTTTCAACATCAGAGCTTTTTCTCCCTTTATAGATCCTGACCCCGTCAAAACGGACATCATTTGCATATGGAGCTTTAAATATCTCTACAACAGCCTCTCCAATTGACACATACGTACGGTTCTTCCTTATCGTCTCTCTGTAAAACGCTGTCATCAGGTTTGGTTCCGATTCATAGTTTTTATTAATACGCCCTATCGCTGTCCAGACGATATCCACCGGATCGAGTGGTTTGACAATAATCTCTTTGATAGGAATAGGTGCGGGTTCCATTGAGATGATATTTTTGTACCCGTTATCCTTCATTTCACTCAGGAGAAGAGTAATATTTTTATACCCTAAAAATGTAACTTCAATCTCTTTTGCAGTAAGCGATTCTCCTATCTTAAGAGTGAATTCTCCATCGATATTTGTAACAGTAGCAACATTTGATCCCTTTACTGCAACAGTAGCAAAAACAAGTGGACTTCCGTTTTCAGAATCAACTACCTTTCCTCTTATTGTAATGTAATTCTGCTGGTCGCTTTTCTTTTTGCTGAAGGGCACTCCGTATGCAGTCTGTACTGTAATGGCCAGCAGAAGCAGGGCTGTAATCAGCGAAATGTTTTTTAAAGTCTTCATGGCATTATTCTTTTAAGTTAAAATTTCAGTTTTTGTTCATTCAGCTTTTAATTTTCCTTCCACCATGCCGCCTGAACTGATGATTGCAGTAGGCACTTTATCCCGGGAAAGAGGCAAAAGGGCGTTAAAAAAATTACCGAATAACTTTCTTTTCATCCATAAGACCAGTCTGTTTATACTTTACCCTATTGCTTTCCTGATTTTTTTCTTATATTACTTTTTTTTTAAATCAACTAATGATCAGGACTCTTATCAGACCTGTAAATCTTCTGGTTGCCGGCTATTCCTACCTGAAGAGCCCGGTTACCCATTCTGCCACAGCTAACGGGATGCCCGTTTCAATTAGCGCGGAGCTTACCAATAATTGCAACCTTGCCTGTCCCGAATGTCTGTCAGGATCGGGACGGATGCAAAGGGAACTTGGTTTTATGAAGGTAGAACTTTTCAACAGGTTCATGGATGAACTAAGACCTTATCTTTATAATATAAACCTTTTTTTTCAGGGTGAACCGATGCTGCATCCTCTTTTTACCTCTTTTATTGAATCATGTAAAAACACCCGGTCCGTTATTTCCACTAACGGCCATTTTTTGTCAGAGGAGAATTGCGGAAAAATAGCGAACTCCGGATTGAGTAAGCTGATTGTCTCTCTTGACGGTATGGATCAGGATACCTATTCAGCCTACAGGATAAACGGGGTTTCGGATATTGTTATTGATGGAATAAGAAATGTTTCTGCAGCGAAAACACGTTACAGATCATCCTTGAAAATTGAAATTCAACTTCTGGTTAACAGGCTGAATGAAAATCAGATCCCTCAGATAAAACAATTTGCAAATAGTGTAAAAGCCTCCCTGAACCTGAAATCAATGCAGATAATCAATAAAGAGGATATCGGTGCATGGCTCCCTGTTCAGAAGAAATTCCGGAGATATAAAATGAAAGATGGAGAATATATCTTAAAAAATTCATTACCAAACAAGTGTGCAAGGCTTTGGCTTAATCCGGTCATAACATGGGATGGCAAAGTAGTTCCCTGCTGTTTCGATAAGAATGCGGAATATGTTATGGGAGACCTTAACCACGATACATTCAAAGAGATCTGGAATGGTCCGAAATACCGGATTTTCAGAAAAAGCATCCTGTCGGGGCGCAATATGATAGAGATATGCAGAAACTGTACATCCGGATTAAAAGGCGTTAAATATTAAAATTTATTCTATAATTGCAGATTGAAATAAACTAATAACCAGCGAAATGATGAGACTTAAAACTATTTTATTGTCACTGCTGATTTTGATAGCAGTAGTTATTGTGGCGGCATTTTTCTTCATCGGAGGTATAAAACATGGTGCCGTTCCTAAATATAAAGGAGAACTCCTTATCAGCGGACTTGGTTCGGAGGTTACGGTTTACCGCGATGAAAGAGGCATGCCGCATATCTACGCCACAAATGAGCACGATCTCTACTATTCTGTTGGTTATGTAATGGCTCAGGAGAGACTCTGGCAGATGGATCTCATTCGCAGGGCTACAACAGGCCGGCTGGCTGAAGTGCTCGGCGAAGATCTGGTGAAGACCGATCATTTTCTGCGAAGTCTCGAAATGACAGCCAAATCAAAGATGATACTCTGCGCTGAAGATACTGCAGTGCTTGAATGTATGAGAGCTTATGCTGATGGGGTAAATGCATATATTGCAGCTGCCGGGAATAAGCTTCCCCCCGAATTCAGGATCCTTAACTATAAACCTGATCCCTGGAAACTTGAAGACATTGCCAACATTATTGGATATATGGGATGGGATCTTGCGGCCGGGAATTTAACTGCCGATATTTTTAACTACAGGCTCTTTCAGAAACTCGGGTATGAAAAGGCTGTTTCGCTTATTCCTGATAATAAGTGTATTACAATCTCTGCATTTCCCGATTTTCGGCTAAGCGATTCAGCCCTTATAGCTGCAAGGGATTTTATCTCCTCAACAAAAAAACTTGAAGATTTAGGGATTGTTGCTTTTTCGGGCAGTAATAACTGGGCAGTAAGCGGGAAAAAATCGGAAACAGGGAAACCGATCTTTTCAAATGATATGCATCTGGGACTCAGCTCACCCGGAATATGGATGCAGATGCATCAGGTAATACCGGGAAAACTCAATGTCACAGGGGTTCTGGTTCCGGGAGAGCCTTTCATCGTTGCAGGCCATAACGAAAAAATAGCATGGGGAATGACAAACCTGATGGTTGATGACATAGATCTTTTTGCTGAGAAGCTAAACCCGGCCAACAGGAATCAGTATTTTTTCAATAATGAATGGAAAGACATGCTGGTAAAAGAGGAGATAATAAAGATAAAAGGAGGCAAAGCCGATACTGTCAGGATCAGCTTTACTCACAGGGGCCCTGTCGTTTCTGGTTTCAGAGGTGTTGAAGATGCCACATTGAGCATGAAATGGTCGGGGTATGATAAAAGTGATGAATTAAAAGCAGTATATCAGTTAAACAGGGCATCTGACTGGAAAGGGTTCCGGACTGCTTTGTCTTCGTTCAGATCTGTCAGTCAGAATTTTGCCTACGCTGATACAGAGGGTAACATTGGTCTGAATACAGGTGGAGGTATTCCTGTAAGAAAAGGTAATGGTGCAATTATCAGAAATGGAGAGACAGATGAGTTCGACTGGAAAGGATATGTCCCCTTCGATCAGTTGCCCACAAGCTTTAATCCTGAAAACGGATATATCTCTTCAGCAAATAACAAAACTGTAAGCGATGACTATCCCTATTATATCTCATTCACCTTTTACCCTCCTTACAGGATAGGCAGGATTAGACAGATGCTTGAAGAGAAGGAAAAGTATGGTATTGAAGACTTTAAAAGAATGGTCACCGACCAGCACTCCTTATATGCTGCCCAGCTGACACCACATATCCTGAAGCTGAAAGAAAAGCAGTCAGAGATGAATGCCGTTGAATCGGCATCTTATGAGATACTGGCCGGCTGGGATTATGATATGAAGGGTGATCTGGTCGCCCCCACAATTTTTGAGTTCTTCAGAAAAAGCTTTACAAAAAACCTTCTTGGAGATGAGTTGGGGGATCTATTCAGCCAGCTGCCAGGGCGCATCATAGATAATTATATCTACAGGATTCTGCAAACCGGTGCTGATGAGTGGGTTGATGATGTAAGCACTCCCGCGAAGGAGAGTCTGGACGATATTATTAAAAAGAGTTTTAACGATTGTGTGGCCACTCTTTCCGCATCATACGGAACTGATGCTACTAAATGGACATGGGGAAGCATTCACAAGATAACTCTCGAGCATCCTTTAGGCAGTGTAAAAATTCTGGCCAGGCTGTTTAACCTGAATTCCGCGCAATACAGTATCGGAGGCAGTAATCATACTGTCTGTCCATATAGTTATAGTGATGGCTTTAAAGTTAACGACGGAGCTTCAGAGCGTCATATTTTCAACACGGCTGACTGGGATGAGTCTTATACAGTAATTCCGACAGGAGCGTCAGGAGTGCCGGCAAGTGAGTTTTACCTGTCGCAGACAAAAACTTATCTTGAAGGGAAATTTTATAAAGATCCCTTTTCAGAAAAGGCCGTAATTGGGGCAGCAAAATATAAGCTTATTCTTAAGCCGAAGATGTAAAGAGAAAAACTGAAACTCCTGTGGTTATACAGGAGTTTCAGCTAAAATATTTATACTTAAAGTAAAGTGGTTTAATGAGATATGTCTAGACTGTCATGACATCTTTCTCTTTTGCGGCCATTACTTTATCAATCTTTGTATTGTACGAGTGGGTCATCTCCTGAACTATTTCCACAGCATCTTTTTCGAGATCTTCAGGAAAACCATCTTTCAGTAAATGTTTGAGCTCATCGTTTGCCCATTTGCGGGCAGTACGGATGCTTATCTTGGCTGTCTCGCCCTCATTGCGTACCTGTTTTACAAGCTGATGACGTCTCTCTTCTGTCAGAGGTGGAATATTTATGCGTATTGCCTCCCCGTTGTTAACCGGAGTAAGGCCGATATTTGCAGCCATTATGGCTTTTTCTATTATCCCAAGCATATTTTTCTCCCAGGGCTGTATCATTATTGTTTTGGCATCGGGAGTGTTTATATTGGAGACCTGTGTCAGTGGTGAGATAACACCGTAATAATCGACTGTGATTCCATCGAGAAGAGCAGGATTAGATCTTCCGGCACGAAGCCTGGCAAGTTCGTGTTCGAGATGTTCAAGGGCTTTCTCCATCCTTTCCTTTGTCTCTTCGGTTATAAGTTCAATTTCTTCGTTCATATAGAGTAGGTTAGATAGTACTAATATTCCTGAAAATGATTTATGCCGGTTTTTACAACTGGTGTAACAAAATTAATAAAATAGCCGGAATAGCAATATAGTGTCAGTTACAAACAAGTGTTCCGATTTTCTCTCCGTTAATAAGCTTAAAAAGGTTTCCGGGTTTATCCATATCAAATACAATAACCGGCATATTATTCTCGCTGCACATGGTAAATGCGGTAGAGTCCATAACTTTCAGTTTTCGGGTTATGACTTCTTCGAATAATATTTTATCAAACCTCGTGGCTTTAGGGTCTTTTTCCGGATCGGCAGTATAAACGCCATCAACCCTTGTACCTTTCAGCAAAACATCTGCTCCTATCTCAACTGCCCTGAGTGCAGCTGCGGTGTCGGTTGTAAAGAAGGGATTCCCGGTTCCGCCGGAGAGAATTGCGACTGTTTTGTTTTTCATTGAATCGAGAACGCGGTCTCTGTTATAAAGCTCTCCGACAGGTTCCATTCTTATTGAAGTAAAGACCTTTGCTTTACCACCCAGCTTAGAAATGGCACTTTCGAGAGCCAGGCTGTTAATTACTGTTGCCAGCATTCCCATCTGGTCGCCTTTTACCCTGTCATATCCCGATTTGGTTCCGCTCAGACCACGGAAAATATTCCCCCCTCCTATTACAATTGCCACTTCGCAACCACTTTGTACAATCTCAATAATCTGATTTGCATAATCTTCAAGAACTGATTCGCTTATTCCGTGTTTCCCGTTTCCGGCGAGTGACTCACCGCTGAGTTTAAGAAGGATTCTTGAATATTGCATAATAATTATATGTATTGGTAAGTTATAACTTTCCCTTTTCTTAGCTGTTTTAAAGATTGAAAAAAAACAGAGCAACGAATTTACTAAAACCGATTGTATAAAGTGGATATAAGAGTAAAAAAAAAGTGGCGCCCTGAAGCGCCACCTTATTATTGAATTATGAACGAACGTATTACAAATTGAGTGTAAAGCGCTTAAATTCAGTTACAGTAAGCTCTTTATTGAAAGAATGCAGATACTGTCTGATGGTCATTTTATTATCCTTAACAAAATCCTGATTCAGTAATGTGCTCTCTTTGAAAAACTTAGCGAGTTTGCCCTGAGCAATTTTCTCAAGCATCTCTTCAGGTTTCCCATCAAGTCTGGCTTGTTCTTTCCCGATCTCAATCTCCGAAGCTATAACTGCATCAGAAACAAAATCCTTATCAACAGCTACCGGATTCATTGCAGCTATCTGCATTGCGATATCTTTATATACCTGATCTTCAATGCCTGCTACAGTAAACCCAACCATTGTTGCAAGTCTGTTTCCCGGATGAATATAAGCCTGAACATGAGCCGCTTCTATTTTTTCAAAATAGGAAAGATCAAGTTTCTCACCAATAATTCCAACATATTCCACCACCTTTTCGCCTACTTTACCACCATCCATAGGAAGTGATTTAAGCTCATCGAGGTTTGCAGGATTATTTGCAAGTGCAATATCAAGGATTTTATTTGCAAGTGCCATAAAGTCGGCATTTTTTGCTACGAAATCAGTTTCGCTGTTGAGTACCATCATTACCCCGGTTTTTCCACCTGGAGCTACTTTCGACAGAACAACACCTTCTGATGCCTCTTTATCGGCACGTTTGTTTGCAACAGCCTGTCCTTTTTTGCGTATAATTTCAATTGCTTTTTCAAAATTGCCTTCAGATTCTTCGAGAGCTTTTTTGCAATCCATCATTCCTGCCAGGGTTACTCTTCTTAATTTAGCAACATCAGCAGCGTTTATAACAGCCATAGTATTCTGTTTATATGTTTAAAAAATAATTTCTATAATTCTTCTTCAGTCTCATCAACTGATTTGGTATTGTCATCATCATCATCTGCATCGGAGGAAACATCGTCATCAGAATCGAGATCATCTTCCTCGTCTTCTTCAACAATAGCTTCAATTATGGCAGCAGGGATATCTTTTGTTTCAAGCTCTTTCCTGATGATTTTTTTATCTTTTTGCTGTGGTTCCTTGTCTTTTTCAAGTTTTCTGTCGTTAAGACCTTCTTCTATAGCCTGGCAGAGGATTCCAACAATAAGTGAGATAGATTTTGAGGCATCATCATTTGCAGGTATCGGAAACTCGATATCTGAAGGATCGGAGTTAGTATCAACCATTGCAAAAACCGGAATACCGAGTCTTTTTGCTTCACTTACAGCAATATGTTCCTTGGAAACATCCACAATAAACAGTGCTGAAGGCAGTCTTGTAAGGTCAATAATACTACCGAGAGTTTTTTCAAGTTTGGCTCTCTGTCTTGCAACCTGTAATCTTTCACGTTTTGAAAGGTTCATGAAAGTTCCGTCAGTAGCCATCTTGTCGATTGACGACATTTTTTTAACAGCTTTACGGATTGTAGGGAAGTTAGTAAGCATACCCCCGGGCCAGCGCTCGGTAACATAAGGCATATTAACCGCTTTAACTTTCTCGGAAACAATCTCTTTGGCCTGTTTTTTGGTAGCGACAAACAGTATTTTTTTTCCTGAACGGGCAATATGCTTCATTGCGGAAGCTGCCTCATCAATTTTCAGTACTGTTTTCTCAAGGTCAATGATGTGAATCCCGTTACGCTCCATAAAGATATAAGGAGCCATTGCAGGATTCCATTTTCTTTTAAGGTGTCCGAAATGCACACCTGCATCAAGTAATTCTTTAAAATTAGTTCTGGGCATTTTTTGATTTTTTAAGTTTACATTCTTTCAATCAATCACAAAGTAGCTCCTGTAAAGGAAGTCTTTGCAATTTAGATACTAAACTTGCATCTATATCGACTGTTTTTTTTAATTCCTAACGTTTACTGAACTGGAATCTCTTACGGGCTTTAGGCTGACCTGGTTTTTTACGTTCAACCTCGCGTGGATCGCGTGTAACAAAACCGCTTGCTTTAAGAGCTGGTTTGCTTTCTGCGTCAATCAGAATAAGAGCTCTGGTGATTCCAAGACGAAGAGCTTCAGCCTGGCCTTTTACTCCACCGCCATCGAGATTGCAATTGATATCATATTTATCAACAGCATTTAAAAGAACAAGAGGCTGAGTCACTACATACTGCAGTGTTTCAGCTCCGAAATATTCTTTATAATCCCTGCCGTTAACAGTAATTTTTCCTTTGCCATCGCTTAAATATACACGCGCTACAGCTGCTTTCCTTCTTCCAAGAGCATTGATTGGTTCCATATCTGGTGCTTAATATTTTTAAAGTTCAATTTTTTTGGGTTTCTGCGCTTCATGAGGATGGGAAGTTCCTACATAAACATACATGTTTCTGTAAAGAGCACTTCCAAGCCTGTTTTTAGGCAACATACCTTTTACTGCATGTTCAACCAATCCGATGGGATTCTTTTTTATCATCGCCTCAGCTGTGGTAAACCTCTGCCCGCCTGGAAAACCTGTATGCCTGATATACACCTTATCTGACATTTTTTCTCCTGACAACAGGATCTTTTCAGCATTGATAACGATTACGTTATCACCACAATCAACATGAGGTGTAAAGTTGGTTTTGTGTTTTCCTCTTAAAGTTGAGGCCACAACCGATGCAAGCCTTCCAAGAATCTTGCCTTCAGCGTCAATAATTACCCACTCCTTGTCAACGGTAGCCTTATTTGCTGATACTGTTTTATAGCTTAAGGTGTTCACTTGCTCTTATTTTTTAATTGATACACTTATTAATAATGTAAATACCCCATAATTTTGGGGACTGCAAAAATACAATATATTTCATAAAAAAAAAGAATATTGGATATAATTTATTTATGTTATGAAAAACTGACGTATTTTTATCTGCTGAAATCACGAAAAACAGCTGATTTATTTTGACTTCGCCAGGCTGATTTCCGATCCGGTTCTTCCATTACCCCGGCTCGTAAGGAGGCTGAATATAGTTTATTAATTGTTTTTTAAACAAATCAGTGATTGAGCTTAATTATTCTATATAAAAATAGTAGCCTGATACTTAATTCTTTAAGAATGGACAATGACAAATCATTTCTTCAGAGAGCAATTGAAATTGCCGGGACCAGTATTGATAATGGAGGAGGACCCTTTGGAGCAGTAGTTACCAGAAAAGGTAAAATAATTTCAGAGGCTAATAACAGAGTTGTAACCACTTTTGATCCGACTGCTCATGCGGAGGTTCTTGCCATAAGAGAGGCAGCACTGTTTCTGAAATCTAACAACCTGGACGATTGCGTTTTATACACCTCATGTGAACCTTGTCCCATGTGCCTTGGCGCAATTTACTGGGCCGGGATAAGAAAGGTAGTCTATGCCTGCGACAGGACCGATGCTGAAGCAGCCGGATTCAGCGATAAATTGATATACGATGAGATCATTCTTGCCCCTTCGTCCCGCAAAATTGAATTTCTCAGGCTTACAGGTTTAGGGGGAAACGAGGTCTTTAAAAAATGGAATAGCACGGAAAATAAAATCCGCTATTGACAAAATGATACCCCGGAAAAAAATATCATATGATTTAAATATTTATAAACTTTATAAATCTTCTGATATGCAAACGAAAACATTAAAAACAATAAGCAGGATTATCTTCATAACAGGAGTTCTTTGTATTTTACTTTCATCAATATTCCATGTTTCATCCTATTTTTCAGTATTAGCCCTGGTATTATCTCTTGTCTATTTCATTGGAGGCTGGTATTTTTTCAAAGGATACTATCCCGATGGGCACCCTGTTTTTTTATTCTTTCTCGGATATTTATACTCCGGCGTCTTTATAGGGCCGGTGTTTGCCTCAAAGCAATGGCCGATGGCAGATGAAATGCTGAGAGGATCTGTTCTTTGGAGTGCAGTTTTGATAGTTGTAATTGTGGCCTCTATATTGTTAAAAAAGGATAAATATCAGAAAGGTCTTAAGCACTTTCTGATTGAGGCCATTATTCTGCTTATACTATCAATAATCCCTGTTGTGATTCTAAAGGTCTGAATTAGTTTAAAAAATGAAGGCGTAACAGTTAAAAGATTTAAAAAGAAAAAAGAAATTTTGTTATAACATGTTATAACTTATATTACCTTTGCATAAAGATCTTTTAATATGGAAACGACAATAGTAAAAATAGGGAATTCGAGAGGACTTATAATTCCCAAGAAACTCCTGAACGCTTTTGGGGAGTCAAAGCAGGTTGATATTCAAGAGAAAGATGGGATGTTAATAATAACACCCCTAAACGAGAATAAAGTACGGATAAATTGGGAGAAACAATTTCATGATGCAGCTACCAAAGGCTTTTTGCCGGAGAATGATCTTATTGATATTGAAAATGATTTTGACAAAAAAGAATGGACATGGTGAAACGGTTTGAAGTCTGGAATATTGAACTTAACCCGACTGCGGGTTCAGAAATCAATAAAAAGCGTCCTTGCCTGATAGTTTCACCAGATGAAGCAAATAAATTTCTTAATACTGTAGTAATAGTACCTATGACCAACACAATTAAACCTTATCCGACAAGGCTTAATTGTCATTTCAAGGGAAAAAACGGGCAGCTCGTTGTTGACCAGATAAGATGCGTGAACAAAACAAGATTGATCGAAAATCTGGGCACAATGGAGGAAGATATTTGTAAAGATATTAGTGCACTCATCGTTGAAACTTTTAAGTATCAATAAAAACAGGCATCCCGAGGGTTGGCAAACTCTGGAAAATCTGTCTAATTCTTTACATTTGCCAGCCTGATAAGCTTGTCAAAATTCAGATGGAGCGACATGGCTGTATCCATTCTCTTAAGATTCATATCATAATAGGCATCAAATCCGAGGAAGATTTCGAGATAATCAAGCGGAAATGCTTTAAGATACAGAGCGTTTGTCCATATTTTCCTGTCGGGGGTAATTGCATTTTCTGTTACCGTCGAGACACTGCTGTAAATAGGATTGCCATTGGGAGCATAGAAATTACGCGATTTCCAGTAATACGATCCGAAATAAAGGGATTTATAATTATAATGAAATCTTATCCAGGTGGCATTGCCCCGGGTAATACCATTATCACCTTTTTTTGTAAGCTCGCTATTAACAAACCTGAGATACTCCATTCCTGCTGTACCAAGTCTCTTTCCTTCTATATCTGCATTAATCCTCACTCCTGCTGACAGGTTAAGAAATGTTTGTACATGCTCAGGGTAATTGCTGATCTGCCCGCCGAAATGTTTAAACTGCAGCTGAACAGGTATTTCCAGAGTAAATATATCTGATATTTTACCGGAAGTATATCTGAAGGATTCTCCGAAGGTAAATACTTCTCTTGCTGTATCTCCTTTAAAGATGAAGTTCTCCCAGCTTATCCAGGTATCGCTGAATATGTTTTTATTCTCAGTCACAAACTGAAGACCCTCTTCGGCGTATGCGTTATAAAGCCTTTCTTTATCGAAATGGGGATCGGCCATTCTGTGTTTGTCACTCCCGTTCAGTGTGCCCAGTGTAAGAAAGGTGTTACCCGAAAAATTATAGGTCGTTGAAAAAACCGGCTTTACCTTACTTATCTCAGGTGCACCTGAATAGCTAAGGAGATGCGTGCCGAGCTTAAGCCTGATTTTCTCTGAAGGGGAGTAAATTATGGAAGGCTGAATAAAATAACCAACCAAAGTGTATCCTTCAATTATGGGGTTTGAATATTCATTGTTTTTTATAAAACTGATACTTTTGAGGCTAAGGTAAACTTTCCCCGGGTCCTCCGCAGCCTCTTTCTTTTCCTGACAATAGCCAACTGAAAAAAATCCTGTCAGAAAGGCAATTATTATAATTATTTGTCTCATCTCTAAATATGAATTGAGCAAAAGTAGCAAATTACTCTCAAGTTAAAATGAAGTTAAATAGAATAGTAAATGAGGGCATATTATTATTTTTTACGTTCTTTGTTCACATAAATAAATCAAAAACACTCTTTTATGGATTCAATATGGGGCAATTATCGCCGCTGGAATAATCTCACCGGTTGGTTTCTTTTTGTCGTTTCTGCAATTGTATACCTGTTAACTCTCGAGCCAACAGTCAGCTTCTGGGACTGCGGAGAGTTCATCCTTTCTGCCTTTAAGCTTCAGGTCGGGCATCCTCCCGGTGCTCCTCTCTTCTTAATGATTGGCAGGATTGCAACACTTTTTGCCGGTGGCGACACTTCGAAAGTTGCTCTGACAGTAAATATTCTTTCGGCCATCTGCAGCGCTTTTGCGATTATGTTCCTCTTCTGGACCATCACTCATCTTATCCGAAAAGTATTTGTCAACGAAAACACTCTTGACTCAAAACATATACCTGCAATCATTTGCAGCGGAATGTTAGGGGCTCTCGCGTATACCTTCTCCGATACCTTCTGGTTTTCTGCTGTTGAGGGGGAATTATACGCTATCTCCTCACTGGTTACTGCACTGGTTTTCTGGGGAATGCTTAAATGGGAAGAGGAAGCAGACAAGGTATATTCAGGAAGATGGATAATCCTCATTGCCTACATAATGGGACTTGGCCTTGGTATTCATCGCCTTAACCTGCTTGTTATTCCTGTTCTTGTATTTGTATTCTATTTCAAAAAATATGAGGTCACCTTAAAAGGGGTGATAAAGGCTCTCCTCTTTTCAATTGTCCTTCTGTGGCTGATGGTATTTGTATTAATGCCCGGTGTACCTGAAGTTGCCGGTTGGCTGGAGCTGCTTCTGGTAAATATTATCGGATTACCTTACAACAGCGGCCTGTTGCTTTATATCCTCCTTCTTTTCGGGGGTCTGGCTTTTGGGATACATTTCTCACTGAAGCATAAGAAAGTAATACTCAATTATGTGCTTACATCGCTGATGGTTGTTATGATTGGCTATTCCTCTTACGCTATGATTATGATCAGATCGGCTGCCAGGCCACCTATGAACCAGAATAATCCATCTGATATTTTCTCGCTCTCATACTATATTAATATGAAGCAGTATGGCAGTTCTCCTAAGTTTTTCGGGAACTATTACAGCGCTCCTGTTGTTGGTGTTAAGAAGATTGTTGCCGGTTATAATAAGGCCGATGGCAGGTATAAACCTTACTATCGTCCTGAATATGAGTATAGCAAGCAGTTTGAAACTGTTTTTCCGCGTATGTACAGTTCCGATCCTGACCATGAGAGTGCTTATAAATACTGGGGAAAGGTTACCGGCAGAAAGTATTCTGTTGGTTCAGGGTCAGATAAAGAGACTATTGTTTGCCCCACATTCGGAGAGAACCTCCGTTATTTTTTCCGTTATCAGGTCGGATTCATGTACCTGCGATATTTCATGTGGAATTTTGCCGGCAGACAGAACGATCTCCAGGGAAACGGTAACTCCATCCATGGAAACTGGATAAGCGGTATAAAATTTATTGATGAAGCTCGTCTTGGCAACCTCGAAAAACTTCCGGAAGATCTTAAATCCAATCCGGCCAATAATAAATATTTTTTCCTTCCTCTGTTAATCGGAATTGCAGGAATGTTCTGGCAATACAAAAAAAGCAAAAATGATTTCTGGCTTGTTTCCGGATTTATGATAATGACAGGAGTTGCAATAATCTTTTACCTTAATCAGTATCCGAATCAGCCCAGGGAAAGAGATTACGCTTATGCAGGCTCGTTTTACGCCTTTTCGGTATGGATAGGTCTGGGATTTATGTTTGTTTATGAGATGCTTCAGAAATTACTCGGTGATAAAAGATCGTTAGCTGTTACCTTTATTGCGCTTATGGCTGCCGTTCCTCTGCTTATGGCTGTTCAGAACTGGGATGACCATGACCGTTCAGGCCGTTATACTGCAAGGGATATCGGAGCGAACTATCTCAAATCGTGTGCACAGAACAGTATTTTATTTACATACGGAGATAATGACTCCTTCCCGGTATGGTATGTTCAGGATGTGGAACAGGTGAGAACAGATGTCCGTGTTGCCAACCTGAGTTATATTCAGGCTGGCTGGTATATTGAAATGATGAGGCAGAAAGCTTTTGATTCAGATCCTATGCCGCTGACTCTTGGTCCGGAGAAATATATTGAAGGAACAAGAGAACAGCTTCCGGTAAATAACAGGGTGGAAAAACCTGTTGATCTGAAAGAGGTGGTACAGTTTGCAGGACAAGATAGTAAGGAATATAAAATAGACCTTAGCGGAAGAGGCGATTATATGAATTATCTGCCTGCCAGCAAATTTATTCTTGATGTCGATTCCGCAAAAGTTCTTTCGAACGGCACAGTTAAGGATTATTATAAAAACCGGTTGGTTTCTCCGTTAATCTGGAACTATTCAGAGGCAGATGCTTTCAAGGGAGATCTGGCAATAATGGATATGCTATCAACGAATAAATGGAACAGACCCGTTTATTATTCAACAACCGTTCCTTCAAGCCAGTATAAAGGTCTTGAAAAATATTTTATCCAGGAAGGGCTTACTTACCGGCTGGTACCGGTGGTAACTGACGAACCCGGAAAAGGAGAATCAGGAATGATCGACCCTGTTGTTATGTACGACAACCTGATGAATAAATTCGCCTGGGGCAATGCAAGTGATCCATCGGTCTATCTTGATGAGAATAACAGGAGAATGTTCAGCAACTTCAGACGTCTCTTCTCAAGCCTTGGAAAAGCATTGATCCTCAAAGGCGATAATGAAAAAGCGATAGCAGTTGTTCACCGCTGCCTTGAAATTATTCCGGCACAAAAAATACCCAATGATTTCTTTTCTATCGGACTGGCTGAGGTATTGATCTCTGCAGGAAGAAAAGAAGAAGGGGAAAAGTTATTAAAAACAATTGTTGATTATTCAAAAAACTATCTCGATTATGCAATAAGTATCAGACCTGAAGAACGGTATGGACTGGAGTACCCCACCGGAATAAATATGCAGGGGTTACTTGATATTTATGATATGACGGGAAAATTAAAACTTGACTCCCTTGGAAACGACATGGGACCAATTATCAATAATTATTACACCAGGCTTTATTCAGCAAAATAGATTTATATGCGGCTTTTCAGGCCTTGCTTTCTTTCAGGCTGGCTCTATCCTGAGGCACTATTCAGGATAGATACAGGGGAGAAGTTATTATGCCTGACTTTTGATGATGGTCCTGATCCTGAGTCAACACCCCGGATACTTGAGATTCTTGATAACTATGATATTAAAGCATTGTTCTTTTTAGATGGAAAAGCTGCTGAAAAACACCCCGGCCTAGTTTCAATTATCTCATCAAAGGGCCATATAACAGGGAATCATGGCTATAATCATATAAATGGATGGACCGCTTCCACCAACAGGTATGTTTCTGACATCACAAACGCTTCTGAATTTTCATCTGACTGCCTGTTCAGGCCACCTTATGGCCGTCTCAGGCTCAGTCAGTACAGGAAGCTGAAGAGACAATTTAAGATTATATTCTGGGATATCATGCCTTATGATTTTGATAAAAATTTTGGGAGCAGAAATGTATTGAAGGTACTTCAGAAAAAATTACGGAAAGGATCCCTGATTGTGTTTCACGACACAAGGAACTCAATCGCACCGGAGATTCTTCCGGAATTTATTAATTACTCAATATCAAAAGGTTACCGGTTTGTTCTCCCGGTATTCTAAGCCAGAAATAATCTGGCTGAGGTGAAGACCTCTTCAAAGCTCCTGTCCACCTTCTCTCTTAAAGTTGAGTCGGAAACCGGAAATGGGTTTTCGTGGGAATAAGCATAAGGAAAATCCCAAACCTCCACTGCATCATTCCCGCAGAACCTGTTAAGGGTAGCCACCACACCATCTGATGGAATTACAGTATCCTTTAATAATGTGATAGAATGGATCTGACTCCGCAATCCCTTTAAGATATTTTCCCTGAAGGATTTTAGTCTCTCCAGATCTATCATTGACCGGAATACCATCCCTATCTGACTCAGACGTAAAAAATCGGTTATCTGACTTTTTACTTTTATCCTCTCTTCAAAATCATTCAGATAATAACTATATACTTTGTCGAATGCACGGCTGTCCATTATTAGTTTTGACGATCCTCGCATATTACTGAAGACCGACCCGCCACAGAAAATGAAAAGCTTCGATTCAGACAACAGGTTACAAGGGTTTGCCATTAAAATAATTTCAGCAAGAAAAGCTCCTATTGAATATGAGAAAATGTTGATTTTGCTGCTACGCGGGATAATCTGATGTTCCCCATTTTTTATTTCTGTTAATAGTTTAACAATGTCAAGGACTGTCTGATAGCCCGAATTAAAGAACCTCATCGGATCTTCAGTGAGGCGGTTGCTGATGGCAATATTAGCGAAACTCGACATATTAATTTCCCCGATTGATGCATTTCTGTCTTTCATAAAAGGGATCATCGCCCGGGGATCTTTCCAGGATGCCGGTGACCTGTTAATATGAAATGAAATAGGGAAAAGAATGACATAGCTGTTTGTCTCTCTGGCCAGATAATAGGCCCATACCAGATATTTCACCCAGCTTCTTTCATTAAGGCCATGAAGCAAAAGGATAACCTTTTTGCTGCCGGCATCCGGCGGAGTGAAAACAGGATAGGAAAAAGAGCCATTTTCAGGAATCAGCTTATCACTGCTGCTTGAAAACACATTTAATGAAACATCCGACCGGAATCCAACATTACAGATCTTCATTTCAGAACCGGGAATATTGATGGATTCTTTTTCGGCACTGAATAAATTTTTTAATTCATTAAATGTTTTTGTATACTCCATAATCTTAAGATCGGGTAATTATTATAGGCAAAGAAACATGACTTGTTCGTTCCTTACAAATTTATGTGGCGGATGACCCTGCCAAGGGATAAAATTTTAAAATATGGGATGTAACTCTTTTATCAGGGACAGATTTTCCATACTTGTTTGTAATCTGTTTCGGTTCAGTTGGGTTTAAAGTGGAAAATCATTAGTTTTACAAAGAGTAAAAAAATTCATATGATTGATTTTCTGAAACCGATACCTTCATATTTGAATGAAAAGCGGAATATTATCCGGATGATATTTTTCACTTCTCTTTTTGCCCTCGTATTTATTAATATTTACTCTCCATTTGGGGTTGATAAGTGGTTCAATCTTACACAGCTCGAATTTCTTACATATTCCAGCCTTATAATTCTCACCGGTGTACTCGTGGTAGTGGTCAGCAGGATAATTATGTTCCGCATATGTAAAAGGATGGTTATAAACATCCGGCAATATCTTCTCTGGATCTTTGCCGAAGTACTGTTTATGGCACTTTTCTATGCATTATTTGAAAAATTTTTACTGGATGATACCAGAATATTCTCCGACCTGGTAAAGATCTCTGCAAGAAATACTGCCTTGGTTTTATTGTTGCCATATTCAATTTTGTGGCTCTATTTCTCATGGATCGATAAAAAAGAACAGATCGACAGGTTAGCTGATGTCCAGGCTTTTCCGTCGAACAACAGAAATATGATCCCATTTTATGATGATAAGGGAATACTGAAGTTTTCAATTAAAAAGGAGAACCTTCTTTACCTCGAATCGGCTGAAAACTATGTAAATATCTGTTATCTCAATAAAAATAAAGTTTCAAAATATCTCCTTCGCGATACTCTTAAGAAAATGGAAGAGAATTTTTCAGGAACTGAAATCATAAGATGCCATCGGTCGTATATGGTTAACTTTGACAAAGTTAAAGTGATGCGAAAGGATAAAGACGGACTGAAACTTGAACTGGACAATCCTTCTGTAACTGATATTCCTGTTTCAAAAACATATGTAAACACAGTAATGCAGACCTTCTCCAAATATTGCCAGACACAGGATGGAGCATAATGGTTTTCTTGTTATCCATTTTGTTTATCAGAATGAAATGTTACTTTTGGATTACTAAAATATTTCAACAAAATGAATATTCTTATTCTGGGTTCAGGTGGCCGGGAGCATGCACTTACATGGAAACTTGCCCAAAGCAAAAAAGTTAAAAAAATTTTTATTGCTCCGGGAAATGCCGGCACTCTTAATCTGGGAACAAATCTTAATTTCTCTCCGGGTAACTTCGTTGATGTTAAAAATGCTGTTCTGACAAATAAGATTGACATTGTTATTGTTGGTCCGGAAGCTCCACTTGTTGACGGGATCCATGATTTTTTTCTGAAAGACAAAGCTCTTGTCAATATCCCGGTAATAGGCCCTGATAAATCTGCAGCCCGTCTTGAAGGCAGCAAGGATTTTGCAAAAGAGTTTCTGATAAGGCATAAAATACCTACAGCAGCTTACAAAACCTTTGATTTAACCAATGTAAAAGAGGTTCCTGCTTTTCTGAAAACACTTTCTCCTCCGTATGTTATTAAAGCTGATGGACTTGCAGCAGGAAAGGGAGTGCTTATCATAGATGATGTTCTTGAAGCAGAAAGAGAAACAACAGCTATTCTGAATGGTAAGTTTGGATCGGCAGGGGATAAAGTTGTTATTGAGGAGTTCCTGAAAGGGATTGAACTTTCGGTTTTTATAATTACTGATGGCACATCATATAAACTATTGCCTGAAGCTAAGGATTACAAGAGAATAGGCGTGGGAGATACCGGACTTAATACCGGCGGAATGGGTGCAGTATCACCTGTGTCGTTTGCCGATAATATCTTTATGGAAAAGGTAAAGTTCAGGATAATAGACCCTACAATGAAGGGCCTTGCAGACGATGGAATTGTTTATAAGGGATTTATCTTCTTTGGTCTTATTAATGTCGGTGGAGATCCTTTTGTAATTGAATATAATGCCAGGCTTGGCGATCCTGAATCTGAAGTAATCATCCCAAGAATAAAGTCGGATCTGTTCGATCTTATTGAGGGAGTAGCAAAAGGGGATCTTTCTGCCAGGGAAATAGAGATAGATAATAAATTTGTTACTACAGTTATGCTGGTTTCCGGAGGTTATCCCGGTGATTATGAGAATGGAAAACAAATTCAGGGCTTGGATCTTACAAAGGAAAGTCTGCTATTCCATGCAGGAACAAATAGAGATGGAGACACTGTTGTCACTTCAGGAGGACGTGTTCTTGCTGTTACTTCTTCCGGAGCTACAATGAAAGAGGCCCTGGAGATTTCTTATCGAAATGCAGCTCTTATAGCCTACGACGGTATAAATTACAGACACGATATTGGATTTGATTTATAGATAGATGCTTTTACGATTTTTTAAAGGTACCGGCCCCGGAGTAATTTTTTTCATTATTATTATTCTGATAACAGTCTGGCTAAGCGCATTTCTTAATCCCCGGATCGTTTATGCGCCATCCATTACAGACGATCCGATGCCTCTTTACCGATTATTAAAACTTTTTACAGCGTCCGGTTATCTTCCCGGAGTTGTAATTTCTTTTTTACTGGTTTCGCTTATGGCATTCCTTCTTGTTGATTTCAATACTGAGATTTTTTTTATAAATGAAAGAACTTTCCATCCTGCCTTTAGCTATATTTTGCTTGGAGGCCTTTTCCCGGAAAATCAGCTCCTGAATCCTGCCCTGCCTGCATCCCTTTTTCTAATCCTAGGAATAAAAAAAATAATGGATGGTTACAGGAAATCAGGAGTAGCTTATTCCTTTTTTGATGCCTCTGTTCTGATAAGTACAGGCAGCCTGTTTTATGCTAATCTTATCTGGTTTGCTCTGCTGGTAATTATTGGCATAATTCTGCTCAGGCCGGGAAGTCTGAAAGAGACTGGGCTATCTGTTCTTGGACTTGCAGCACCATATCTCATTGCATTCGGAATATATTATGTTGCAGGGAAAGATCTGGGCGCCCTTTTGTCAACAGTGGGAAATAATTTCTTTGGAAGGTCAGAAAGCTATATTTTTTCCGGAATAACACTAGTCGTTCTTAGTTTTACAGCAGTTCTGATAATCATAACAACTTTTTTCCTCTTTACACGACTGAACACGAAGAAAATAAAATCACGTCAGACATTCTCACTTCTTATATGGACCTTCCTGATTGTGATAGTAGTTTTCGCGATTCTGCCTTCAGTATCAGTTGAAATAATCTGGTTAATGAATATTCCTGCCAGCTATTTCCTGGCACACTACTTTGTATTTGTAAGGAAAAAGTTTATCCCGGAATTGCTCTTTTCTCTTTTTCTGATGCTGATATTACTGATGCAGATCTGGTATCTGAAATAGTCAGTTTATTTTATCATTGAGACCACCCCGACACCAGAGCCTTGCTGCCCGTTGGTAAAATCAAATAAAAGCTGATATATTCCGCTCTTATTGCATATAAAATCAACGTAACCATATGTTTTCCCGGTCTTCTGATCGAACGAAGAAAGCACAACCTTATTTGATTCGTCTTTTATATTCAGAATAAGCTGCCCTTTCGATTCTTCAGTATTACACATTGTGAAACGGTATTTGGTGTTTTTCCAGAGCGACATATTTGCTTTGTATCTTAATTCACTTTGAGGAACAGCTTTCCCAAGCTGTATCCTGAAATCTTTCAGATATTTTGCCGTTGCACCTGCACTCATGACGCAGTTACTTACAAACTGATCTGAGGCCTGCCCATAGGACAATAAACCTATTGCAAGTAAAAACGAAATTGTCAATATTGTTTTTTTCATACTAATTATTTGAAATCAGCCTGTTCCTGATTTTTTTTGTAATCTCAATTATTCCCTTCAGCTGCTCATCAGACATCTCTACTATACTTTTTTCTGTCTGGGTAATAACTAATCCTCCATCCTTCTCAACACTTACAGGATCTCCCTGTGTGAATGTTATCTTTATTTCGCGGTATTTATCTTTCAGATTCTGAAAATCTTCACAAATGCTTGTGAACTCTGAACCTGAATTACAGTAAGGACGTATGAGAAGAAGAAGATCATTCAAAATTATTTTCTGTTCTCCAATCCGGTCAATCAGCATCGTATCGGGATACTGACTCACAACCTGAGTTGCAAGATACTGACCTTCAATCCAGACACCAATAATAATTAAAGCTGAAAGCTGTCCGCGATCATTTTCCCTTAGATAATTATCAATCTTGGTATAGGAGTCAATTGAAATAAACAAAAGGGAGTCGAGGTTTGATTTATTGAGTGACAATCGTTTAATTGATTCGAAATCAAAGAACTGCCCCACTTTAATGTCATCAGCAAGCTTTCTAATTGAAGAGAGTACATCAAGGGAAGAACCGGTCTTTTCATACATATTGAGATATCCGAGATCAGCCCCCAGAATACCCATTTTCAACGCTTTGTCAAAATTAGTACTCTGCTTATTGGCATCAATTGAAGTAGCCAGATAGTTCTGAGAAAAGGGAACCTCCAGCAACTGAAGAAGGTTGGCGATCTCAACAGGAGACGAGATGTTTCTCGAAATATCTGCTATTGCTTCAGGGCTTAGCTTTTCAGCTTCCGATGAAGGAACCGAGTCAGCTTCAGGAAATACAAACTCCCCTTTTTTGTTTGATGAATTCCCGCATGAGAAACATACAAACACCGTAATGATTAACAAGAATATTCTTCCTTTCATTCAGAATGATCTATAAGGTTATGACAAAAATACAAAAAAACAGATTAACAAAGCATTAAAATCAATAATGGGTGATGCCTTTCCAAAGTAAATATACAAAAAAAATAATATATCCTCCTAAACCATATCTAAAACGGTTATAACTTTTTTTAGCCTGTAGCGTTTGTAAAAACTGCAGCCAACCGTCAGACCCGTGAGGCTTTATACCCTTCGAATCTGACGCCGTCTGGTCATTGAATTCACTCTTTCCCTTACTTAAATAAACTCTCCTTATGAATGCATTATCATCTAAGGACAACGGCTAATTACCGGCCCTTGACAAGTCTGATATTTTTAATCATCTCTTCGCCATTTCCCTTTAGCCTCATTGTTGCATGATAAATTCCGGAATTCAGATCTGCAAAAGAGATATTGATGTTGTAATCGCCTGCCGTTTGCGTTGCGTTTATAATGGTTTTTACTACCTGTCCTGAAACATTGCTCAAGACAAGGGTTACGCGGCCATCAAATGGCAGTGAGTAGCTTATTTTTGTATTATCTTCAAACGGATTCGGATAATTTGCAAGTTTCAGTTCGCTATTAATATGTTGTTCTTTTATCCCCGTTGTTTCCGAAACCGTTAAAGAATGAGTTACCGATTTGGAACATCCGTCAGTAACTGTGTAAGTGACTGTTACTGTACCCGATGTTAAGCCTGTTACTACTCCTCCGGAAGTAATGCTGGCCGTACCTGTCACGGGAACTATGGACCATACTCCTCCTGATGTTGTATTTGTGAACGCCGGAGTTACTGAATTAATATCCACAATATCCGCTCCTCCTGCTATATCAGCAACCGTCGGAAGGGCATTGATCGTAATGGTTGCCGAAGATCCGGTAAAGCTGTTGCTTCGTACAGATGAAACTGCACCAGTTACTGAGACAAGTGTATAGGTTGTGGTTGTTGTAACAGGAGTGGTAAATGTTGCAAATGATGTTCCGCTTACAACTGAGTTAGCTGTACGGTCTGAAGTACCATCATTGTAAATTACCGTATACGGTCCTGTCCCTGCTGTTGCTGTCCAGGTAAGTTCACCCGCACCTGTAGCACAGAATGGTCCGTTGGCGGTTAAGCTCCCTTGTGGCAAATTTACAACAGTATAGGCGGCACTGCCTATGGCACTGTTATCATAACCGGCTTTTACAGCCAGTGCTTTTAATGTCAGAGCCGAATTGATGGCAACTGCCGTACTGTACTCGCTGCTTCCGGTGGTTGGATCATCCCCATTCGTGGTGTAGTAAATATGGTCAGCTCCTGCTGAGGTAATAGTTACCGTTGTTCCCAAAACTATTGCACCTGCAACCGGACTAAAGGCCGGTGTAGTCAAAGCACCATTTCTGGTGACCTTGATGGTATACGTTTTTGCCCCCTTGCCTTCTTCTGTCGCAATAACGGTAATTGTTTTTTCTGTCAGAGCTGTTAAGGCTATGGCTTCTGAAGCACTTCCGCTGGTAACAGTTGTCCCTTCTACCGTGATCACGCCTGCCCCTGTCGGAGTGACAGTAATATTACTCACCGCGTTGGCTACTGTTAAACCACTGTAGCTATAAGTACCTGAAGCAAATGAATAGCCTGATGGACTGCCGCTCAGGGCAATGCCTGTAAGGTCAGCTGTAAGTCCGCCTTCAGAAATAACAAAAGCAGAGGTTGGTGTTCCTGCCAGTGCTGTGCTGGTAACAGCTACCCGAACGATATAACTTCCGGGAGCCAGTCCGGTAACAGTTGTGCCGGAGATTGCAACCCAGGAACCGGATGCATCTTTTTCATATTCCTGCCCTGAGGCTGTCCCTGTGAGTGTTCCGTTGTTGAGTCCATATGCAGTTACATCAGTCTTAGCCACTCCAGTCGGAGCAGCTGGGCCGACGGCTTTGGCAATCGTTCCGGTCGCACTGCTTGTAACGCTTCCAGTTGCATGTGCCCCGTCGGCGCTTACTATAACAGTGATGGTGTTGGTAATATCGGCTTCCACCAGAGTATAAGTGGATGAGTTTGTACCAATATTTGTTTCACCACGTTTCCACTGGTATGCTGGTACATCCAGGTTTGTTGTTGGGGTGTAGGTTATTGAGCTTATAACAGCTGTCAAAACCCCACCATACCTGGCTGTCCCGGTAATAGTTACCGTTCCTCCCATGACAGGTGCATTAACATCGAAAGTACTGGTTCCCGTTTTTGTTGATCCGGTAACCACCAATGTCAAAGATGTTCCTTTCACAGGCGGGGTAAGTCTCACACCGCTAAGTTGACCTGAGGTAAAGGCGGTAGAAGTTCCAGTGATACCTGCAGTACCGCTAAAATCGACTGTACCCGTGAAGTCTGTAACGGTATTGTTATTAGCATCCTGTGCTGTAATTTCAATGCCGGTTATTGCACTACCTGCAATCTGAGGGGAAGAGATGGTTGAGATTGCAAAATGATGCAGAACCAGTGTATAATCAGCACTGCCGATATCACTGTTATCATAGCCGGCTTTGACAGCCAGGGCTTTTAAGGTCAGGACAGAGTTGATAGCTACAGGAGTGGAATAAACAGAACTTCCTGTTGTTGGATCAGCACCGTTTGTAGTATAATAAATAGTTGTAGCTCCTGAAGATGTAATTGCAACAGTTGTCCCAAGTGCAACTGCTCCGGCATCAGGATTAAAGGTCGGGGTAGCCTGTGGTGCATTGTTTCTTGTAATACTTATTGTGTATGTTTTAGCACTCTTGCCAGTCTCTGTTGCTATTACAGTAATAACTGCTGGTGTGCCTGCCGGCAAGGAGATAACGTCGGAAGCACTTCCTGTGGCAACCTCTGTTCCTTCAACTGTTATTGTCCCATCACCTGTCGGAGTAACAGTGACACTGGCCGAATTGCCTACAGTAACTCCTGTGTAAACATAAGTACCAGAAGAAAAGGAATAACCAGTGGGACTACCGCTCAGAGCAATGCCAGGCAGGTCTGCCGAAGCTGCCTGTGTATAAACGGCACTGCCTATAGCACTGTTGTCGTATCCCGGTTTGACAGCCAGAGCTCTTAAAGTCTGGGCAGAGTTTATAGCTACAGGAGTGGAATAAAGGGTTTTTTCCGTCGTCGGATCAGTACCATCTGTAGTATAATAAATTGCTGTGGCACCAGAAGATGAAATGGTAACAGGTGTGCCAAATGCAATAGCTCCCGCCACTGGACTGAAGTTCGGGGTAGGTAAAGCCCCGTTTCTGGTAACCTTGATGGTATAAGTCTTTTCACTTTTGCCCTCTTCGGTTGCAATAATCGTAATTGTTTTTTCTGTTAATGCTGTTAAGTCTATGGCTCCTGAAGCAACGCCTGTGGCAACTACAGTACCGTCAACAATGATAACGCCTGCTCCGGTTGGAGTTACAGTAATACTGCTTATTGCGTTTGCTACCGTTAAACCTGTGTAGCCATATGTGCCTGAAGCAAAGGAATAACCTGAAGGGCTTCCGCTCAGGGCTATCCCTGTAAGGTTTGCCGAAGCTGATTGTGTATAGGCTGCACTTCCGATCTCACTATTGTCATAACCAGCTTTTACAGCCAGGGCTTTTAACGTAAGGGCAGAGATGATGGCTACCGGAGCCTCGTACAGGGTACTTCCGGTTGTTGGAACATCGCCGTTTGTGGTATAATAAATAGCCGTTGCACCTGAAGATGCAATACTGACAGTTGCGCCCAATGCAATTGCTCCGGCAACGGGATTAAAGGTTGGAGTAGCAAGAGTCCCGTTTCTGGTGACTTTGATGGTATAGGTCCTGGAACTCTTGTTCGTTTCTGTGGCAACAACGGTGATGGTCTTTTCTACGGTCTCTGACAAGCTGATAGCACCTGATGGATTCCCGGAGGTCACTACTGTCCCGTCAACGGTGATCACGCCAGCACCTGTTGGTGTAACCGTGATACTGGCAACATTGTTGGGTACTGTTAAACCGCTGTAGCTATAAGTGTCTGAAGAATAGGAATAACCTGCAGGGCTGCCACTCAGGGCGATGCCTGTCA
Organism: uncultured Bacteroidota bacterium; assembly: GCA_903824785.1. GTDB lineage: Bacteria > Bacteroidota > Bacteroidia > Bacteroidales > VadinHA17 > LD21. Next base: position 47,597 of record CAIJYD010000026.1, read on the forward strand.
GGTCTGCCGAAGCGGACTGGGTATAGGCTGCAGTAGCGATGGCACTGTTGGTGTAACCTGATTTCACGGCAAGTGCTTTGACAGTTACCGCGGAACTGATCACCAGTGGTATCGTTGCCTGGTTCGTGGAGGATATTGTTGGCGTTGATCCGTCAGTAGTATAATAAATGGCATCGGCACTTGCTGAACTGATTGTCACAGTTGTGCCCCATAGTATTGCTCCCGCCGCCGGACTGAAGGTCGGGGTAGCCTGAACCGGGCTTGCTGTAACGGAAACAGTAAATGTCCTGACACCGGTTATTTTGCCTGACTCAGTTGTTGTTACTACAATGGTCAGGGAGGCAGTGGATAAAATGACGTAATCATTTCCACTAGTATAACCAATTGCGTCAATGGTTATTGCAGATGTACCGCCATTATCTGTGACAGTAAATTTAATCTTGTCATTACTGCTTGTTACCCAGCCGGATATTGCTCCGGTTTCATCCGCTGCGCCTGCTGCCGGGATTACAACATTGTTAACGCCGCCAACAGGGGCTGTACTGCCTACGGATAACACAACGGCACTTGGTGGGGTTGCTGAGGCCTGTGTATAGGTTGCACTTACGACTGCACTGTTAGCCCAATCTGTTTTCACCGCGATTGCCTTGACTGTTTTGGCAACATCAATGGTAAGAGCGTCGGCATATGCCAGCGTTGTTCCGGTTACTGAGGTTGCTGGTTCTGTTCCATCGGTTGTGTAAAAAATGTTCGTTGCACCTGCTGAAGTGATTGTAACCGTACTGCCATAAGCAACTGCTCCGGCTGCCAGGCTAAAGGTCGGGGAAGCCTGGGTGCCATTGCGTGTGACCTTGATGGTATATGTTTTGGCAATTTTTCCCTCTTCAGTAGCAATAACTGTAATGGTTTTTTCTGTGTTTTCCGTTAAGGAAATGGCTCCTGAAGCACTCTCGCTGGCAACTATTGTACCGTTTACGGTAATCACGCCAGCACCTGTTGGTGTGACTGTGATACTGCTCACTGAGTTAGCTAACGTTACTCCTGCATATTCATAAGTACCTGAAGCAAAGGTATAACTTGCAGGAGTTCCGCTAATTGTTATGTCGGACAGAGCTGTGGTAGCGGCCTGTGTATAAGAAGCACTTGCGATTTCACTGTTATCATAGCCGGTTCTTAGAGCCAGGGCTTTTAAAGTGATGGCAGAGTTGATGTCAAGGGGAGTGGAATAAAGAGTACTGCCCGTTGTTGGAACATCGCCGTTTGTGGTGTAATAAACAGCAGAAGCACCTGAAGATGTAATGGCAACAGGAGTGCCCCATGCAATTGCACCGGCATCAGGATTAAAGGTAGGGGTAGTCTGTGGTGCATTGTTTCTTGTAATACTGATTATGTATGTTTTAGCACTTTTCCCAGTCTCAGTTGCTACCACAGTAATGACTGTTGGTGCACCGGCTGTTAAGGAGATATCTCCTGAAGCAACTCCGGTAGCCACTTCTGTTCCGTTAACAGTGATTACCCCAGCACCTGTTGGTGTAACAGTGATACTACTCGCTGCGTTTCCTACCGTTACTCCGGTGTACTCATATGTACCTGAGGCAAAAGTGTATCCGCCTGGTGATCCGCTCAAAACGATATTTGAAAGATCTGCTGAGTATTCTTCCCCTGCTCCAACTTCACTGAATGCAGTGATGCCGGTTGCAGTAAAAACATTTGACCCTGTTACTGTGCCTGGATAGGCATATGAACCGTTATATTTGTATGCCTTCATATTACCAGAAACAGCTCCCCCTGCCAAATCAGCTGTCAGATAAGTAAATGACGCATCAGCTGAAAAAGTTCCGATACCTCCATCAGTAATTGTATAGTAACGATTCAGTTTTTTAGTACTATTAAGGTAAGAAGGATAATTGCTGCTTGCCCCATCATTTGAAGTAATAGTTAAATTTCCTCCGGTAGAAACACCGGTTAAAGCAACACTTACAGGTGTATATCCTGTTGAGGTTCCCACAGGGTAAGAATAGGTGTTTGTGCCTGTCAGAATTCCCCTGCGGAGATTTCCGTTAATATAACCCGACGAGCTCCCTCCGCTTATAGCATTGGTTGCTGTATTACTCACAATAAGTGTGTTGGCATTTGTAGATAAGATCCCACTCGTTAGCGTAAGTATTCCTCCTACCGTTGTCGAACTTCCCAACGAAGCACCGCTTGAATTGTTTAAGGTAATATTTCCGAAAGTCGAAGCCGAAGTTCCGCCAATGGTTTGTAGTTCTGCACCATTAAAATTAAAGGTACTTCCGGTGGTCGTAAATGTGGCTCCATTGTTTTCCAGGTTGCCAGCTGAATTGTGTGTAAAACTTCCTGCCGTAAAGGCTGTTCCTGAACCAAGTTCCATATTTCCACCAATGGTTAAAGCACCACCTGCGGTTACAGAAGCTGTGCCGCTTAAGATAAAATTACCATGCATTGATATGGCTGCATCAGGCATAGTCTTTACTCCGCTGCCGCTTAAAATAAGATTGTGATAATCAGGAGAACCATCCGGCAACAAAATAGTCTGGGCTCCGCCATTGTATTGTATAGTTGCGCCAAATACATCGGCATACCATTTGCCTGTCCCGGTTTTGGTCATTAAATTGCCAATCTTCATCGTACTGCCTGCCTCATTTGTAATATCTGCTCCGGTAGCTATATCTACATTGTAAAAACGGGAATTACCTGAAATAGAAGCACCTGAGTTGACAAAAACAACCTTGCTGGTACCAGGATCATTGCCTGCTGCATTCTGATCCTCCCATCCTCCGCCAACTGCATTGTGGATTTCAAGAGTATTAGCTCCCATAACAAGCACCCCTCCTGCTTCTATGATGAGTGTTTTAATTTGAGAGATACCTTCCGGCAAATTAGGATCATTTAGAGTAGTGCTTGCATCCGGTATAATAATATGCGTCCATTCAGAAGGTGTCCCTGCAGGTGTCCAGTTTCCTGAAACTCCTGTCCACGCAGTCGAGGTGGAACCGTTCCAGGTAAGATGGTCTGCAGCGAAATCCCCTATAGTAAAAATAGTACGCCACTGATGTGTCGGATTAACATATATAAAATACTCCATCGGCACATTCGACATACCTACAAAATTGTTGGAGTAATCAGAGCTGGACCGTCCGTGTTCGTCAGGACTGGCAGCTCCACCTGTACCTAAATCATAATCCCATGTGGTAAGTTTTGTTTCAGTATTGCTTTGTAACTCTGAATCAAGGTAATGAAAATTAGCTGATACAGTGCCTCCTGCTCCATTGCTGGCGGGTGTAATTTCATACATTCTTTGAACCGCATCTGCTTTTTTTGAATTGGTCGTTCCAATTCTGACGACTACGGTTACTGATGAGGGAGAAGTTGTCGGGTTGATAAAAGCAACACTGGTATATTCGTTACCAAAAGTATAACTTGTATTAGCTGAAGGTGCGTTTCTGAGGATTTTACCTGTTACATCGCCTTGCCCGGTTGTAGTAGCCGAAGTGCCCATTGTAAGAATGGAGGAGGTAAGATCGTATGCGGTTGGCCAGGTACCCCAACTGCTGACAAGTTCAAGAAGACCTTTGGTGGAAGAAGGGTTGGCAGAAGAGAGATCCAGAACGCTGTTAACAGTAATGTTGCTGGCTGCTGTCACACCTCCGGCTCCGTTTATCGTCAAATTGTTAAAGGTAGTCGCCCCTGTTATGGTTTGAGCCGATTCCCCATTGAAAATCACAGTACCCGCAGCAGCAGTAAAGGTGCCGCTATTGCTCCAGTTTCCTGATGTGCTGATCACATTGGAACTTCCGTTTAGGGTGGTGCCAGTTCCAATGATTACATTCCCGGTAACTGAAATATCATGGGAAGCCATGGCCGAAGCGGTTCCGTTCAGCCTTAAATCACCCAATATTTGTAGTGGAAAAGCAGGCATCGTCTTTGTTCCGCTGCCACTTAGTATCAGATTGTGATATCCGGGTGTTGATCCGTTCGGGAAAACGATGGTTTGATCCGTACCATTGAATTCTATGGTGTTGTGGTTGCTTGCTGCATTTAAAACTCCGCTGTTTGAAAGTGACAGAGTTCCGGAAATACGCATAATGTTATCAGTTCCCAGGGTTAATGTCGCCCCATCGGCGATTGTAACATTATAAAAATTAGTAGGATCGGCCATGGTTGCCGCTGCGTTGGTAAAAATAATAGTGCTTGATCCTGCATTTAATGTGCCAAGATTATTCCAAGCCCCGGTGCCTCCGGTTATTGTTAGCATTGGGCTGCCAGTAGTAGCATTGACAATCCCTCCGGTCAGGATATCTATTGAATTTAGAGTTGTATTTGCAGGTAAGGTTGGATTGTTATGAGTCCCGTCTATGGTAATTGCCGGGATAACTACATTGGCCTCAGCATCGGGAACACCTCCGTTCCAGTTTCCGGGTAAAGTCCAGTCTGTGAGGACTGCTCCTCCACTGATCCACGTATGGGTATTTCCCACAGAATTGGCCCCCATGGTCCAGTATTTATAATCATAAGCTGTTGAAGCAACATATGGAAGCCCCAAACCTGATAAGCCTAGCCAGTTATCACTTGAGCTCTGGTTGGAATGACCACGATCGACCACTGTTGAAGGGTATAGGTTGTCGAAAAAATTAAGATTGGTTTCTGTGGTTCCATTTAGTTCGGCATCCAGATAATGAAGATTCAGTGTTAGCCGTGTAGCACTTGATCCGCCTATTCTGATAATGTCATAATACCGGTGTATTGCATCCGTTTTCCAGGTATGTGTTGATGTAAGAACAATCTTCTCACTTAAAGAAGTTGGCAATGGATCTATTGTGAAATTTACGGTTGTAAACTGATTACCAAAAGAATATGGTGTGTTTAACTCAAAATAATTACGGGTCACAATTCCGGTAACATCGCCCGTTCCGGTTGTTGTTGCAGCAGCACCCATAAAAATTGTATTGGCTTCGGTTTCAAGAGTTCCCTGCGTGGCAGAAACATTGGAGCTTTGTAAATACAGAACACCATTTACAGTTTGGCTGGCACTTGCAGTAACACCAGCGCTGTTATTCACCGTTAAATTATTGAAAGTGTTTGTTGCTGATCCTCCGATTGTCTGTGCCGATGAACCGCTATAGTTTACTGTTCCGTCTGCATTATCAAATGTGGCACCATTGTTGGTCCAGTTGCCCGACAGATTAATTATTGCACCGGCAGTGAATGTACCTCCCGTTAGAGTTGCCGAACCATTTATGTTTAAAGTAGCAGGAGCTTTAAAATTACCGGTTGTCTGCGTAAAATTGTTAACTGTTAGTGAAGCAGTACTTCCTCCAATATTGAGTGTCTGAGCAGTTTTAGCAACTACTAAATTGTAAAATGTCTGACTTGCTGCCGTACCGTTGATGGCTTGGACTACAGTTGTATTGTTAAAGGTAACAGTACTGGTTCCTGGAGTAAAAGTGGCACCATTGTTTGTCCAGTTGCCGCCGACAGAAACCGCATAGCCTGAGGTCGTAAATGTCCCGGAAGTTAAAGTCACATTCCCAAGAATATCTATGGCTGAAGGGGAGCTTGCTGGCGCAGTAGTTCCGGCAGTCAGGGTAAAATCGCGCATCACGTTCAGTGTGGCAGGGAAAGTGGTTGTACCTGAGCTGTTAATAATTAAGCTGGAATAACCAACATCGGAGGAAGGACCCTGAGGATTCAGGATAGTCTGCACCGAACCGTTATATTCTATTGAATTATTGGTTGCTTTTAAATCGATAATACTTCCTGAGCCTGCAGTAACTGCTCCGGCTATTTTCAGATAAGCACCGGAAGCCGGCTGTAAATAGGTATTGGCATTTACAGTTATGTTGTAGAAATTATTTATGCCCGATCCTCCCAGCGAAACGACATTAGAAATAGTTCCATTGGAGAAGACAACTGTTCCGGTATTGCCGTTAAAGGTACTATTGTTTAACCAGGCACCTGTAGAACCGTTAATTGTAATACTGTTCGAACCTGCACTGAGTGAAGCGCCTGAAGCAATTTCAAGCGTTTTTATCGCCACTCCTAAAGTTAAGGTAGGGTAACTGGAAAGCGATCCGGGAATTAAAACCTCCTCAGTAGTGAGGGGTACATGTCCTGCCGACCAGTTAGAGATATTACTCCAATCTGTATCTATACCTAACCAGGTATTTTTGACAGAAGCATAATCTGCCAGACTCCATTGTTTGTTATCCAGTACTGTTGTTGGGGCAAGATAGGTAATGGTTTTTCCCGACAAAGTCACTGTATTGCCGGAAACGTCATTGGAAGTCTTCCCGTGTTCATGAATTGTGCCAAATCCTGGTCCTGCATGGGCATCCCAAAGAACCAGTTTTGATTCCGTATTCGTGTTAAGTTCAGTATCCAGATAATGCAGGCTGGCGACAACCTGATCGGTAGCAGTAGCATCCTGTGCAAAGGAATAAACCCGTTGAATTGCTCCTGTTTTCCAGGTTGGTGCTGCACCAATGGCAATTTTACAGCTGATCCAGGCTGGTTTGGTACCCCCTGAAACACCTAAAAAGGTAATTGTAGTATATTGATTGCCAAAACTGTATGGGGTATTGTTATCAAAAGTCTGTGTCCGTTTCACTATTCCCGTTACATCGCCGGCACCGGTAGTGGTGGAGGCTGCACCCATGTTAAGGGTAAATGTGCTCATAATCAGGCAACCTTGAGTAGCTGAAGCATTTGCGCTACTAAGATTAAGAATGCCATTTACGGTAATGTCTGCACTTGCTGTTTTGGCGTTTGTTCCGCTTCCACTAATGGTGAGATTGCTGTAAGAAATTCCCTTAATGGATTGGGCAGCAGTTGCAGCATATTCCACTGTTGTCTCTGCTGAGATATTGGTTGTTGCAAAATCAGGGAACGTTGTGGCTGATGCGGCAGCTCCCAGTTTAAATGTCCCGGAAGTAAAATTCAGGGTTCCGGTTCCGGTTAACTGAAAACCACCATCGCTGAAAACAGAACCTGAAACCACATCGCCAATGGTTAAAGGATTTGCTCCAAGACTTCGGGCAGAACCCAAAGTTACACCATTAGAATTATTGATCTTAACTCCACCACTCCCGGGAAAGGAAGAAATAAATTCGCCTCCTGTGGTCTGTGCTGAACTTCCTGTATATTGGAGAGTGGCGCTGGCACCATATACAAGTGTACCGGTTACGGTTGTTGTCGATGTTCCTTCCATAGAAAGAACTCCATTTACAGTTGTAGTTCCAGAAGGAAATGTTTTGGCATTTGATCCCAGAAGGTTTAGGTTGGAATATGTTGTAGGGTTAACTGTCTGGGTACCGGAAGCAGTGTAATTAACACTGTTTCCTGAAGCTGTGGCAGTCAGTGTAGTAATCGTTGGAAGCAGGGGTTGTGCTGATGTTCAGTACGCTGGTGGCTGTAGCATTGTTAAAAGCAGTTATGGCACCCGAACTGTTTAGGTTGACAATACCTGAAGCGTTGTTGGTAATCCCGGCAATTGTTCCTGAACCGTTCAGATTAATTGTCCCGGTATTTGTGAAACCTGCAATGAGGGTGGAGATTGCGCCTGCACCGGAGATAGCTGTGGTTCCTGAATTGCTTAAACCTCCTGACGTTGAGCCAATGGAACATGTACCTCCGATATTTAAGGTACCGCTGTTTGTTAAAGTCCCGGTGGCACCGTCGAGGGCTGTTCCAACGGTAAGTGTTCCTGTATTCGTATATGTTCCGCTCACTGTAACCGAACCAATAGATGTAATGGTTGAACCGCTTAATGATTTCGATGTGCCTGAAAATGTATGGATGCCCGTATTTGCTGTAAATGTTGAACCATTATTGGTTAAGCTTCCTGCAAAAGAATAAGCTGCTATGCCTGTTTCATTCCAGATCCCGCTGATAGTAACATCGCCTGTAAATGTTTTGGCCGAAGTTCCGCCAAGGGCAAGTGTACCCAACACTGAGGTTGCTCCTGTAACCCCGAGTGTAAAATTCCCGGCAGTAGTAAGTCCGGCACCAGCTCCAACTGTAAGAATTCCTCCTGCAGTTCTGTTGGCAGCGAGAGTCCATGTTTTTGTTCCTGACCCTGAAACTGTTAAATTATTATAGGAAACGTCAACTACAGTCTGAGAACCTGCTGCATTGTAATTTACTGTGTTCCCTGCAGTTGTTGCAGTTAGGGTTGTAATGCCAGAAGTTCCTCCGATATACAAAACTCCGGTAGCACCCTGGGTTAAACCACCGGTTCCTGACAGAGCGGTTGTTGCTGTTATAATGCCATTATTGGTAAGTACGACTGCGCCACCTGTAACAGTAAGCAATGTTGCACATGTCAATGTTCCACTGTTGGTATAGTTCCCGGTGAATGTTGCTGTTGGAATGGTGATGGTAGCCGAGCCGCTTAATGTTTTAGTGGCTCCGCTAAAGGTATGTAATCCTGTGCTTGCAGTATATGTTCCGTTATTAGTAAGATTCCCTGCAATACCAACAACTGCAGCTCCGGATTCAGTCAATGTTCCTGTAATGGTAACATCTGAACCAAACGAAAGGGTGGCCGCCGCACTTTCTGTTATTGCGCCTCCGCTATTGATGGTTACAGCTCCGGTAAAGGTCTTGGTTCCTGTGGCACTTGTGACAGACAATGTGCCACTTGTGCCCGCCCCAACTGTGGTTGTTCCGGTTACGCCAAGGGTAAAAGCTCCTGCGGTAAGAGTAGTCCCATCCCCGATATTCAGGTTGCCGGTTATGGCTAAATTGGCCGCAAGACTGGTCGTTGCCGTTCCGCTTAAAGTCAGACCACCACCAATTGTTACCATTGATGCGCCCAATGTTTTAGCCCCGCTCCCGGAAAGTATAAGATTTCCTCCATAAGTATTTACATTATTTACCGTTTGTGCGCCGGCCGCATAGTATTCTATGGTTCCTGCGGCAGGTTCAGTAACGGCAAATGAATAATTGGTTGCCCAGGTGGATCCTCCAACACGCAAGGTGCCTGCAGTAAATGTTGGAGTAGTAGCTGTAAGCAGGTAGGTAGCGGCATCAAATGTGCCAGCTGTTAAGGTAAATGTTTTTGTTGTGGAACCCCGGAGTGTGAATGCACTTCCAAGGGTAACTGTTCCGCCTGACTTATTAATTACGAGATTACTTATTGTAGGGGTACCTGTTCCCATATTACCTGAAAGTGTCTGGGCGCCGGTTCCGGTAAGGTTTAATGTCATTTACGCATTATTGGCAGTACCACTAAAAGTCCAGTTGCCTGTTACATTAAAAACCCTTACGGTACCACCTGTTGTTAATATTCCCGTGCCGGTAACATTACCATTAACTGTAGATGAGGTACCATTTCCATTGGTCATCGTACCGCTAATATCAAGTCCACCGCAAGTTAAAGCAACTGAGCCTCTCGCAAGTGTAGCCCCTGAATTAATTGTCACCGTTCCTGTAACTGTCCACGCTGCTGCCATGGTCATCACGTTCGGACTCTGAATGATGAAAACATCACCGGCTGTTGTAAAGTTTGCAGGGTGTGTTCCTGTACCATTGTTAACTGTCCACCAGTTTGCAAGAGTTTCCGGGGCACCGTTTGCATTGGTGTAATAAGTTGTAGCCCTCAGGCTGGTTGCTGAAACCAATAAGATCAGCACACATAGATTGAAGATTTGGAAAAGCTTGGTTTTCAAAAGGTTCATGGCTTTATGTATTAGGATTATATGCGTTATCAGAACTTACAAGATAGCGAAGCAAGTAAGAGGCTGTTTCTCTGCTAAAAACAAACGAAACTGCATAATTGTTTAAATTACATAAAACAAACTCTTTATCTAATTTAAATGTATCCATCAGATTTGTGTCACTTTCTTTCATCCGTATCTTGTTAAATAAGGAAATGAAAAATAAACTCTGAGAATAATAATCAGCTTTACAAAAGGATTTAATCTTATAATATCTCAAGGGAAATAAGACTGTAAATACAGTTTTCCCTGTAAAACAGTACACTTTAGTTATAATGAATAAACCAAAAGGAGTGCCAAAAGAGCTTAAAAACAAGAAGATCTGATAATTTTTTCTAAACACCTGAGTATGAATTACAACTACAGGGCAATTTTTAGAAATCGGGATGTTCCCCGAAGATGATTTCAAAAATAGTTTGAAAATAATTGAAAAAATCGCACACATGTGCGGAAATGGGCCATTAATTTAACCCCGAAGAATGATATTCATTTCAATAAAACTCTTCCTTTTAACTCTTCAAGCCGGGCAATATCAAATCCCGATTCTTGCAGATAAGCAGTAATACCACCATAATAACCTTCTATCCTGTCGATAACAGATTCAATATTCCGCTGTTTGACTGTTATAACAAACAGCATCCTTTCGGACGGAAAAAAACCGAAAGAGAGAATTTTTCGCCTCAGCAGCGTTTTTCTAAAATAAGGTAAAAGGGCATCATTTGACTTCATAAAGTCGTCGATAATAAACTGCCTTTCAACTCCAAGTGAAAGAAGAATAAGTGCACATAATATCCCGGTCCTGTCTTTTCCTGCCTGACAATGAATAAGAACCGGAGAGCTTTCAGGTGAAAGCAGAAGATCTAAAACCTGTGGCAATAGTGGCATAGTGGCATCGGCAATTTCGAGATATAAGGAGTTAGATATATCCGAAAGTATCTCTTCGGAATTTTTCCTGCGGATAAATGGCTCCATCCGCTCTCTGGTAACGCTTTGAAAATCGAGTGGCAATGATAATGTGCCTATATTACTGATGACTCTTTTCCTTTTCTTTTTTTCTGTAGCCGAACGCAGATCTATTATCGTTCTGACATTAATATTCTGAAGTTTCCTGAGATCGTCTTTGCTGATATTGTCGGGGTTTGCAGACCTGTATATCATTCCTTCCCTGATCTTTTTACTTCCCCCGGCAGGTATTCCGCCAATATCCCTGAAATTAAGAACTGATTTAAAATTCAGATCTGAAACATGCTGGTTAGTTTCCATTTATTACTTGTTAGTTAATTAACAATAAGGTATCCGCTCAGCATATCCGCAGGAATCCGATATTCAGCAGCTGAGCTACCTTATTTATCTCAGCAGATCTGTATCCGGTGCCTATTGCACAGTGGTGTGAGGGTCCGGCTTCAGACCACTTATTGATAAACTCTCTGGCTGAAACAGAAAATTTGTATCTGCTGTTGGTATTGGCGATCTGCAAAGTTGGCCCCGCAACGGACTCTCCTTCAGCGGTAAGCAAAGCTATTTTCCCATCACCCGACTGACAGACCGAGAGAAGGGTTACCGGCCCGGAAGCCACTTTCATCTGTATGGATAATCCTTTTCCCGGTTTCCCATGAAAGACAGGAAGCGGAACAAGAGCTACTTTTCCGTCTGCAATTTTGAAGTGAGCCGGTCCGTCGTGGCCGAGGAGTAAAATGTCGTCTTTGAAATCCATCCCGTAGAATTCCGAGAACGATCCGCCGGCATTAAGTGCATCCATAATTTTCATGGCCAGAACATTCTTTATTTCACATTCCCCGGCAACCGGAATATTCTGCCCTGTGAGCAGAGTCATTCCCGGGATTAAAGTTGTTACGATCTTTTCATAAGCAGGATCTCCTTCACCTTCATAATAATAAGCAAGGGCTCCAAGCCGAAATTTATCAGCCAGCATGTCAAGTGCTACAGAACTTCTGGCAGAATTAATAAGGTCTTCATCAGAACATTCTCCTGAGACATTAAACCACTCATTAAACTGTTTCATTTTACTTTTTACCTCCTCGCCTGTTACCTTTTCGAAAAGGTTTTTCAAAACACCAAATTCCATTATTTCAAAATGAGTTCCGAAGGCAGCCGCAAGCATGGTAATATCGCTGTAAACATCCAGCATTCCATTATAATAATGGCCCATAACTCCAACCCTGGTATTTTTCATTATTCTCATTACAGAAGAGGCACGAACCCACTCTTTTATTTCATCCCATACATATTTCTCATCGAGATATCCGGTAATCAGATGATATTTTATGCCGGCCCTGTTAAAAACACTTGCCAGTTCAGGTGTTACGCAACTCTGGCAATAGGAGAGCCATTCGCCTGTCATTTTACCCCGGTCGACCATTGAATTGAATTTCTCATAATCGATAGCTTCAGAAGGCTGGAGGTTTAGAACAATAACCGGGCAACTCACTCTTTGCAGCAATGGTAACACATTGTGCGACAAGGCATAAGTGGAAATATTAAGAAATATTATATCAACTCCGCTTTTAAGAAATAAGCCTGCGGCAGCAATCGCTTTATCGGGGTTATCAACCATACCGGCATCAATAACTTCCGTTCCCGATTGCTCAAGATGCTCTTTTATTCTGACCTGAAAAGATTTCAATTTATCGAGCAATCCATCGAACTGAGACCAATATGTGTCGAGTCCGATTCCAAAAAGACCGGCTTTAACTTTATTTCCCATCGTTTTCTATTCTTTAAAGTGATTTACTAATATCTTTAAAACAAATTAATTTGCCTGACAACTTCAAATTTACAGGATTTTTTGCTTTAACTTCAAGTATTTAAAAATCTGATTCTGGTCATTAATTTATTTGAGTTATTTTGTGATGAAATCAGTAACCTTTGTTAAAATAAAAATTACCGTAAAGAGACTCAAAGGTAATAACAATGGGTCAAAAGGTTATGATATAGTTTGTTTAAAATGAACCGGATGAATTACATCCTGATAAACTGCAAGTTAAAGAATATCTTTTTATTATGATAAAAACATTATTTCTGGTAGGAACAGGAGGTTTTCTTGGAAGCATTTCGAGATTTCTTGCATCGAGGTTTATGCAGAACTATTTTCCCTCGGCTTTTCCTCTGGGGACATTTTTTGTAAATATCACAGGGTGCTTTCTTATTGGGGTTATCTATGGCATCTCCGAAAGGAGTTCATTGCTTACCTCCGGCTGGAAAATGTTTCTTGCAGTTGGTTTCTGCGGAGGATTCACAACATTCTCCACCTTTGCAAATGAGAACCTGGCTTTGCTCAGGGATGGCGATTTCTTTCATTTTCTGCTCTATACCGGGCTGAGTGTTTTCCTTGGAATAGCTGCAACTTTTTTAGGAGTTCTGATCACCAAAATAGTTTAGCGCCATTAAAACTGCGTAGTGTTCAAAGGCAACTCTTTAAGAATATTTTTATCGGCAAAAAATTATATTAGAATGAAACCTGAAGACAAAGCAAAACGACTAAGGATTTATATCAGTTCAACTGACAGGTATGAACATTCACCTCTTTATGAAGTGATTGTATATGAAGCAAGAGGCTATGGAATGACAGGAGCTACAGTTCTCAAGGGGATAATGGGGTTCGGTGCAAGCAGCGAAATTTACTCCAATAAACTTTGGGAGTTAAGTGAAAAACTTCCCCTTGTAGTTGAAATCATAGATGAGCCGGATAAAATTGACTCCTTTATTGACCATATTAAACCATATTTCGATAAAATAGGGAAAGGACATATCATCACGGTTGATGAGACAACCATCATACTTCATAAGAGAGGAATAAAGAAGTAATTTATTTTAATGTGACATTTTTCCTGAAAACCCTTCAATTTCAAATGATTAATAAATAAGATATGAATTCAAGAGAGCGCGTAATTAAAGCCTTCCGGAAAATGGAAGGCAACCCCGACAGGGTTCCGGTTCAGTTTGATTTATGCAGACAGCATACTGAAGTTTTTGGAAAGAAGCTGGGAATAGCACCTGATTATTCATTATCCTATTATGAAGATCTTACATACAGGATTTCTGCGAATGAGATAAGGACTAAAATGGGAAGTGACGTAGTGGTTGTAGGAGGGACAGTCCCCTTCGGATATATGCCTGAGCCGGTAAGCGGAGACGTTACAAAAAACGAGTTCGGAATGCATATGAAACCTACATCACTTTATGTTGAAGTAGTGCAATGTCCTCTCGAAAACGCTAACTCAGTCAGCGATATCGCTAACTACTCCTTTCCCGATGCTTATGCAAAAGGCCGGTTTGAGAAAGCTAAAAGAGATATCGACAGGTACGGCAAAAAATATTTTGTTATCGGAGATGTGGAGATCTCGCTTTTTGAACTGGCCTGGCACCTTACCGGCCTTGAAAAATATATGGTAGGAATGCTTTGTGATGAACCGTGGCTGGAGCTTCTTAATGATCGTGTTGAAGAATGGAGTACCGGACTTGCGATGCAACTCGTTAAAGCCGGTGTGGATGCAATCTGGTTCGGTGAAGATCTGGGAAGCCAGGTTTCAACACTTATCTCACCTGAAGACTGGAGAGTAAGGTTTAAACCACGGCATAAAAGGATGATTGAAAAGTTACGCCAGGTAAACCCGGAGATCATAATTATTATGCACTCCGACGGAGCGGTTGCTCCATTGATAGATGATTTTATCGAGATCGGTGTTGATGTTTATAATCCGGTTCAACCAAATGTTTACGGGTCAGATCCTCAGGAACTTAAAGATAAATACGGCACCAGGATCTCATTTTTCGGCGGGATAGACCAGCAATCACTTCTCCCGTCGGGAGATATCAAAATGATCCGTTCCGATATAAAAGAAAGGATCAGGATCCTGGGAAAAGAGAGAGGGTATTTGCTTGCTCCCGCTCATATTCTTCAGCCTGATGTTTCAACTGATACCATTGAAGCAATGATAGCGGCCTCAATAGAATTCGGAGGTTACTGATCAGATGCGAAATACCTCCTCTTAAAAAAGAGTGAAACATTTACGAGGGCAATCATAACAGGCACCTCAACCAGAGGACCTATAACTGCCGTAAACGCTTCACCTGAGTTTATCCCGAAAACAGCTATTGCCACTGCGATAGCAAGTTCAAAATTATTACTTGCAGCTGTAAATGAAAGAGTTGCCGTTTGTCCGTAACTTGCGCCTGCCCTTCTGCTCATAAAAAAGGAGAAGACGAACATGATTACAAAATAGATTATAAGAGGTACGGCTATCAATATAACATCGAAAGGTAGCTTTACTATATATTCGCCTTTTAATGAGAACATTACAACTATAGTAAATAGTAATGCAATAAGGGTAACGGGGCTGATTTTAGGAATAAACCTCGAATGATACCACTCCCTGCTCTTTACCCTTATCAGAATAAACCGGGTAAGAAAACCTGCAATAAATGGAATTCCAAGATAGATAAAGACACTCTTCGCTATCTGGCCAATGGTAATCTTTTCAACAACTGAACTAACCGGCACTCCGAACCATCCGGGGAGCACTGCAATAAAAACCCAGGCATAAACAGAAAAGAGCAGTACCTGAAAAATTGAATTAAAAGCCACCAGCCCGGCACAATACTCAGCGTCGCCTTTTGCAAGGTCGTTCCAGACAATAACCATAGCAATACATCTTGCCAGTCCAATCAAAATTATTCCATACATATATGGCAGGTTGGAATTGTTTTCTCCCGGAAACAGTTTAAAGAAGAGCATCGCAAGTGCGAACATCAGCACCGGGCCAATAATCCAGTTCTGAACCAGGGAAAGTCCAAGGATCTTAAAATTTCTGAAAACAGATCCCATCTCCTCGTACTTCACTTTTGCAAGAGGAGGATACATCATCAGGATAAGTCCAATTGCAATGGGAATATTCGTAGTGCTTTCCGGTGACGATTTCAATGAATCCCAGAATGTGGCAATAGCCGGGAAAAAATATCCTGAAAATACTCCTATAAACATTGCCAGAAATATCCATAATGTAAGATACCTGTCGAAAAATTTAAGTCGTGGCTTCATAATCCAATTATTTGAATATTAATTTGTTTTTTCTGCTGAAACAGTAATACTGAAGATGCCCTTTTCTCCTGTGTGAAAAGATTTTATCTCACTTTCAGAAAGGTATTTCAGCAATAGTTCATCAGGCATTTGAATAACTTTTTGTTTATGAACTGTTGTATGTGAAAACCTGGCTTTCTTAATAATATCAAGGTACAGGTTCATGTCAATAGCACCAGAAACGCAACCGGCAAACATCTCCGCATCATTTTGAAGTTTTTCGGGAAGATTCCCTCTTAAAACAACATCTGAAATACAAAAATGGCCACCCTGCTTAAGGACTCTGAAAATCTCTGAAAAAGCTTTTGTTTTATCCGGAACTAGATTGAGAACGCAATTTGATATTACAACATCCACAAGATTACTTTCGATTGGCATCTCCTCAATATCTCCATAAACAAACTCTACATTTTTAAACTGTAATTTTTCATTATTTGCTCTTGCTCTTACAATCATCTGTTCAGTCAAATCCAGACCGGTAACTTTTCCGGTTTCGCCAACTATGGAACGAGCAACAAAACAATCGTTTCCAGCTCCGCTACCTAGGTCAAGGACATGATCTCCCGGTTTAATCCCTGCAAAATCGGTCGGAATACCGCAACCAAGATTAAGGTCAGCATCAGGATTATAACCTTCAAGATTTTCATAGCTCTCACTGAAAACAGTATAATTCACATCTGAACAGCAACCGTTGGTTCCGCAACAGCAGCCCTTCTTATTTGAGCTGTCCTGATCAGCAATCTGACCATATTTTTCTTTTACTATCTCTTTTGCATTTTCCATAATTATAATCAGCTTTCGTCTTAGATTTTCTTTTTTAGTTCTGCCTGAAACAATTCATAAAATTCATCTCTGATCTCATTCCTGATATCATAGAAAGAGGTCATAATCTCCATATACGATCCTTTTGTTTTTGAAGGATCTTCGAAACCCATATGCAGGCGGTTCCGGACCTTACCGGGAAAAACGGGGCAGGTCTCATTTGCATCATCGCAAACTGTTATTACATAGTCCCATTCATCGTTAAGATATTCACTTACATTTTTTGGTTTATGATGGCCGATATCAATACCGGCCTCTTTCATCACCTTAAGTGCAGTTGGGTTAACCCTTGAAGCAGGTTCAGTTCCTGCAGAGAAAACCTGAAGCCTGCTGTCGAACGACTGAAGAAATCCATGAGCCATCTGGCTGCGGCAGCTGTTACCAGTACATAATATCAGTAGCTTCATTGCTTGTTTTTTTGCTCATTTATAAATTAAAACCTATTATTTACGGTATGAAAATAAGGTTAATTTTGAAAACTATATTTTCGTTCCTTTCCCTTAATATTTGCTGTCGGATCTTACTATCGCCTGTTCTCTTTTTCGCATGGACATGGTATCGATTTCATCTTTTTGTATTTATGCTGCGTTGCACAACCTGATGAGAGGATAGCAAGTAAAGTGATTATTACAAGAAAGTTAACTGCTCTTGTTTTACGGTTAACCAGAAAACTGTTTCTGAATGATCCCATATAAAATGATTGTTAAAAACCCTTCAACAAAATTAATTTATTAATTGAGTCAACGTTATTATTACCAGATTTAAACAAAAAAAACTCTTGTAATAAAAACCAACCAGGGGGAAACTATATTTGCCATACTTTACGGTTTAATCTTCTCAAATAAACCAGGCAACTTTGTTCTGTAAATATCAACTATCTCTGTTTCGTGATCTCCGATTGGTTTAACAGGTATTAAATCAATTACTTCTGGTGCACTCAATCCCGCTTTGTACATCATACTCAACGAAGCTTTAAGAGTTTCGTTTATTGAATCTTTACTCTCTTTCTCACTTAGTCCGATTTTTTGTCCGATCTCAGCAAGTTCTTTCCATTGAAACCAGAAATAAGTTGGCAGCATTGCCGACATAATTGCATAGCTTTCCAGCTTCTCTTCCTGAACTTCAAATGTAAATCCAAGTAAACCAAGTAGATCAAGAGTACTTTCTTTATCGCTTTTTACAAATCCCTGTGAAAAGCAGATTGGGTTATACCCTTCATTAATATAGGAAGTCGCGTTTGGTATTAATCGTGCAAGGTTATTGACCTGAACCAGTTTTGACGAAATTTTTTCAAGATTGATTTTTGGGGCGAGCGAAATAACAGTTGAAGTGGTTTTAAAATCGTTTTTCAGAAGTTCAAGTGTATCCATTATTACAGGCGGATGAAGTGAAATAAATACGATATCCTGTGCCGCGGCTTCTGATCCATTTTCAATCAGAATATACGGAAATAATTTCCGCAGGTTTTCTGTCACTGAAATGGATGGATCTGAAATTACGATCTTGCTGAATTCCGCATTCCTATTCTGAAATGCCTGCAGAAGAACCTTGGTAATCCTTCCGCCACCAATAAAGCCCAATGATTTTGTTTTCATAATTTTTTCTTTTTAAAAATTAACCGAGCCCGTTTAACCTGAATTACAAACTTATATGAACATAAAAATTTCCAGCTCAATCCAGAATGTTAATAATAATTCTGAATGTGATAAACTAAATCTCCTAATTGGCATCCTAAAATATCACATTGAAAAGAAATCCAACTATCATAATTCCGGTTGCAACAATTCCTGTAAAGGCCAGTATAAGAGGAAGTTTTAAAACTTTTTTTAGAATAATCATCTCCGGAAGTGAGAGGCCGATAACAGACATCATAAATGCCAGAGCGGTGCCAAGAGGAACACCCTTTTCAATAAATACGCTTACAATTGGTATAATGCCTGCTGCATTGGAATATAACGGAACTCCTATCAGTACAGAAAGAGGAACTGAATACCAGACAGATTTTCCCATAAGGTTTGTCATAAAACTTTCCGGAACATATCCGTGTGCAGCAGCTCCGACAGCTATTCCAATTACGATATAAATCCAGACCTTGCCAACAATCTCCTTAACCGCAGTAAATCCAAGGGACAGGCGCTGGTCAAAAGTTATTTGTCCCTCCGACTCCTCACCCTCTTCACCTTTATGCAGATAAACCCAGCTCTCAACATACTTTTCAAGCTTTAATTTACCGATAACAAACCCTGAAAAAATTGCAATTACCAGTCCAGTAAGCACATAAATAAGTGCCACTTTCCATCCGAATAAACCAAAAAGCAATATTACTGCCACTTCATTTATCATTGGGGCAGAAATAAGGAAGGAAAACGTTACCCCAAGAGGTACCCCTGCCTGAACAAAACCAAGGAACAAGGGTATTGCTGAACAGGAACAGAATGGTGTTACGATGCCGAGAAGCCCTGCCATTATGTTTCCTGCAAACAAAGACTTTCCTTCCAGAACTTTCCTTGTCTTTTCAGGAGTAAAAAATGAACGTATGATTCCTACAAAAAAAACAATAAGAATGAGCAGCATCAATACTTTAGGAACTTCAAAAATAAAAAACCGCAATGCCTCGGTAAAATGCATCCCTTTCTGAAGGCCGGGGATCGAGTCAATAATAAAATCAGTAAAAAGCTGCAGATAATGATACAGGGCATACCATAATATTATTCCTGTAACAATTTTTAATAGTTTCTTCCAAACCATATTTACAATTTAAAAAATCTCTTTATAAATAATTGACTTACAGGAAGAATTAAAGATTCACCCTGATAAGATAATATATACCGACAATAATAAAAAGTACTGCCATTGCCCTACGGAACCAGATCTCAAAAGTTTTAATTTTATTATAAACCCCTCCAATTCCAGAGACTGAATAAGCCAGTAGCCAGGCAAAGAGCATCACCGGAATCCCAGTAGCGATTGCAAATAATAAAGGCAGGTACAAACCGGAACCGCTTGCCACTGTCATTGGGATAAGCATTCCGAAAAAAAGAACACCGCTGTATGGGCAGAAAGCAAGTGCAAAGACCATCCCGAGAAGAAATGCATCGATATATCCATGTGTTTTCTTTTTCTCAAAAGCTGATGTTAACCTGCTTATCCCCGGGAAATTTATCCTTATCAGATCAAGCATAAAAATCCCGATAACAATAAGGAGCGGACCAATAATTTTTTCGCCATAACGCTGAAAGAATCCTGAAAAACGGAACTGATCGGCTCCCAGATAAATAACAAATGCAATGGCTGTATAAGAGGCAGCCCGTCCGAGGGTATAGAAAACTCCATTAAAAAATACCCTGTTGCGGTTATCAAGGTCTTTGCTTATAAAGCCGATTGCAGTAATGTTTGTAGCAAGCGGACAGGGACTTATAGAAGTCATAAGCCCAAGAAGGATGGCTGTCATCCATGGCATGGAACTATTTTCGAGAAGATCGGTCAGGAGATCCATACAGAAAAATAATAAATGTATATCCCGGTATTATTCCATGAGAGGATCTACCTTCTCTTTAATGATTTCTCTGAACTTATCAGGTTTTGATACAGCATAAAGGAATCCTTCATTGGTGATATTGATCTTCTTCTCTCCATTTACAATAAGAAGAGTCTGACCGCTTACACCAAGTCTTTCACCGACCGCTTTCCCTGCAGCTTCTTCAAGATTAAGAGCCGTAAAACTTATTTTACCGGTTTTAACCTGAGCCGGATAAAGCATTTCCACATTTTTTCTTGCCTCAGCTTCTACTGTTCTGCAGGTTACACAGCGTGTATTCAAATGAAAATAATAGACTTCAACATCGCTTCCTGAAGTGGAAGAAACTACCTGCTTTTTTTCAGACTGTCCGTTGCAGGAAACTCCGGATATTACAAGCATCATAAACCCTGCAAGAATTAAGTTTTTCATTTTCGTATAATTTATTTGGTTAAAAGCTCTTTAATCTCTTCCGCTGACGGGATACGCCCTTTTGTTATTACTTTCCCGTCAATTACAAGTGCCGGGGTGGTCATAATATTATATTTCATTATTTCCACTATATCATCGACTTTAGTAATTGTGGCATCTATGTTATTTTTTGCCACAACATCGCGTGTAAGCTGTTCAAGGGTTTTACATTTTGCACATCCGGTGCCGAGTATTTTAATATCCATCTTAAATCAGATTAAAAAATTAACTACCGATTAAAAAAAAGATCAAACAACCCTTTCGCCTCTTCCCAGGATATTTTATTTATGCAGTATTTTATATAAGGAGGGTTAATCTCACCCTGTATAAGTCCGGCTTCCTTTAACTCTTTAAGATGCTGAGAGAGAGTGGATCGGGCTATCGGCAACTCTTCCGCCATATCACCACTGTAGCAGCATTTATCAGTATTCTTAACAAGAAAATCCATGATGAATACCCTTGCCGGGTGGCCCAGAGCTTTCGCATATCTGGCTGTTTTCTCCTGGCTTATTGTGTAGTTCTTCTTACTTACCGGCATTTCATTTAGTATTTCGTCTAATAACGAAACAAAATTAAACTAAAATCTGAAAAAGTAAAAGGAATATTTGAATGTTTTTCCGGATACGCTTTAATAAATGCGTTGAATTAAAAGGGAAGATTAGTTTTTCTTGCAGCGAACAGAGTATTTATTTACTTTTTCTGTTCCGTGGATGTCGGCAATATCGGCTTTTCTGGAGATATCAATAACCGGCATTTTGTCAATCAACAGATAACTGAAATACTCTGCATTA
Source organism: uncultured Bacteroidota bacterium (assembly GCA_903824785.1). GTDB lineage: Bacteria > Bacteroidota > Bacteroidia > Bacteroidales > VadinHA17 > LD21. Next base: position 69,032 of record CAIJYD010000026.1, read on the forward strand.
GCTTTATCATATTCTGTTGATGTCCAATAATAACCACTCTCATCCATTTCAGAAAAAGTTCCCTCATAATCCTGCATTCCTCCGAGCTGAATACTAAAAGAAGAGGGCTCAGACGGAATTGTTCCCCATGTTTCGTTATGCTCAAAATGATCTGAAAGGGTTTTATATTCAATTCCTGATGGAAGATGCCAGCCTTTAGGACATGAGGATCTTGCAGTTTTCCAATCATATAATGCTCCGTATGTTTTTGCATTATTTGAATCGTTATTAAAAAAGACACCTTCATTTGCTTTAAACCTGAGGTTTTCAGCCATCCATGCCACCCCTTCGACAGTAATGACCCTGTAAACATTTCCATCCCGCTGATCGGTGAATTTGCTCTGACCTGTCAAATTGATGAAAGCCTGCAATAAAATTAAAACTGATAAAAAAGTCTTCATAGAATGTTGTTTTCAGATAATATGATAAAATACAATTCCTGTCTCTTCAAATTTCATTCCACAGATGAATTTTTTCAAAAATAATCTAAACCGTTAAATAAACAGTTAAAATTTTGAAATGTTATTATGTTTTAATAGTCAGTCTTAATAAAAATTATCCCGGAAGAGCTTTTGCCAGTCCGGGATATAAAAATGTGCGATTAAAAAGTAATGAATTTTGCCCGCGGTGTCATACAGAAATCGCATGCTTCAGAAACCGTTGCTGCATCATAAGTGTTACCGCAAACAGGACAGACAGCCCATTGTACAGGAAGATTTTTTTCTCCGGCGCCGGTAATAGCAGAGAGTGCGGCTTTATAAAAACTCTGGTGTTTCTTTTCTGTATCGATTGCCCAGGTGAAAGATTTTACTGCATCAGGGGTTTTCTCCTCATTAGCTGCTGCAATGAAACCCGGGTACATAGTTTCAATCTCGTATGTCTCGCCCTTTATAGCATCGGCAAGATTTTCGGAAGTCGAAAGAATCGCAAAGGTTCCAATCTGAGGCCCCTCTGTTTTCACGCCAAGCTTCTCAAGTACTTTAAGATGATTACCTGCATGAATAGACTCAGATTTTGAAGTTGCCAGAAACATAACAGCAACAGTATCAAAGCCTTCTGCTTTAGCTTTTTCTGCAAAAGCTGCATACTTTGCGCTTGCGGTTGACTCGCCATTATAAGCGGCTTTCAGATTTTCGATAGTTTTGACCGGAGTGACTGAGCACCCTGCCAAAAGTCCGATAACTGACATAGACATTAATAATCTGGTAACTGTTTTCATAGTTTATTAAGTTTATTGTAAAGAAATTAAAGAAATAATATTCCGTTAATCAGGAAGTCCGGTTATAGTGCCATCATAAAATTATATACCATGGTCCCTCCCATAAATCCGGTATATGTTACAGCAGCAAAACCTAAAAAATAGAGCCCAAAGGCCACCCATTTCAATTGAGTCTCTTCTTTCTTTTGCACGAAAAGCCATATCCGGAACGCTGCACCAATGATCATTAGTAACATTGTTATAAGTGCCCCTGTCTCATGGTTTTCAAATACTTCAGCAATTTTGCCCTGAGTAGGTTCAATGGTAAACAATTGCCCGGTAGACCACGCGGCGATTGCTGCCAGAGCTCCAAGCACCAAAAGGTAAAATCCTGTCTTTGAGAGGCATTTTTCATTTTTAAAAAAGAGTGAAACAACCTCAAAGACAAAACCAGCAGTAATAAGTGCAACAGGAAAATGCACAATCATCGGGTGTAAGTGGGTTGTGTTGAACATAGTAAATAAATTTATTAAATTTATGAATAAGGAATCTTTAGTTAATCGGGAATCTCTGTTAAGTCATTCAAATATAGTTATATCTGCCTGATAAATTGCAATTAAAATTAAAAATAATACCATCTTAAACAGCATCGCCAACGATTCTGATAACCGGATCCTCATTGTAAGCCTCATTAGTAAAAGAATTAATAATTAATTAACTTTGTCCCCTTCAAAAATAAAACTAAATCAGGGTACAATGCCAGATAAAAAGGAGCTGAAGCCCTATGGGGAAAAACAGATTATATTCGACAAACGCTATCTTGAAATGGCACGTATCTGGGCACAGAATTCATACTGTATCAGGCGTCAGGTCGGAGCTCTTATCGTTAAAGGGAAGATGATTATTTCTGATGGCTATAACGGAACCCCTTCAGGATTTGAGAATGTTTGTGAAGATGAAAATAATGTTACCAAGCCTTACGTTCTTCATGCTGAAGCAAATGCCATTACCAAAGTGGCCAAATCAAATAATTCAAGTGAGGAATCAACCCTTTATGTAACGACTTCTCCCTGTATGGAATGTTCCAAACTAATAATCCAGTCAGGCATAAGAAGGGTGGTTTACTGCAATCGTTACCATAAGACTGACGGACTTGAACTTTTGAAACGTGCCGGAATAGAATTAGTATATATTGACCCTGAAAAAGACATTTATGAACTACAATAACACAAAGAGAACTATTTTTCTCCCGGTGCTGCTTGCCCTGGCTCTTGCGATAGGTATTTTTATGGGGAAATATCTTCCCTCTGAAAACAATTTACCCCACAATTCGCATATCAGGTCGGGAAATGATAAACTAAACTCTATATTGAATATCATCGAATCGAACTATGTTGATTCGGTAAACCGCAATGATCTGGTCGAAACAGCTATTCCTGCAATGCTCCGGAAACTTGATCCGCATTCGATATATATTCCTGCGAAAGATCTTGCCCGGGCCAATGAGCCATTACAGGGTAATTTTGATGGAATTGGTATCTCTTTCACCATGCTTACAGACACCATCATGTTAATAAGCACTATTCCGGGTGGCCCGTCTGAAAAACTGGGTCTGCTGCCCGGAGATAAAATCCTCTATGTAAATGACTCCCTGGTTGCAGGAAAACATATAAGCGATGAAAAAGTAATGGGGATGCTTAAAGGACCCCGGGGAACCGTTGTAAAAATAAAGATTCTCCGCAGCGGACAAAAAGAGCTTCTCCCTTTCGAAATTACCCGCGATAAAATTCCGATATACAGTGTTGATGTTGATTATATGATAAATAACAATACCGGGTATATCAAGGTAAATAATTTTGCGATGACAACCTTTGATGAATTTATGAAGGGGTTGAGAGAACTTAAGTCGAAAGGAATGACGGACCTTATCCTCGACCTTCGTGGTAACTCGGGTGGAGTAATGGACGCCGCAATTGAGATTGCAAATCAATTCCTTCAGGAGGGGCAGCTAATTGTTTACACCAAAGGACGTGCCCAGCCGCGCAGTGAAGCAAGAGCTACCGGTAAGGGAGAATTTGAAACAGGGAAACTTGTTGTTCTGATTGATGAGTGGAGCGCTTCAGCCAGTGAAATACTTGCAGGAGCTATACAGGATAATGACCGGGGCACAATAATCGGAAGACGATCGTTTGGTAAAGGGCTGGTTCAGGAACCTGTTTCGTTTGCTGATGGGTCAGGAATGCGTCTTACCATTGCACGTTATTATACACCTACAGGCAGATCGATTCAGAAACCTTATAATAATGGATTTGATGAATATTTCGATGATCTGCACGAGAGGTTTGCCAGAGGTGAATTTGAAGTTTCAGACAGCATTCATTTTTCTGATTCCCTTAAATTTACAACTCCGGGCGGACGAACTGTTTATGGAGGCGGAGGCATTATGCCGGATAAGTTTGTTCCTGTTGACACATCAGGAGTCTCTCCATATTTCGGGAAAGTAAGATCTTCAGTTTACAAGTTTGCAATGAAGTATACCGAGAATAACAGGGAGATATTAAAGAAATATACCGAACCGGGCGAGTTGGAGAAATTCCTTGATAAACAGCCTCTCCTCGATCAGTTTGTACAGTATGCTGAAACAACCGGCGTTAAAAAAGATGCGGCGGGACTAAAAATTTCGGGCAAAATAATTCATATTCAGCTAAAAGCTTATATTGCCCGCAACATACTCGATAACAAGGGATTCTATCCTATCTGGGAGAGTATTGACACTACTCTGCTTTATGCCATTGATTATCTGAAAAAATAACAGGCTTTTTGGTTTCAGTGTTCCGATCAAAAGTAATAAGTGTGTCTGGCAGGAAAGTGTTTTAACCAATTCTGTTAATAAAATCTTTAATAATATTAACTGATGCATCTTCTTCTTCAATAAACCCGACATGTCCTGAATTCTGCAGAACAGCAACAACTGCATTTGAAGGCAGATTCACTTTCGACTGTATTAATTCGCATGGGATATAGTTGTCCATGGAACCCAGCAGCCATAAACAGGGAACCCTGCCCTCTTCCATAAATCTCAGCCTCGATGGCCTCATAATCATTCCGTTCAAAACTGAAATTATCCCCTCTCCTGGTATCTTTGAAGCAATCTCCTTTGACCGCTGAAGAGCTTCAGAGAATTGAACGAGATTTGACGGAGCAAACATTTTTATAACATTGTCGGGATACATCAGGTTTTTCTTTCCCGTTTTCACTATTCCAATTTCGCGCCTTCTTTTTTCAACAGCTTCAGGAAGATCAGCAAAAGGCTGTGAATGAAACAGGCAATACCCGTTGAGATAATCCGGGAAAAGCTCCAGAAAGGCAAGAGCCACATATCCGCCAAGAGAATGGCCAACAAGAAAAACCTTTGTAATATTCAGATTGTCAAGTAGTTCTTTTACTGCTGTTGCCATAAACTCCATCGTATGAGTATCTCCAAAAACATCTGAAATACCATGGCCGGGGAGATCCATTGAAACAACTCTGAATTCACCGGCAAGTTTCTTTTCAAAACCATTCCACACTTCAGATGATTCAAGATAACCATGAAGCAGAACAACTGCAGAACCATTACCTGAGTCGGAATAGTGAATTCTGCCACCGCTGAATGATAAAAACATATCTCTTAATTATTGATTCAGTAAAAGTAGACAATTATTGAATAAACAGCCTCCGGCTTTGTTATGCCTTTTAATGATTTTGATTTATTGTGATATTTAGCATGACACTAAAAATTGCATTTCTGATTTTAAAAGCTAATTTTGTTAAACTTCCTTTCTTTTGTAAATAGATAAACTATATATTTCACACCAATGAATAAGATTCTGTTTTCATCAATTTCGAAAAAATTTGTGATGGCACTTGCAGGGATCTTCCTTCTGATGTTTCTGCCAATTCACCTGATCATCAATTTTTTACTCCTGAAAAGCGATCCCGTGCCATTCAATAATGCCGCCCATTTCATGGCTACTTTCCCATTGGTAAAAATAATGGAGATAGTACTGATCGGAGCTATCCTTCTCCATATCACCTGGGGCATAATCCTTCAGATTCAGAACTGGCTTGCACGTCCGATAGGTTATGTCAGCGGAAGCAAATCAGAAATTTCATTTTTTTCAAGGTTTATGATCTGGACCGGAGCATCCATATTCACTTTTCTATTACTCCATTTCTTTAATTTTTATTTCGTTAAGCTTGGCTTGGTCAAAGGTAATCCGGAAGATTTTTATTCCATGGCTCACGACCTTTTTAAGATCCCTGCCTACAACTATATTTATCTGGCTTGTTTCACACTTCTGGGGTTTCATCTTTTTCATGCTTTCTCTTCCGCCTTCCAGACACTTGGCCTGAATCACAGAATATGGACACCGGTTGTTAAAGTTGTTGCACTTGTTTATGCAATTATTCTGCCTGCAGGTTTTGCTTTTATCTCAATAATATTATGGCTTTTCAGATAGATCCGAAAAGAAAATAAATACAATCATGGGAAAACTAATTTCAAAGATACCCGATGGTCCTCTGGCACAGAAGTGGACAAAATATAAAGCTTCCGTAAAACTGGTAAATCCGGCAAACAAAAAGAAGCTTGAAGTAATTGTCATTGGTACCGGATTATCAGGCGCAGGAGCTGCCTCAGCTCTTGGTGAACTTGGATACAGCGTAAAGAACTTCTGTTACCAGGATTCCCCTCGAAGGGCACATTCCGTTGCTGCTCAGGGAGGTATCAATGCTGCAAAGAATTATCAGAACGACGGCGACAGCGTTTATCGTCTTTTTTATGATATGATAAAAGGTGGTGACTACAGGGCCCGTGAAGGAAATGTTTACAGGGCAGCCGAAGTAAGTAATCAGGTTATTGATCATTATACAGCTCTGGGTGTGCCATTTGCACGCGATTATGGAGGAACACTTGATACCCGCTCATTCGGGGGAGTACAGGTATCCAGAACTTTCTATTCGAGTGGTCAGACCGGACAACAGTGCCTTCTTGGAGCCTACTCCTCACTTAACCGGCAGATCAGTAAAGGGAACGTGACTATGTACCCCCGCCGTGAAATGCTCGACCTTGTTCTTATCGACGGCAAAGCAAGAGGTATTATTGCCCGAAACCTGATAACCGGAGAGATTGAACGACATGCTGCCCATGCAGTTGTGCTTGCCACCGGCGGCTATGGAACAATCTATTTCTTATCGACACTTGCAGTTAACTCAAATGCTTCAGCAGCCTGGAAAGCCCATAAAAAAGGAGCTTTCTTTGCCAATCCCAGTTTTGTCCAGATCCATCCTACCTGTGTTCCTCAGCTGAACGAATTCCAGTCCAAACTGACCCTCATGTCGGAGTCGCTCAGGAATGATGGCAGGGTGTGGGTTCCAAAAACTAAAGGTGATACTAGGCCTGCAAATGAAATTCCTGAAGAGGAGAGAGATTATTATCTCGAACGCAGATATCCGGCTTTCGGAAACCTGGTGCCGAGAGATGTGGCATCAAGAGCTGCCAAAGAACGCTGCGATGCCGGGTTTGGCGTTGGAGAGACAAAACTTGCTGTTAATCTTGACTTCAGGGATGCAATAAAGAAACAGGGGAAAAAGACAATTGAAAATAAATACGGGAACCTCTTTGAGATGTATGACACAATCACCGGGATTAACCCCTATGAAGAGCCGATGCGAATATATCCGGCAGGGCATTACACTATGGGCGGATTATGGGTCGATTATGAACTGATGACAACAATACCCGGCCTCTATGCAATCGGCGAAGCCAACTTTTCAGATCATGGTGCGAACCGCCTTGGAGCAAGCTCCCTCATGCAGGCTTCTGGTGACGGATATTTTATTCTTCCAATAACAATAAATAATTATCTGGCCGATGAAATAAGGGTGCCTAAAATATCTACCGGCAGTCCTGAATTCGAAGCTACTGAAAAAGAGGTTATTGAAAGACTTAAGAAACTCCTGTCAATTAAAGGAAAACAGACAGCTGCTTCATTCCATAAACGACTTGGTAAGATTATGTGGGATTATTGCGGAATGGTAAGAAACGAGGAGGGACTGAAGAAAGCGCTTGTTCTCATAAAAGAGCTCAGCGATGAGTTCTGGAGAGACCTGAATGTACCCGGAACATACAGTGAACTGAATATGGAACTGGAAAAAGCCGGCCGTGTAGCTGATTATTTTGAGCTTACCGAACTTCTTGTTACAGATGCCCTTAACAGAAACGAGTCATGCGGTGCACACTTCAGGGAAGAGTATCAGACTCCGGATGGAGAAGCTCTGCGTAACGACGATAAATTTACTTATGTGGCTGCCTGGGAGTATTCCGGAGAAGGCAATCCGCCTGTAATGCATAAAGAAGAACTTAACTTCGAAGAGGTTGAGATGAAAACCCGCAGCTATAAATAACGATAACGTGTCGACCTGATCGTGTAGGAGTGCATTAACACAACACCTTCACGACAAGATAAATAATAAGGAAAAATTAACCTGACAAGAATATGAAGCTTACACTTAAGATATGGCGCCAGAAAAATGCTAAAGCCAAAGGCAGTTTTGTAACATATAAAATGGATAATGTTTCACCTGAGATGGCCTTCCTGGAGATGCTCGATTCACTTAATAAAAAACTAGTGGAAGAGGATCTTGATCCTGTGGCTTTTGATCACGATTGCAGAGAAGGGATTTGCGGATCGTGCGGGATGTACATTAACGGACATCCTCACGGACTTGTCCCCGGAGTTACAACATGCCATCTCTCAATGAGATACTTCAAAGAGGGAGAAACAATATGGATTGAACCATGGAGGGCAAAACCATTTCCTGTAATCAAAGACCTGATCGTTGACCGGCAGGCTTTTGATAAGATTCAGATTGCAGGCGGGTTCATTTCAATAAATACCGGAGCTGCTCCGGACGCCAATTCAATTTTAATCCGTAAACAAAAGTCCGATGAGGCTTTTGATTCAGCTATCTGTATTGGCTGCGGAGCTTGTGTTGCAGCCTGTAAAAATGCCTCAGCAATGTTATTCGTCTCTGCCAAAATTTCGCAGTTTGCTCTGTTACCACAGGGGAGAATTGAAGCAAAAGAGAGGGTAAGGGCTATGGTTGAAAAGATGGATGAAGTCGGTTTCGGAAACTGTTCAAATACAGGCTCTTGCGAAGCTGAATGCCCTAAAAAGATAAAGATTGTCAATATTGCAAGACTTAACCGGGAATACTTTAAAGCCTTCTGAAATCGTTTTCCGGAGGATAAAACTCCATTATGAATCGTAAAAAATTCATCAATCTGATTGCTGCCGGAGGGGGTGCATTTGTCACTTCCACAGCATCCGGCTTCCCTGCGAATTTTTATTTTTCTAAAAAGAAAAGTGGCTCATTATTGAATGAAGCCGGGCTCTCAGCTGATGTCGTAATAGCGGGTGGTGGCCTGGGTGGTTGTGCCGCAGCTTTGTCGGCATTACGCAATAATTTAAATGTTATACTAACTGAAGAAACTGGCTGGATCGGCGGTCAGATTACACAACAAGGTGTTCCTCCGGACGAGCATCAATGGATTGAAACGCATGGTGCCACACAGCTTTACCGCGATTTCCGCACCTCTGTCAGACAATATTACAGCCGCAACTATCCGCTGACAGACTCTTCAAGAGAAAACAAATATTTAAATCCGGGCGATGGTTCAGTTTCCAAGTTATGCCATGAACCCCGTGTTGCACTTGCTGTTCTTCAGGATATGATGGCCCCCTATGTCAGTTCAAAAAGACTGACCATATTAACTGATTATAAAATTGCAAGTGCTGATGTCAACGGAAATGAAGTAAGGGCATTAAAAGCGGTTAATCAGATTACAGGAAATAACCTGACCCTCTCGGCACCATATTTCATTGACGCCACCGAACTGGGCGATCTGCTTCCTCTTACAGGTACTGAGTTTGTTACAGGCTCCGAATCGGGGAAAGAGACAGGAGAACTGCACGCACCTGAAAAAGCCAATCCGGAAAACAATCAGGCTTTTACTATGTGCTTTGCCATGGATTATATTCCGGGAGAAAGCCATGTAATTGATAAACCACGCGATTATGATTTCTGGCGTAATTTCAAACCAAAAATGGATCCTCCATGGTCGGGCAATCTTCTTGACCTTTCATATAGCAATCCATCTACACTTGCGCGGAAAGAACTTGGTTTCAATCCAGCAGGCATAAATACATCTCCCCTGTTGAATCTTTGGAATTACCGCCGTATTATAAATAAAAACAATTTTAAACCAGGCACTTATCTTAGTGATATTACGCTTGTTAACTGGCCGCAGAACGACTATTTCCCGGGAAATCTTATCGGAGCAGGTGAAGTTGAATTTAAGAAACATGTTGATAGTGCAAAACAACTTAGTCTGTCACTTCTATACTGGCTGCAGAAAGAGGCTCCCCGGCCTGACAAAGGTTACGGATGGCCCGGATTAAGGCTTCGGCGCGACATAATGGGGAGTGACGATGGCCTTGCAAAATATCCCTACATACGCGAATCGAGGCGGATAAAAGCGCTTTTTACCGTACTGGAAGAGCATGTCGGAAAGGAAAACAGGTCAATGAAAACCGGAAAAAAGGATGTTAATGCAGCTGCAGACTTTTATGACAGCATAGGAATTGGCTATTATCATATCGACCTTCATCCGAGCAGTGCCGGGAATAATTACATAGATTTTGACTCCCTCCCGTTCCAGATCCCATTGGGAGCACTCATTCCCCGGCGTATTGAAAACCTGATTCCGGCAAATAAAAATATAGGCACTACACATATTACCAATGGCTGTTACCGGCTTCACCCCGTTGAATGGAATATAGGAGAATCGGCTGGAATGCTGGTAGCGTTTGCCCTCAATAAAAAGAGTATTCCACGGGCAATCCATGAAAATAAGAGTTTACTCGAGGAGTTTCAGAATCTTATCCGGTCGCAGGGAATAGAAACGCAATGGCCGGTGAAGTAAGGGAAACTTTACCCCAAAGCTTTCTATTCTGCAGGAACTTACAGGATATTAGCATCATTTATTTTCCCTTTTAATAAATCCGCACCACTATTTTTTCCATAGTGAATACTCTTCTTGTCAGAATTCCATTAATTTTATGGAAATAAAACAGACAGTCGCTTTTCGATCATTTAAGAATTATAACCATGAAAGCAGAACATACCCGCCGGGATTTCCTGGCAAAGTCAACATTAGCAGGAATGGCTGCAATGGCTGTGCCTTTTACAGGATGTGCCGAAGGCGGAACTACTACTGCCTCAGCCGCTTATCCCGAATCGCGGTTAATCGTTCCAAAAGCCAATGCCCTTCCTATTACCGGCACATTTCTTGATGAAATATCTCACGACATTCCTCATCAGAACTGGGGTGAAAAGGAGTGGGATGCCGAATTTGGCTATATGAAGGCAATCGGAATTGATACCGTAATAATGATCCGTTCGGGATACAGAAAATTTATCACATTTCCCTCTGAATATCTTCTGAAAAAAGGGTGTTATATGCCTTCAGTCGATCTGCTTGACATGTATTTACGGTTAGCTGAAAAATATAATATCAAATTCTATGTCGGTCTGTACGATTCAGGAAAATACTGGGATACCGGGGATCTCTCCTGGGAAATTGAAGACAATAAATATGTCATAGATGAAGTATGGAAAAACTATGGAAGCAAGTATAAAAGCTTTCAGGGATGGTATATAAGCGGTGAAATAAGCCGGAAGACCAAAGGAGCTATCGGAGCATTCCATGCCATGGGAAAACAATGCAAAGATGTATCAGGGGGGCTCCCCACCTTTATCTCGCCATGGATTGACGGCAAAAAAGCCGTTGAAGCAGCAAAAGGAGATGTTACTAAAGCCAGCTCAGTATCAGTTCAGGAACACGAAAAAGAATGGGGAGAAATCTTCGATGGCATTCACGATGTTGTTGATGCCTGCGCTTTCCAGGATGGTCATATCGATTATGACGAGCTGGATGCATTCTTCTCGGTTAATAAAAAAATGGCTGATAAATATGGTATGAAATGCTGGACCAACGCTGAAACATTCGACCGCGATATGCCAATAAAGTTCTTCCCTATAAAATTTGACAAGCTGCGGTTAAAACTGGAGGCTGCCAAACGTGCAGGTTTTGAGAAAGGCATCACATTTGAGTTTTCACATTTTATGAGCCCCCAGTCTTCGTATCTTCAGGCCGGACATCTTTATGACAGATATAAAGAGTACTTTAACATTAAATAATTTTGAATAAAGTGAATCATGGATAGAACCAGGTATTTCTTTTTGTCCAGAATACAGTTTATATTAATTAAAGATTCCTCACTTCTCCGCCTGATGGCGGATTCGTTCGGAATGACAACTTCATAGAGTGGACTTTGATGGGAAGTTGATTACCTATACTCATTTAAAATATATATGAACCCCGGATAATTGACCAAAATCACAAAACATAAGAACCTGTTATTCTATTATTTACAATTCATACAATTAAAATCAAATTCATATTATGATGAAAGAACAATCAAACCAGATTATATATGTTGTCTGGCTTTCAATAGTTGCTTCTCTCGGGGGATTCCTTTTTGGGTATGACACGGCCGTTATTTCCGGAACAGTAGATCAGGTTTCGGTACAGTTTAATCTCGATGATATTACCAAAGGGTGGTATGTCGGCTGCGCCCTTGCCGGATCAATTGGAGGTGTAATGGTTGCCGGCTCGCTGAGTGACAAATTCGGACGAAAAATAGTATTATTGCTCTCTGCAGTACTTTTCACCATTTCAGGTATCGGGTGCATGGTGGCCGGAAATGAAGTTCAGCTGGTTATTGCACGTATTCTTGGGGGAATAGGTATCGGAGTTGCATCAGTTATCTCTCCTCTGTATATTGCCGAGATCTCAGTCCCAAGTTTCCGTGGCCGGCTTGTTTCAATGTACCAGCTGGCAATTACTGTAGGCTTCTTAGGAGCTTACCTGGCAAATTACGGGCTGCTGCATTACTCAGAAACTCTGGTTGAGAGCGGCGCTACAACCGGATTACACGGGAAAATTTTTGCCACCGAAGCCTGGAGAGGTATGTTGGGAATGGAAGCCCTTCCTGCTCTACTCTTTTTTATTGTGCTTTTTCTCATTCCTGAAAGCCCCCGCTGGCTTATAGTAAAAGGAGAGGAAAAAAAGGCTTCATCGGTTCTGAAAAAGATATATGGTGAAAAAGAGGCTGAGATCCAGATCAGTAATGTAAAAAATCTCATTGCCGCCGAGACTGACTCCGACTGGCGTATGTTGTTTCAACCAGGTTTCAGGATGGCTCTTTTTATTGGTGTAGCCCTTGCAATGCTTGGACAGCTTATGGGTGTGAATGCAGTTCTTTATTATGGACCTACGATCTTTAAGGAAAGCGGGCTGTCGAGCGGCGACTCTCTGTTTTATCAGGTTCTGGTTGGGCTGGTTAATATGCTGACCACCGTTCTGGCATTGATTATTATCGATAAAGTAGGACGGAAAAAACTGGTTTACTGGGGAGTATCAGGAATGATCATTGCGCTGGTGCTTATCGGATTTTACTTCTCATTTGGTTCGCAGCTTGGAGTCTCTCAACTGTTCCTGCTGATATTCTTCCTGTTTTATATCTTCTGTTGTGCCATTTCCATCTGTGCTGTGATCTTCGTTCTCCTCTCGGAAATGTATCCTGTAAAAGTAAGAGGAGCGGCGATGTCCATTGCAGGTCTTTCTCTCTGGATAGGAACATATCTCATTGGCCAGCTCACTCCTCTGATGCTGACAACATTTACTCCGGCAGGTACTTTCTGGCTATTTGCAGTAATGTGCGTTCCTTATATGCTTATAGTATGGAAATTATTACCCGAAACAACCGGAAAATCCCTGGAAGAGATAGAAGAAATGTGGATCCTGAAAGGGAAAAACACAACCCGGAATAAATGATCTTTTTATAATATTGATAATGACTTAAAACTCCAGCAGAATGAATACTCAATCTTTATCAACGCTTTACAAAGACGAATTGCTTAATAATGTCCTCCCGTTCTGGCTGACAAAATCACAGGACCTGAAATATGGCGGATATCTTACCTGCCTCGACAGGGTGGGGAATGTTTTCGATACCGATAAGTTTGTCTGGCTCCAGGGACGTCAGGTATGGCAGTTTTCGATGCTTTACAATAAACTGGAGAAAAACCCTGAATGGCTGAAATGTGCGGAACAGGGAGGTGAGTTTCTGAAGAAATTCGGACATGACGGAAATTATAACTGGTATTTTTCGCTGACGCGGGAAGGAAAACCAATTATAGAACCATACAACATCTTCTCTTATACTTTTGCCACGATGGCATTCGGACAACTGAGCAAAGCGACCGGAAACCAGGAATATGCAGATATTGCAAGAAAAACATTCGATATAATCCTTTCAAAAGTAAGTAACCCGAAAGGGAAATGGGATAAATCATATCCTGGCACCCGAAGTCTGAAAAATTTCGCGTTACCAATGATTCTCTGCAACTTAGCTCTTGAAATAGAACATCTTCTGGAAAAAGATTTCCTTCAGAAGACAATTGATACATGTATTCATGAAGTGATGGATGTCTTCTACCGCCCTGAATTAGGGCTGGTTGTGGAAACCCTCACCTCCGACAATAAGCTTTCTGACACGTTTGAAGGCCGGGTGCTCAATCCGGGTCACGCTATTGAAGCAATGTGGTTTATTATGGATCTGGGTGAACGGCTGAAAAGACCTGAGCTTATTGAGAGGGCAACCAGAATTGCTGTCCAAATGGTTGAATACGGATGGGATAAGCAATATGGAGGAATTTACTATTTTCTTGACAGGGATGGCCACCCGGTACAGCAACTGGAATGGGATCAGAAATTATGGTGGGTCCATATCGAAACGCTTATTTCAATGATAAAAGGGTACCAGCTTACCGGATCAAAAGATTGCCTGAAATGGTTTGAGATAATTCATCAGTATACCTGGGACCACTTCAAGGATAAAGAATACCCCGAATGGTATGGCTATTTAAACCGGCAGGGCGAGGTGCTTCTGCCTCTTAAAGGGGGAAAATGGAAAGGCTGTTTCCATGTACCGCGCGGGCTGTACCAGATCTGGAAAACTCTTGAAAAGATCAGTTAACACCTCTGTTTAAGATCTTCGTAAGGAAAGAGCTTGTCGCGGAAATAACTATAGGGGCATATTACAAGGAGCAGACTGATTCTACATCTTTAACAGTTTTAGGGATAAGCTTCCCAAGAACCTTATGACCTTTTTCGGTTATAAGAACATTGTCTTCAATTCTTATTCCGCCAATAGACATATAACTTTCTATTTTACTGTAATTTATAAAATCCCTGAATTTCCCCTCTGCCTTCCATTTTTCAATCAGCTCAGGAATGAAATAGCAACCCGGCTCAACTGTGAAGACATGCCCCGGTTTATATGGAAGAGCAAAACGCAGATAAGCTGTTCCAAACTGGTCACTTCTTTTTATTTCATCATTATATCCTGAAATATTTTCGTCAAGAGCTTCCATATCATGAACATCGAGACCCAGAAGATGACCCAGGCCATGAGGCATAAACAGGGCATGCGCACCCGCTGCCACAGCCTCATCGACGTCTCCCTTCATCAATCCCAGATTTTTCATTTCAGTGGCAATGATTTTGCAGGCCATAAAATGCAGATCGCGGTTGGAGAAACCAGGGCGGGTGGCATTTATCGCTTCAGTATTTGCCTTGAGTACAATTTCGTAGATCTCCTTTTGCTGCTGGCTGAATTTTCCACCTACAGGTGTTGTCCTTGTTATATCAGAAGCATAATGAAGATGTGTTTCGGCCCCGGCATCGGTAACCATCATCTTCCCTTTCTTTAATATATTACCGTGAGCGTGGTTGTGTAGTGTCTGACCATTAACACTTAATACTATAGGAAATGAGGTTCCTCCTCCTTTTGCCAGTGCAATTCCTTCAATAACACCGAAGATCTCCTGTTCCTTTACCCCGGGCCGGCACATTTTCATGGCAGTAACGTGCATCTCGTAGGCTATATCAACAGCTTTCTCTATCTCATCAATTTCTACCTTCTCTTTTATTGACCTCATTGAAATGACTGCCTTTATCAGATCAACAGAGGCAAGGGTTTTCATCTGGCAGGGATTTTCCTTAAGCAGCGAACCAAGAGTCATCTTCGACTCTCCGCGGTAAGGAGGCAAAAAATGTACTCTTCTCTTCTTTGAAATTGCATCTTTTAAAATTCCCTCCAGTTTGGGTAAAGGTAAGGTTTCAGTAATCCCGCATCTGAGTGCCAGCTCTTTTACTGTAGGCTGCGGACCAACCCATATGATATCGTCTATTCCAAAATCGTTTCCGAATATCCTGTCTTTTCCCGAATCAAAATCCATTAACCCGATAAACCCCGCTAGGTCAATGCCGAAAAAATAAAGAAAGTCACTATCCTGACGGAAATGATAAGTGTTATCCGGATAATTCATAGGGGCTTCGGAATTTCCGATGAACAATGCCAGTCCGGTCTTCAATATTTTCCTCAGTTCATCTCTTCTCTTAATATATACTTCACTTTTAAACATATCGGAATAATAAATTAATAATAAAACCTCTAAGTTAATAACCTGAGACGTATAATGCAACGCAGCAGCATAAATAATCGTAATCTCTGGTATAAAATCACATTTATGCGTCCAACCGAAAACAGATTACTTGCCGGATTATTTTTGCTTTTTTGTCCTTTGGTAAATATTTATTGGCCAGAGTAATTTTTTTTTGTCGGCCATTACTTCCACGGGAACTATTCCACATTTCACACTAAGAATTAGTGTTCAGAATAAAGTAAACAAAGCGTTTTTGGGAAGCAAATGTTATCAACAACTTAAAAAAAGTCAAACAAAAGTCAAACAATTTAATAATCATGTGTATAAAAATGCGAATAGGTATTGTTATTAACAAAATATATGTATATTCGCATCACTTATTAACATCTTATTAACACCCCGGGCCGCCATGCCATACAGAAGATTACCCAATACTGACACTGCCAGGATAAAGGCAATGAAGATTGCCCTTGAAAAGGGGAAAGAACTTCCACCTCACAGACTGGCATATTCCTCAAAAACATTTATTCTCCTGCAGAAATATCTACCTCAGTTTGAGCATAATATGCAATTATACAGAATATCTCTGGCCTCGCAGAATAAAGAAAACGCCTACTATAATGAAATTGTAAGAAAGGCAAGGGTATATCTTACACATTTTATCCGTGTAATGAATATGGCGATATTCCGGGGCGACCTTCCTACCGAAACCAGAGCATATTATGGGCTTGCACCAGAGGAGGCAACAGTGCCCTCTCTTAATACCGAGAACGAATTAACAAGCTGGGGAAGAAGAATTATTGAAGGTGAAGAGTTCAGAATCCGAAAAGGAGGTAGTCCTATCACCAATCCGACTATTGCAGTAGTAAAAGTCAGATTTGAAAATTTCATTGAAGCATGGAATCATCATAATAATCTTGCCAGAAAAACATCGGTATATATTGACAAAAACAATAATCTCAGAAAAGAGGCTGACGATATTATTCTTCAGATATGGAATGAGGTTGAAAAAACCCACAGCACTCTTCCTGAAGAGATGAGAAAGGTTCAGAGTGAGAATTACGGGCTTGTCTATTTCTACAGGAAAAACGAAATGGATAAAGCAAACGCTGCCGAAGCGCAGAGTCAGATTTACCTGCAATAATCAATCTGAAGGAGGAGACTCTCTCTGACTTAAAGAATCGGCCTCTCTTCCTTTGTTTGTTATATGTCTGAATATCAGGACAATACCTAAAACAGGAAGAGGAAGAACAATAAGCTGTTCCAATATCGGAACACCCTGAAGTTCATTTAATTTCTCCATCCCCATAATTCCGGCAATAATTACCGGCACAGCATTATTCACAAAATGAGCTATTACCGGAAGCCAGAGGTTACCACTCAATAAAAAAAGATAACCAAAAACAAGCCCCATTATAAATCGCGGTATAAAACCAAAAAACTGGAAATGCAGTGTGCTGAAGATAAATGCTGTAGCCCAGACAGCAGCATGTCCTGATTTGAAAAGTTTGCCAAATATTCTCTGAAAAATCCCCCTGAAGATCAGCTCCTCCCCGAATGCCGGAAGAACAGCAATCATAAACAGATTCAATAAAATTACCCGGAAGGTTTCCCGCACCATAATCAGCTCTAAAAACCTATTCGCCCTGCTTTCTGATTCAATCATCCATTTTTCCACCCCGGAAAGCCAGTCCGGAAGAGTCATTCCGGCGTTTAATTGTCCTGTAAACCAGGTAACAGGAAATATGCAAAATGCAAGTAAAACAACCAGAGCTATCTCATTTGGAGATGTTTTTTTAAAAACTGAAATACTCTTCTGGTTGCCGGGATCAAATTGCCTGAGTATTATTATTGAAGGAATAATGAACAGGCAAACCTGTTGCGAAATCAGAATATACCTTAAAAATGCCAGATCTTTTTCACTGCATGATGAAATAAGATCTTTAAGCTGAAATATTTTCACGTCAAAAATAACAAGTCCGGCAAGCAGACAAAAAGCAAACAGGAATGTCCCTGCGCCAAGCACAATAACCAAAGAAAGAGCCAGCTGAAAAACGGGACTCCTTTCATTAAAACAGAGATACCTGCGGTTGTCGTCCATTTTATTACTTTTGCACTCTAAAGTTATTTATTTACCCGAATAAAAACAGCACTTTTGACAATAGGCGGCATATCATTGGTAGAACACCCTTTATTTCTTGCTCCGATGGAGGATATTACTGATCCTTCGTTCAGGATGATTTGCAAGATGCATGGTGCCGATGTTATGTATACTGAGTTCATCTCATCCGACGGGCTCATCAGGGATGGAGAAAAAAGTGTACGGAAACTTGATATTTACGATTTTGAAAGGCCTATCGGTATTCAGCTTTACGGGCACCTTACTGAGGCAATGACAGAGGCGGCTCTGATTGCAGAAGAGGCAAAACCTGAACTGATCGATATCAATTTCGGATGTCCGGTAAAAAAGATCGCCAACAGGGGTGCCGGAGCTGGGATGCTAAGGAATATCCCACTTATGATGGAGATGACAGAAGCTATTGTAAAAGCCGTAAAACTGCCTGTGACGGTAAAGACCCGGCTTGGATGGGATGATGACAGTAAAAACATAGTTGAAGTGGCCGAACGTCTACAGGACACAGGTATAAAAGCACTGACAATTCATGGTCGTACAAGGTCACAGTTTTACAAAGGGGCTGCCGACTGGACTCTTATCGGTGCCGTTAAGAATAATCAGAGAATGAAAATTCCTATAATCGGGAATGGCGATATTGATTGCCCTGAAAAAGCAAAAGAGATGTTTGACAGGTATGGTGTTGATGGCATAATGATCGGACGGGCTACCGTGGGCCGGCCATGGATCTTTCGCGATACAAGGCATTTTCTGAATACAGGGGAACTTTTACCTGAACCATCGGTAAATGAGAAAGCTGATATTGCACTCCTTCATCTTGAAAAATCGCTTGAATATAAGGAGGGAAAAAGAGCTATTTATGAAATGCGCCGCCACCTCTCAAATTATTTTAAAGGGTTGCCTCATTTTAAAGAAACACGGCTGAGATTGCTTACTGCAGTTGATGTTCCTGAAATCAAAATAATCATTGAAGAGATAAAACAAAAATGGGGCGACTTCAGAACTGAAGATAAAACATCCGTTTACGGAATCTGAATCGGATCCTTTTCAACCTTTAGTTTACTGAAAAGCACACCAAATCCTTCCCATTTAAAAACTCTCTTCAGAATCAAAATAAAAATAATCCCTGTTAAAAGAAGGGCTGTAAACTCAGTCCATGGATAAATATTATGCTGCTCATAAATAGCTTGAGTCTGCAAGGCTGAGGATCTGTTTGTTACCATAATACAAAGGAATATGTTATTTGCTGCATGAGCTCCCATTGCAGCTTCTATTCCGTCATCAAGAATGGTGATTAATCCAAATATCATTCCAAAAATAATATATTGTGGAATCATTGTAAGAAACCCGAATTCTTTTACTTCGGGATTTAAGGAATGCATCAGGCCAAACAGAACGGAGGTAATCACCATTGGCATCCACCTGTTTTTCAACAAGACGGCAAAGCCCTGCATAAGATATCCTCTGAACAATACCTCTTCAAATGCTGCCTGGAAAGGGATTAGCAGAACTGAGATCAGAACCAGAATAATTATTGAAACAGAACTGTTATTCAATGTAAAGTTAGCCGGATCCAGCTTAAGGTAGATGAAAAAATAGATAGCCGAAAGCAAGAACCAGATTAAGGCTGAAATAAAAAACCGATTCCATCTTATCCGGTCTGTTCCATTAATTGTTTTTTTCAGCGTTCGTCCATTAAGTGGTTTCACAAATATTTTAAAAGCTGCCAGACCGGCAACAAACGGCACTATCATCATTATGAGCAAAACATTCGGATCGAGACCCAACACACTGTAATCATTGGGATTGGCTGTAAGCTGCGAAAAAGCGTCCGGATTTGAGACTGACTTTATTAATATGCCCACAAGTAACGGTAAAGCGCCAATAGTATTTGAAGCAATTAATACAACAGCAACCATTATAGAATATCTCAGGAAGCTGTTCTGGCCTTTAAAAGAAGATTCAAGATGATTCATAGAACATATTAGTTAGAATTCAGAAACTGACCTTTTCGGATGGTCAATAGAATAATGAAGGCCAATACTTTCCTGCCTGTTTTTGGCCATTTTTATTATAAGGTATCCAACATTGATAAGGTTTCTCAGTTCACAGATTTTTTTGGAGATGAGAGATCTTTTGTAAAGGCTTTCGGTCTCTTTGTAAATAATTTCAAGACGTATAAGCGCCCTCTCAAGCCTGAGGTCTGACCTGACGATTCCCACATAATTACTCATAATCATCTGAACCTCCTTGTAATTCTGTGTAACAAGGATCATCTCCTCGAGGTGGGTAGTGCCCTTATAATCCCAGTCAGGGACCTTTTCCTCAAATTTAAGAGTGCTGAGCCGTGTCCCGCAATGTATAGCTGCGCGGTGGGCATATACCGCTGCTTCTATCAATGAGTTGGAAGCCAGTCTGTTTGCTCCGTGCAGACCGGTAGATGAAACTTCGCCCAAAGCATATAACCTGTTAATATTGCTCTGTCCATCGGTATCTACTTTAATACCTCCGCACGAATAATGGGCAGCAGGTACAACAGGGATCATGTCTTTTGTAATATCAACGCCACGAGCCAGACAATGTTCGTAAACATTGGGAAAATGGTCGGTCAGCCCGGCAGCATTAAGATGGGTACAATCGAGCCATGCATGATCGTCGCCCCAGATCTTCATCTCATTATCAATTGCCCGTGCAACGATATCCCGGGGTGCAAGTGATCCCCGGCTGTCATACCTCTTCATAAATTTCTCACCGGCCATATTTTTCAAAACGGCACCATATCCCCGCAACGCCTCCGTAATGAGAAATGAAGGTCTTTTATTCGGATCAAATAATGATGTAGGATGAAACTGAACAAACTCCATGTTTTCAACCGTTCCCTTGGCCCTGTAGACCATCGCCACGCCATCGCCCGTGGCAATTTCAGGATTGGTGGTAGTCATATAGACATTACCCATACCCCCGGTAGCCATTATTGTAATCTTCGAAAGAAAAGTAATAACCTTCTGGTTTACAAGATCAGCGACATAAGCTCCGAAACATTTGATATCCGGATTGTTCTTCTTCAGAACCTCTCCAAGATGATGCTGAGTAAGTATCTCTATAGCAAAATGCTGTTCAAATATTTCGATGTTTGGATTACTCCTGACCTGTTCCATCAGGGTTTTCTGAATAACCTCCCCTGTTCTGTCTTTATGATGAAGGATCCTGTGTTCCGTATGTCCGCCTTCCTTTGCAAGATCATAGGTCCCGTCTTCTTTTCGGTCGAACGAGACGCCCAATTCTATCAGATCTTTTATTCTTTCAGGTGCATCTTCAACAACCATCCGCACAACATCCTCATTGCAAAAGCCATCACCTGCAATTAAAGTATCCTTGATATGCTTCTGAAAATTATCCGGTTCACTGAATACTGCAGCGATACCACCCTGGGCATATTTCGTATTCGAATCTTCAAGAGTTGCTTTGGTAACAATTGTCACTTTGCCAAACACAGAAGCCTTAAGTGCAAATGTAAGACCTGCTATTCCTGAACCTATTACCAGAAAATCTGTTCTCTTTTTCATCAATTTTGCTTTGGAAACAAAAGGTAAATATACAAATAGATTTCAGGATTTTTATTCCGGGTCTCTAAACCCTGCTCCCCTCCACTTTAAAGAAAATATATCCCTGAATAAATTGGATAGCGGAACATCACTGAAACAGCACTATAAGTTAATGAATGCGCCCAAAAGCCCCGGAAGAGATAAACAAATTGTAAAACAGAAGTTTTTGAATTACTTTTGCTCTCCGAAAAAGTAATATAAAAGAATTATGGCTCAGGACGATGTTTTTAAAAAACTGGTTGCTCATTGCAAGGAATATGGATATGTTTTCCCTTCGAGTGAAATATATGACGGGTTAAGTGCTGTTTATGATTACGGACAGTACGGTGTTGAACTTAAAAATAATATCAAGAAATACTGGTGGGACAGCATGGTTCTGCTCAACGACAATATTGTCGGACTCGATTCAGCTATTTTCATGCACCCAACAATATGGAAAGCATCGGGACATGTGGATGCCTTTAATGACCCTCTCATCGATAATAAAGATTCAAAAAAGAGATACAGGGCTGATGTGCTTATTGAAGAGCATCTTGCAAAACTCGAGGATAAAATAACCAAAGAGGTGGAGAAGGCAAGGGAACGGTTTGCGGATACTTTCGATGAGAAGAAATTCCGTGAAACAAATCCCAGGGTATTAGCCAACCAGGTGAAAATCGATGAGCTCAATGCAAGGTTCGCGAAAGCTCTGAATGATACCGATCTTGCTGAAATAAAACAGATTATAATTGATAATGAAATAGTATGTCCGATATCAGGTACCCGTAACTGGACAGATGTAAGGCAGTTTAACCTTATGTTTTCCACTGAAATGGGTTCAACTGCTGAAGGGGCTAATAAAATCTATCTACGTCCGGAAACAGCTCAGGGGATATTTGTAAACTTCCTGAATGTACAAAAGACCGGAAGAATGAAGATTCCATTCGGCATTGCGCAGATTGGAAAAGCATTCCGTAATGAAATAGTTGCCAGACAATTCATATTCAGGATGAGGGAGTTTGAACAGATGGAGATGCAGTTTTTTGTTCAGCCGGGCAGCGAGCTGGAATGGTTTAAAAAATGGAAAGAGACTCGTATGAACTGGCATCAGGCACTTGGCTTCGGAAGTGAGAATTATCGTTTCCACGACCATGTCAAACTTGCCCATTACGCAAATGCCGCCACAGATATTGAATACAAATTCCCATTCGGTTTTAAAGAGGTTGAAGGAATTCATTCACGTACCGACTATGATCTCAAACAACATCAGGAGTTCAGCGGTAAAAAAATGCAGTATTTCGATCCGGAGAAAGGGGAATCATATGTGCCTTTTGTTATCGAAACATCCATTGGTGTCGACAGGATGTTCCTCCAGATTGTGTCAGCTGCTTATACTGAAGAAGAACTTAAAAAAGAGGATGGAACAACCGATATAAGGGTTGTATTGAGGTTACCTTCATTTCTGGCTCCTGTAAAACTGGCTGTAATGCCTCTTGTTAAGAAAGACGGGCTGCCAGCGATTGCTGAAAAAATTGTTAATGATCTCAGGTTCGACTTCAACTGCCAGTATGACGATAAAGATTCTATCGGAAGACGTTACAGACGTCAGGATGCAATCGGCACACCATTCTGCATTACTATAGATCATCAAACACCTGAAGATAATACTGTTACGATCAGATATCGTGATTCTATGGCTCAGGAAAGAGTCACTATCGGACAGCTGAGGGATATAATTAAAGAAAAAGTCTCTCTTCAAAGTTTATTAAAGAAACTTTAAAATGGCCAAGATTCTTATTGTCACCTACTACTGGCCTCCTGGTTCAGGAGCCGGAGTTCAAAGGTGGCTTAAGTTTTCAAAGTACCTGCCATTATCAGGATGGGAACCCGTTATTCTTACTGTCGATTCTGATTATGCTGCTTATCCGTCTGTTGATAAAACTCTCGCCGATGAAATATCCGGCGATTTAAAAGTCTACCGAACAAAAGCAACAGATTATTTCAGGTTTTATAAGAAAGATAAGAGCAGAATCCCATCTTCAGGTTTTGCAAATAATGATAATAAAAGCTTAACAGGTAAAATTCTCAGGTTTGTACGCGGGAATTTTTTCATTCCCGATCCGAGAAAAGGCTGGAATAAATATGCTTTCAGTGAGGCGTGCAGGATTATTGAAAAAGAAGGCATTAAACACATTGTAACAACCAGCCCGCCACACTCTTCCCAGCTGATTGGACTAAAAATTAAAAATAGATTCCCCGATATTAACTGGATTGCAGATCTTCGCGATCCCTGGACTGATATTTACTATTATCATCAGTTTTATCATACCCCGCTTGCAAAAAAGATTGATCAGAATTACGAGAAAAAGGTTCTTCTCGGCGCTGATACGATTATTACTGTTGGCAACTCACTGAAGAGCTTATTTTCGGCAAAGTTTCCGGGGATTGAAAGTAAAACAGAAGTAATTCCAAATGGCTATGATAATGAAGACTTTACCGGACTAACCCCGGTATATCCGGAACAATTTACGATATCCTATATCGGAACTCTTTCTGATTCATATCCTGTTGAAGGATTTTTAGCTGCAATTAAGCATCTTGTCAATAAAGGCTTCAACATCAGGTTAAGGTTTACAGGTACTGTTTCCCCATCACAGAGAGCCCGTATATTATCAGAATCCGCTAATTCACCTGCTGAATTTATCCCCTACTCAGATCATCACGAGGCAATAAGATATATGAATGAATCTTCTGTTCTGCTTCTTATAATTCCTGATCATCACAGTAACAAAAGCATTATAACCGGGAAAATTTTTGAATATCTCGCTTCCGAGAAACCGGTATTATGCATTGGCCCTGAAGATGGTGATGCAGCTGAGATCCTGGCCGCTACCTCTCATGGGAAATGTGCAGGATATGACGATAAAGAGGGCATTATACGGATTCTTACCGGTTATTACAATGAACCACAGAATTCATTAAAACCGGCTCCTCCGGAATTCAGCAGAATCAATCTTACAATGAAATTTGCTGAGCTGCTTAAATAATCAACCATTTTCATCAATTTCTGAAAAACTGTCAGACAATAAACTCTTCAATCAGATAGTATTTGTCAGGATGAACAAAGAAACAGTTACTTATTCCGTCATCTTCTGTTCTTATTATTGTATCCACCTTTTGTAATCCGGAAGGTATATGATTGTAAAACCCGTAGCCATATGACCGCATTATTTTCTCCAGCTCCGGTTCAATAGTATTAAATAATGTTTCACAGATTATAACCGGCTTCATTTCACTTAACACAAGATGTGAATATTCAAGGATGAGATTCTCTGTCCCTTCAGTATCCATTTTTATCAGATCTATTTGCATCTCGCTATTGATCTTCACATAGTTATCGAGCGTTGTTGTTTTGACTTTGTTCAGTACAAAATTTCTCCCTGTTGTTTTACTGCCAGTATTGCTTTCTCCACCAAGGTTATATTCAAGGTATCTGTACTTCTTGTTTTTTATTTCATAGAATTCAATCTCGCCATCTTTATGTGACAGGGCAACCGGCTCTACAACAATATTTCTGAAGGAGTTGATCCTGACATTTTCATTAAAATAGAAGAGCGGACCGGTTGCAGGTTCAAAACCCACCACTTTAACTTTTTTATTCTCCATAGCAGCAAGAAGCGAGTAGTAACCTATATTGGCTCCGATATCATAGAAAGTGTTCACCTTCTTTATCAGTTTAAGAAATATGCCGGTATATTCAAAACTCCGGTATCCCCCTTCCCAGAAGATCAGATGGGTTAAATAGTTGGTCTGATTGGTTTTGATTTTCAGTACCTCTCCATCTGAATTTCTGATTTTCAAAACTCCGGAGGGAGGAATCTTTATTTTACCAGGGATAACTGAAAGAAAGAACTTATTTACATTCCTGAGAATAATATTTATTTTGCTGTTATAGATAATTCTGTAGAATAACTGTATCATCATTTATCTTTATTTTATCTTTTGAAAAAAGTACTCTTCTGATGCAATATTAATGTAATAACTTGAATTCCTTATTATTACAATACATCAACGGCGCAGTTCCTTAAGAAGCTTCAGCAATGCAGATCTTCGTATTTTGCTGTCGAACAGCTCAACAACTCTGGCCCGTGCCTTCTGAGCCCGAAAATCAATATCCGATTCCAAAGCTTTTCCAATGATCCCCATAAGCTGTTCTGCACTATACTTCTTAAGGACAAACCCTGAATCGCCCGTAATAAAATCAAGTATTCCTACCTTGCTTACTATTGGAACACATCCACATGCCATTGCTTCTGCAAGAGCTACTCCAAATCCTTCCGATAAAGAAAGCTGACAATAGAAAGAAAACTCCGCCATTTTCTCAGGAAGCATTTCATGGGGTACATAATCAACCATTGTTACATTGGCGGGGGTCGATATACCAAAACCCGGTACAACTCTCCCGATAATTGTAAATTCACAATCGGGATTCCTGACTGCCATCTCAATAAAAAGGTCAATACCTTTTAAACGAAAATTCCGCCGGTCAATAATATTACAAACCGTGAGGAATGTCCGTTTCCTTTTCAATCCGGCAACCATCTTGAAATGAGAAGTATCAATACCATTGAAAATAACTGTTACGGCTGTTTTTATTGACCTGTCAAAAAACCTGAAGCCCTGTTTTGAATAATCATTGCCTGTGTAGGTATAATCACATTCTGCGAGTGCCTCACTTGGGGATGCGATATGAGTCGCAAACTTCAGGCTTTTAAGGGTAAACCAGCGAAGAAGTGGTTTACGCAGATTACCGTAATTAATTGAGGGAAATGAAACACAATCGGTTCCTCCAACAACAATAAGGCAGGGTTTATGAAATATCTTTGCAAAAATTACCGGAAGAAATGAGTGATAACCGGCAAACTGGCAAACTAAAACTGAAGCCTTGCGAATATTGGCCAGCAGAAACAGCTTCTGCAGAAAAAAAATAAAAGGAAGATATAGTTTATGAGAAGCCTTAAACGTAAATTCTTTAACCGTGTAATATTCCCTGAAGAATTTATTATCCTGATTAACAAAAGATGATGCATCCTGATAGAAATAAAGAAGAACAGGTTTCTCTTCTGTTTGGGCATTTATCTCACTGTCAGTCGTTTTAGTCATAACAATTTATTTTTTACAGCTACCCGCGTCATTTCTCTATTTTGAAAAATATGGCATCGAACTGCAGCATTTCGCGGGTACCTTTATGAACAAAACCCGGTATTATCCTTACAAGACGAAAACTCTTTTCTTCTACAAAACGACAAATTGAATAATACAGATCTTCTCCCTCATAAAGTTCTGCAGCAGACAATTCGAGCTGAAGACCTGAAACCGAAGATAAAGAATTTACGGCTCCGTCGAGAACTCTCTTTTCATATCCCTGTGTATCCACTTTAAGAAATATCTTTTCACCTTCAATACCCAGTGTGTTGAAAAGAGAATCAAGGGTCCTGATTTCAATCTCCTCAGCCTGAAGGTACTCCGACCCGGGAGCAGCCTCTTTATGGAGCTTTGTCATTTGAAGGAGAGAACTGCTTGGAGAATGTTTCGAAACATGTATCAATGTTTTGCCTGAAGTATCGCCGAGAGCAAAATTGAAAGTTTGCCAGCTATTATCTTTTTGAGCCCTTTTACATAAATCCTTATAAGCCTGATTTAATGGTTCAAATGAAATAATGCGCCCTTTATAACCGGCTTTGCGAAGCTCGGTGCTGTATTGCCCGCCATTTGCCCCAACATCCAGAACTACATTTATATTATTCATTTTAAGATGACTGTGAACAATATGAAAAGGATGGTTTGTTTTATGCTTTACAATATCGTAGCCTATAGGATTTAATATTGATCTAATAATCTTAAGTATTTGGTTTTTCAGACTCATTCCGTTATTGTATTTCAGTTAAGGTCAAATCAACTTCCCTGTTTCATAAATATCTTTATCCTGCTTCTCAGCTTCAATAATCCTTGTTTACCTCTCTCTAATTCAATTGCTTCAAATAGATTAAGCTTGTAAAGAACAAATGGAAATAAAATCAACAGAAGGATCCTGATGGCAGCAATCAAAACTTTATGGACCGTTTCAAGTTCTATTCCAATCAAAAAGAAAACAATTGCCAGAATCAATACAGTGAGTATTTTCTTCCATTCAAATCCTATCGGCATGAACCTGTTGGCGATTGCGGTAATCATAACCGTATTGATTATCTGAGATATCAATGCTGAATATGCCGCTCCGATAAAGCCGAACCTTTTGATCAGTATGAAATTCAAACCAATATTTACTAGTGCCGCTATAAAAGTAGGAATAAAATAATAGCGTGTTTTATTTTTTAATATCAGACCAATATTTACGAAATAATTCATTCCCATTATCAAAAAAGCAAACGACATGACAGGGACGATCAGCACACCGTTCCAGTACTCTTTATTCTGTACAACCGGCCAAAGAATGATTTTATAAAAGAACAAAAAGAAGAGTACCGCATAGGTCATAATAAAGGTGTAATAAAATAACATCTTCCTGTAGAACCGGATATTGTTTTCCTGCTTTTCCTGCTGATACATTGTTGGAAGATAACCGATACCGATCGACTGAACCAGCAGCATAACAATATTGGCTATTTTGAATCCGAACCCATACATACCTGTCTGGCTCTCATCAAGAAGCCAGTTAATCATATACCTGTCGCTTGATGCAAATATGAGATAACCAATCAATGAAACTGTAATGGGAAGGCCATAGCGAACCGTCATTTTTACTTTGCTGAAATCAAACCGGACCACTATTCTTGGCAGGATAATAGTGAAGAACTGATAAACCATTGCCAGACCGGAGCCCGCCAGTCGTCCGTACAGAATCCCTTCAATTCCAAGTTTCCCTGAGACAACAAAATATATTGTTGCAAGAACGCTTATCACCAGTCTGATAAGGTTCGTAATAATATAGTTTAATGGTTTTCCCTCATATTGAAGTATCTGCAAAGGAATGATGTTGTTGATCTCAACAAAAGTGATTAGCCCCGCCAGAAAAAGCAAATAGGAATAATCGGGTGTTCCCCAGAATAACATTGATATCCCGGGCCTGAATAATGAGATTGTTGCCAGAGACACCAGAGAGAACAGGAATAACCATAAAACATTATTGTACAGGAATTTATTATACTCTTTTTTCTCTTTCTCAAGAAAAAAGAATCGCTCATGTCCGGAAGTTATCCCGAAATTAAGTAAAGCCAGTAATAGCATTATTATAAGTTCCAGAATGGCAAGAACTCCATATTGCCCAATAGGTATCAGTCTGGCATAGACAGGAATAAGAATAAACCCCAGAGACTTGTTAAGAACATTCCCAAGTCCATAGAACATTGTATTTGTCCCTATTTTCCTTACCTTATCGAGCATAATAGGTTAAATTTAGAAAAGTCCCGGTAAATTTAATCAATATTTGATGCCATGTTAAACTGACCCTCAGTATAAAAATATTAGTAGCAGGTTAAACCAAAAAGAGTTTTAAAGAAATCCGGTGTTAAAAAACAAATTCTTACTTTTGGCGTTTCTATAAAAACAATATGGGAGCAGTTACATTTGGAATTCCAAAAAACCTTGTACTTCTTATCCGGGAACATTTTTCGATTGAAGTATTTGTTGAGACAGGGACCTATAAGGGCAAAACTTCAATGTGGGCAGCAGGGTTATTCCGCGAGGTTTATACCATAGAAAACTCTGAAGAACTTTTTAATTTGTCTTCGAAAATCCTTAGTAAATATAAAAACGTTCATTCTTTATTCGGGAATTCAGCATCTCAACTAAAAAATGTCGTTGACCAGATCGATCATCCTTGCGTATTCTGGCTCGATGCACACTGGTGTGGAGGAGATACATACGGAAGCGACGATCCCTGCCCTCTTTTGGATGAGATCAGAATCATTAAAGAATCTGTTCACAAACACATCCTGATAATTGACGATGCCCGGTTTTTCCTGAAACCTCCGCCTGAGCCGCAAAACTCCGGTTTGTGGCCGGGATTAAAGGAGCTAACCGCTCTTCTTAATGAGGATGAGGAGTACTTTACGTTTACAGCTGAAGATGTTATTGTATCATTACCTGAATCGGCAAAGCCGGCCCTGCAATCCTATTTTAATGAAATTCACCTGAATGAATTCCCGGGAGGAGGCATTATGTCCAACATTCAGTTTGCCCTGAGGAACATATGCCGAAAGTGGAAAACCTGATCTACTTGCCTGCAATGGTTTTTTTAGTCATTAACAGCCATCCGCAGACATTATCAATAAATTTATAAAGCTTCTTTTTTCTTTTAATCAGGTTAATTATCTGCCCGAAGTTTGAGTTATAGAAATACCTGTATTCCATAAGATCCTCTTCCATCTTCGGGAAATTTCTTTTCAGAATGTCGTGTGATTCTTCCCTGGCCAGCTGGAAATTTTCTTTCCTGCTGCTTATTCCGCCTATCTTAAAATAGCTTATGTCAACAGCTATATGCAGGTAGCTCTTTTCATGAATGACTAGTGCCTTAAGAAAAAACTCCCAGTCAGAGGCTATTTTATAACTATCAGTATAATAACCTGTTTCATTAAATAAACTTCTTTTAATAAGAGACGCCTGATGGGGCAGACTGTGAATACATAATTTATGAAGTGAAATACTTTCCGGCGAAGCTACTCTCCTGAACTTACCGTTTGGTCTTATTTTCAGCACATCACCCGATACAATATCAGCCAGTATACCGTGACTGAAAATCTTTTCAAGTACATTACAGTCTACCAGGTAATCACCTGAGTTCAGAAACAGGCAATATTCACCCTTCGAAACCATTATCCCCTTATTCATGGCATCATATGTACCCTTATCCTGTTCACTGATCCAGTAACTCAGATAGGAGGAATTATCCCTTATAACCTCAGCACTGCCGTCCGTTGAGTCTCCATCAATAATAATGAATTCAAAATTCTTATAGCTCTGCGCAATTACACTACTGATTGTTTTCTTCAATCCATCGCAATTATTGCGGTTAACAGTAATAATTGATAATTTTCTTTCCATCAGATAATTATATGCCTGTCAAAATAGTGTAAGGAGGATTATTTCTTTGTTCATTCTAATTGAAGACAAAGATACTATAAGCTGAAATATTGATTTAGTTTTGTCAAAATAATTTTCGCCTGAAGCTGCATTAAGCTGTTTCACAGGAATGAAATTGCAGATGGAAATATTTATAATTAAAAATACCTGATAATTACATACTTTTGCTATTGACTAAAATATTAAAAACACACTTTTAAATGGAAATCAAAAACATATTTAACAAGGCTTTACCCCATTTTCTTGCGACGGTGATTTTTGTAGTAATTTCCGTAATCTATTTTTATCCTGTTCTTGAGGGAAAAGTACTTCATACAAATGATGTAACTGTTTCAAAGAATTCTTCGAAGGAAATCAGCGACTTCAGGGCAAAATATGGAGAGGAACCGCTATGGACAAACTCTATGTTCGGCGGAATGCCTGCCTATCTTATTTCTGCAAAATATTCAGGTAACATCATCCGTTATGCTCATAACCTCCTGACTATATTCAGATTACCCATTGCTTCAATATTTCTTTCAATGCTGGGTTTTTATGTTTTGCTTCTGTTTTTCAAGGTCGACCAGCGGCTGGCAGTTGCCGGTGCTATTGTTTACGGATTCTCAACATACTTCTTCTTTATACTGGCTGCAGGCCATAACACAAAGTCATTAGCAATTGCGTATATGGCTCCGATGATAGGTGGCATATATTACTCCTACAGACACAATGCCATTAAAGGAGCACTGATAGCAACCTTTTTCCTTACTCTCGAAATACTGGCAAACCATCCTCAGATTACCTATTATTCTTTCCTCTGCATTCTTGTATTCATTATTGCCGAATTTGTTTTTTCTGTGAGGAAAAAAGAGATTATGCGATTCTTAAAAAGTTCAGCGATCCTGATAATTCCAGTATTGCTTTCGGTCGGTATGAATTTCAGTTCATTATATACTACCTATGA
Source organism: uncultured Bacteroidota bacterium (assembly GCA_903824785.1). Classification (GTDB taxonomy): domain Bacteria; phylum Bacteroidota; class Bacteroidia; order Bacteroidales; family VadinHA17; genus LD21. The sequence continues at coordinate 100,750 of CAIJYD010000026.1, forward strand.
ATATGGAAAATATTCTACAAGAAGCAAGTCGGAACTGGTAACCAATGATTCAAACAAAACCGGCGGCCTCGATAAAGATTATGTTACTCAATGGAGTTATGGCGTGGGGGAAACACTTACACTGCTTATCCCAGACGTCAGAGGTGGTGCATGCCAGCCATTTGATAAAAACTCCGAAACTGTTACTGCTTTACGGAAGAACAACGCTGCTCAATATGTAAATCAGTTTCAGCAGTACTGGGGCACGCAGCCATGGGTTGATGGCCCCGTTTATGTCGGAGCTGTTATCTTCTTCCTGTTTATTCTAGGATTATTTTTAGTAAAAGGCGTTGAAAAATGGTGGCTCCTTGCGGCAACATTGCTCTCTGTAATGCTTGCCTGGGGAAAGAATTTTATGCCGCTGACCAATTTTTTCCTCGACTATTTCCCCGGATATGATAAGTTCAGGGCCGTTACAATGACACTCGTTATAGCCGAATTCTGTATTCCACTGCTGGGAATACTTGCTTTACGCGATATCTTTAATGGAACTGCTTCAAAGAAAGATATACTGAAAGGAATAAAAATTGCTTTCGGGATAACCGGTGGTATTACACTGCTTTTAATTCTCTTCCCTGCACTGGCTGGTTCCTTTATATCTCCGGCGGAGTTGCAGTCGCAAGTCCCGGAATGGCTCTCTTCTGCACTTATTTCTGACAGGAAAGATCTTTTAAGAAGCGATTCTCTGCGATCTTTCATTCTGATCCTGCTTGGAACAATTCTTCTTCTTGCATTTTACTATGAAAAGATAAAGAAAGAGTATGTAATATATCTTTTTGCCATACTTTTCCTTACTGATATGTGGTTTGTCGACAAAAGATACTTAAATGCCGACAAGTTTATGAGGAAGGAAGTAAAAATGAAACTATCAGCACCCTCTGTTGCTGACAATTTTATTTTAAAGGATGTTTCAGATTACAGGGTCCTCAATATGAGTGTCTCTCCATTCAATGATGCATCAACTTCTTTATATCATAAATCTATAGGTGGATATCATGGGGCCAAGCTAAAGAGATACCAGGAACTCATAGATACATCATTAAGCCGCGATATCAGCATGATTCAGACAATAGGCCAGAATGTAAAAACACTTGAAGAATTTCAGGCAGTTTTCAATCTTACTCCCGCCCTTAATATGCTAAATGCCAAATATATAATATATAATCAGGAAGCTCCTCCTCTGGTAAATCAAAATGCTTCAGGTAATGCCTGGTTTGTTCAAACCCCGGTATTCGCCGGTAATGCAAATGAAGAACTTTCAAGTATAAACAACCTTCAGCCATCAAAACAGGCAACAATTGACAAGCGCTTTAAAGATCTGGTAACCAAGAGTGATTATCCGGTCACAGACGGGGATACAATATTTCTTAAATCCTATAAGGCTAATGAGCTGATATATTCCAGCAAAGCCTCAGGCGAGAAGCTTGCCATTTTTTCGGAAATATACTACCCTGCCGGCTGGAAAAGCTATATCGACGGTAAAGAGAGTAAATATTTCCGCGCTGATTATGTGCTGAGAGGGATGGTTATCCCTTCAGGTGAACACGAAATAAAATTTGTCTTTAAGCCCTCCTCATTTGATGTTGGAAATAAAATTTCGTTTGCAAGCTCATTCCTGTTTATCCTTTTGGTTGCAGGCTATTTTGTGGCTGAATTTAAAATGAAACCCAAGTCTGAATAGCATGATGCATCATAAGACGTGTCCACTTTGTGAATCTGATCAGATATTTTTACATCTCAGCTGCACTGATCATTTTCTCAGTAAAGAGGTTTTTAATTTAAACAGGTGCGGCGATTGTGGTTTCGTTTTTACACAGGATTATCCTGATGAAAATGAAGCAGGCAGGTATTATGAATCGGAGGATTACATATCGCACAGCGACACATCAAAAGGCCTTTCCAATAAATTATACCGCATTGTAAGAAGTCTGATGCTGCAAAGGAAGAGCGCCCTGGTCAGAAATGTTACTGGACTGAAGAAAGGAACTCTTCTCGACATAGGCACCGGGACCGGCCATTTTGCTGCCGCAATGAAAAAAGCAGGATGGCAGGTTAATGGAATTGAGATTAATGAAAAAGCGCGTGTTCATTCTTCAACGAGATTTGGTTTGGAAATTATCAGCCCCGAACAGATATCAACCCTCGCTTCTGATAGTTTTGATTGTATCACACTCTGGCATGTTCTTGAACATTTTCATGACCCGTTAAATTATACATCAGAGATAATGCGGCTTTTAAAACCCGGCGGTCTGTGCCTGATCGCCTTGCCGAATTGTAATTCCTATGATGCAGAATATTATGGGAAGTATTGGGCTGCTTACGATGTTCCAAGACATTTATGGCATTTCAGTACCTTATCCTTCGGTTTGTTTATGAAAAAAACCGGTGGAGTAGCCGGAGACATCAGAACATTGCCCCTTGATGTATTTTACATTTCTATTCTCAGTGAAAGATACAAGGGTACAAAGTTACCTTTTATGACAGGAATCCTGAAGGGTATGTATTTCTCTCTTTTAACGGTTATCAACCGAAAACGAAGCAGTTCAATTATTTATCTTATGCGTAAACCAACCACATTTCCACACTCTTCATAAAAACAGAGGATCAATACCGATCGAGCCATCTGTATCTTCTCGTCTTATCACCAAACTTCACTGCAAGTGTTATTTCATGTGTTCCGTAGGTTATTCTCTGAATTTCCTGAAGAGTAAAATCAAAAGCATATCCGATAAATACATTATTATATTGTAACCCAATATTTGCAATTAATGCACCGCTGGTACGAAAAGCCAGCCCTCCCCATATATCCTCGTGATAAATATATGTAATTCCAATATCGGCTTGCGGAGCCAGTTCTTCTGACATCATAAGGATAAATGATGGCTGGACCTTAATAACATTTACAGGGTTGAAATCGTATGATCCAAAGAGGTAGTAGTGTCTTACCATCTTGAAGTTCTGATAAGCATAGTTCCCCACTTTTGCTGAAGCCTGAAGCAGCTGATCGGCAGAAAAGCCCAGACTGCTGTTCAGATTTAACAGGTAGATCCCGAATGTCACATCCGGAATAAACAAGCCGCGCCGAAGATTATTATTGAGCCATGGTTCATTGGGATCCTCAAAACTCAATTGCGTTTCATCAATCTTATAATGATAACCGGTAAATGCCAGTCCCATAGAAAGCTGGGTACTGCTTTGCAGCCACATATGATAGGCATATGAGGCCTGAAAACCTGTTCTTTGTACAAGTCCGTTCTTGTCGCTGAATACATACCCTCCAAAGCCAATTTTCCCATCTGATTTTGGCCTGAAAACCTGACGGGATACCTTTGTTTGTTTAAGAATATAACTACGTTTAAGCACTCTTGTCTGAAAGCTGAAAGAAAAGGTGCGTGGTGCGCCGGAATAACCCACCCATTGTTCCCGGGCGGTCAGGTTAATGCTTGTAAAGCCGTCGCTTCCGGCAACTGCAGGATTGATAAGAAATTTATTATAAAGGTACTGACTGTACAATGGCAATTGCTGCCCAAAAGCCAGGTTTCCAAAAAGAATGAAAATAAAAATAAAAGCCGCTCTTCTCACAAAAACTTAAAAATAAATATTTTATCTGACAATAGTTACATTTCCTATAATCGGTTTCGTACCGTTATGCAAATCAATAATATAATGGTAAGAGTCAATAGGCAGACTAACCCCGTTGATTTTCCCGTCCCATGGCTGGGGATATCCTTTTTGAGATCTCCAGATAATTTCGCCCCACCTGTTAAACAGTTTAACTTCCATCAGCGGATATAACTCAATCTTATCAATATTCCAGACATCATTAATGAGGTCGTTGTTTGGAGAAATTGCATTGGGAATAACAAGGCATGTTTCATTCAAAGGCTTAATCATTACTGAATCCTTGATGAAACATCCGTTATTGTCCATAACAGTTACTTTATATAATCCTCTTAGAATATTTGATATATTCCTCCCGGTTGAATTATCCGACCATTTGTATGAATATGAAGCGCCCGGAACTCCTCCTGACACGTTTAATCTTATCTCCCCGTCAGGCTTATCGGGACAAATTGGCTGGGTTATATCAAAGGCAAGTTTCAGGGACTCAGGATCTTTCAGTGTAATTACAGAACTGGCATGGCAGTTATTTCCATCGGTAATAATAACACTGTAGTTGCCTGCAGGAAGATTCCTTCGGGAACTTCCAAAAATGCCGTCCTCCCAAAGGTAATTAACCGATTTCACCTGGTTTAGCGGTTCGATACCAATTGACCCGGTACTTTCTCCTGCACAGTTAATATTAAACCCTCCTGATGTGCTTTCTGACAATGTTAATGACATTCCAAGCCGGCCAGGCTCAGTTAGGTCAATAGTTTCAGCTGACTTACAGAAATTGCTGTCGGTAATAAGCAAAGTATATTTACCCGCTTTAAGACCGGCGAGATCATTTGCTGTTAATAATCGTCCATCGGGAGTTGTCCATTTATAACTGAATGGGGCTAATCCGCTTAAAGGTGTAACAGAGACCGATCCGTTAGCAAGACCACTGCAGCTTATATTATACCCGTTATAATCAGAAACTTTTTTAGTAAAACTTAATGGTGCTGGCATTTCAACTCTGACCGAATCTGTTTTAGAACATGTATTATTATAGGTAACCGTTACCCTGTAATAACCTTCGGTAAGACCTGCAATATCTTCATTTACAGAACCATTAGACCATAAATAATTATATGGAGCAACACCTCCTGAAACAGTAAGGTTGATTGAACCATTATTAAATTCAGTCGAAAGGCAGGTAATATTTGTTGGCGAAAGCTGAAGACCGAAGGAAGGGGGCTGTGTAAGTGTTATTTCTTTCGAAGCAGTGCAATTATTGGAATCGGTAACGAGGAGAGTGTATGTGCCTGAAGTAAGTGCATTCTGATCTTTACTGCCACTAACAATACCCGATCCGTTTATGGTGCTCCAGCTGTATTTATAATCACCCGCACCTCCTCCGGTTACTGAAATATTAACAGACCCTTTTCCACCGTAACAGTTAATACTAAATGATCCGTCTTTTGAAGTTGAAGTAGTGCCGGAAATTTCAAGTGGAGCTGGTTCAGTTAATGTAAATGAGGGTAATACTGATCCGGGCATTAGCCTTAGAACACAATTGTTTTCATCTGTAAAGGTTCCAACATAAGTACCTGCCTTCAGATTAAAAATATCCTTTGTATTTCCTGTAAAACCATTTGTTGGGCTGGCCCATGAATAGTTATATTTACCTGTTCCGCCGGTAAGATTCAGCTTGATGAATCCATCATTTCCCCCTTTACATGAGATATTTGAATTTCCATCAGGGCTGAAAGAGAGAGCACTTCCGGCCAACTCCATTCCAAGCGGTTCAGTAAGGATAACACTGTCCATTTTTATGCACCCTGATATGTCAGTTGTCATAAGATAATATTTGCCTGCCGGAACACTATCAAGCAGACTGGTATTTGTTGTAACACCAAGGGGCAACCCGGTTGCAGAAGACCATTTGTATAAATAACTTCCACTGCCTCCTGTTACAGATTTTACCTCTACAGAACCGTCATCTTCATTCTTGCATGATACATTATTATCGCCCCGGTAAACTTTTTTACTGAATTCAACCTTGATCATATCGGGTGCTACAATGCTGGCATCCTGGGAATCTGTATTATAGCAGCCATTTGAATCTTTTATAAACAACTTATAACTTCCTGAAGGAAGGCTGTCGTACTTATGAAATACATTTATTGTATTAAAAGTGTTATGAATAACAGTATCACGGTTATTATAAACTATCCAGTACTCGAAAGGTGCAATTCCTGTTGATTCGGAACTCTCTCGTATCCACAGCTCTCCATCTTTTGATGCAGGTTCCGGACAGGTTGTACCAAAACCGTTTACCTTCTGAATGGCATAGAAATTTTCATCAAGCTTAGCTCCTGAAATAAATTTATTACTACTATTCTGGCAGCCCAGATTATCTGTAACCGATACAGTATAATAACCTCCGATAAGATTGACAACGTCTGTGGAATGGTCCGATGTTGTATATCCTGAATGATATTCAAAAGGCCCGTCCCAGGCAACATTAAAAGGAGCTGTACCTCGTGCAAGAATTGCTCTCAGGGCAGCATCCGAACCGCCTTCGCATGTGAGGGTTTTTGGAATAATCAGACTCTGTAACGGAACAGGATGTACTTTTACCTCGCTTACAAAGGTCTTTCCCGGAAGGCAGATATTATTATCAACTTTGGGTCTGATTGCAAAATAGACTGATTGTAAAGTATCTGAAGAATTATTATACTGCCTGTTAATAATATAACCCGGAACATGATTCAATTCTCCTGATGTGTTTCCGGCTACAATTCCCGGTCCCCCCGTTACACTTACTGTGTAATCAAATACTATTGAACCTGATGTCATTACGCTTGGAGACCTTAGAACAATTTCAGTCTTTCCTCCAAAACATATTTCAGGTTTAATATTAAGAGGAACAGCCCTTGGTGTTGGATTGACAGTTACGGCAACTGTCTGGGAAGGACCATCGGCACAACCGGCAGGACTTACAGGAACCACTCTGTATGTAACTGTCTGATAATTATCTGTCTGATTAACGAGCTTATCGGTAATGTAATGATTGTTTGGCAGGCCTGAGGTAGTAGTATATCCTGTAACCGACCCGGTTGAGGTTACTGAATACTTAAATGATACGAATCCGCCGGTAAAGGTACTGGGGCTCACCAGCTGTATGCTGGTATTTGTGCTGTCGCACTGTATAATAGCTGCAGGCAGAGTATATACCCTTGGGGTCGGATTTACCGTAACAGAAGCTGATACAGGGTTCCCAACACAGAATGTGGTTGCCGGGCCTGTCGGGATAATTGTAAAAGTAACGATTATCGGACTATTTGTTGTATTTGAAAAGACACCTGAAATTTTATCACCGTCAGCAGAGCCTGACAACGGCAGATTTGTTATAATACCTGCAGGATTGGTACGCGTCCAGCCATATGTTGTTCCTGTTACGTTATTAATTGTTCCTAAAACAATATCAATAAACCCTACTCCCGGACATTCATTCTGAACCGACGGCGTTGTAGTTGCCACCGGGATTTTATTGACTGTCAGCAAAACAACATTTGATATATTCGAATTCCCCTGTCCGTCTGTAATAACGCACCTGTACAGGTAACCATTCATGAAATATGGTGCAGCTGTGAGTTCCAGCCTGTCGGATAGAGGTGACGTTCCGTAAACACCTCCCAACGGTATGTCAGTAAACGATCCGCTACCGGTATTAACCTGCCAGTGATAGGAAAGAGTTCCACGTCCACGGGCCGTAACTTTGAAAAAGGCATTAGCCCCTTCACAAATATCAGTATTATCAGGTTGCTTGGATATCCGCGGCCTCCCTCTTCCGATTGCCAAGTCTGTGGTCCCTGATGAAATTCCATTCTTCAGGTTTGTCCGGGTAATCTCAGTCCCCGACAGGGTGCCATTTTCACCATCGAGTTCAAGATTACCTCCATTGGTCCTTTTCACTATCCCGGAAGAGAGATCTACTCCCAGGAATCCATCATAGGTCAGCTTTACACTAAAACTGCCCGATGCCATTGGAGCGACAGAAGACAATGACCAGTAACCTGTTGTATATGTGTCAAAAATTTCATTCCCGTCATCATCAAGCGGCAACCCGGCATTGCCAATATATTCTTGTATAAACTGGGCAGTAAGCGGCCCTCCGGCCAAATTTGAGAATGTTATCTTCAGAGGGTTATATACAGAAGCCGTTCCTGTCGGGTAAAGATATTCACTTCCGGTAATTCCTATTGCACGTTGTAATTTTCCAATAATTGAACCTGCAGAACGTGCAATAGCATCAATGGCACTATTTGTAATTTTAATTGTATTCCCGTTTGAATTGATATTTCCAGCCGACATTGTAAGAATCCCTGATGCAGAAATATCGCCATAAAGGCTCTTAACGCCTGTACCGGTAACCTGAAGGTTCCTGTAATTATTGCTTGTAAAAACAGTCTGATCCCCATTCAGGAGATAATTTACGATACTTCCTGACCCGGAATAATATGAACCAATACTATTTAATTGTCCGGCCAGATTAAGAAGATGAGGAAGATTCCCCCCGGTCATATTTATTTCTCCTGCTCCACTAAGATCTCCTGTGAGCGATACTGTTTTGGTAGTAGTACCATTAAAGCTTAATGAGCCTGCAATAATAGTATTTCCGGAAACTCCAACAGTAGTGGCTGTTGTTCCGAGATCAAATGTTCCACCCTTGATATTAAGATTAATTCCTATTACAGAATTGCCCTGCAATGTTTTTATACCTGAATTTGAGATTATTAAGTTCCTGTAATTTCCGGCAGCAAAAACAGTTTGATTTGTGCCGTTATAATTAACTGTGCTTGAACCTGATGCACTGGTGCTGAAAGTTCCGATTGCATTTGTAGCTCCTGCAAGATTCAGAATATGCGGAAGGCTTCCACCGCTCATATCAATAGTCCCGGCTCCGCTGAGGATATTTACAATTGAAGTTGTCTGGGTAGTAATGCTGTTAAATCGAAGTGTTCCTGCAATGGAAGCCTTTCCTCCGATGGAAAGAACTGATGTGCTTTGGTCGAGACTAAGGGATCCCAAGGCTAAAGTCAGATCATTATTAATACCTAATGTGCTACCCGGATTTGCCAATTGTGTTATCGTTCCCGGGTTGTTAATAGTAAGATTATAAAATGTCTCTCCTGAGGAGTTATTGAATATTGTCTGATTGCTGGTTCCAAGGAGAGAGACAGTAGAAGTGCCGGCACTGAAAGTACCATAATTTGTCCAGTCGCCCTTCAGATTGAAAAATCCGTTTCCGGAAGCAGCTCCGTAATTCAGGAAATATCCGTCGAGATTTATTATTCCGTTATTACCAAGAGAACCGGATGTGTTTTCGATATCTTTGCTGATAACCACTGCGCCTGAGGAGACAGAAATTGCTACACCCGAATTTGATATTACCTGGGCTAATAAGAAATTTTGAGAGAAAAACAGTATGGCAAGGCACAAAAGGGCCATTCTCTTTGGGAAAGAGGTGATCTTTTTGTTTCCGGACGCCATAATATGTCTTTCTGTTTTGATCATATTTGCTGTTAATCTGTTACTTGCCTGTTTTTTTTAACTATTGAATTCATGAACTCACCCCCTCCGCCCCCTCTCTACTCCGTATCGAGGGGGAACTTAAATCCTTAATTAGTGATATAATATGTTTTTCTACTTTGATCATATTTGCTGTTAATCTGTTACTTGCCTGTTTTTCCTTTTAACTTTTACCCCTGACTAACCTTTATTCTTCGGTTGTCAGGGTCTTCGACTTTTGCATTTATTTCTTCAGACTCTTAACCTCCAGAAGAGTTATGTCAAAAACGAGCGCACTGTTTGGAGGAATGGCATTTGGCAACCCTGCTGAACCATAAGCCAGAACAGAAGGAATAAAGATTCTCCAAACTGAGCCTTCCGGCATAAGTTGAATTACTTCATTCAGTCCGGGAATAAGATTACCTGTTAATGTAGTAATAGCCTTTTTCTTCTTAAATGTATCTTCAAAAACGGTCCCGTCGGGGAATACTCCGATCGCATTTATTACAATTGAATCAGCTGCTGTTGGGCGGATACCGCTGCCTGCTCTAACAATAATATAATGTACCCCGTCGGGGAGTACCCCTACTCCGGGTTTACCCTTTAAGGCGGCGAATAACTGTTCCTCAAGTTCCCGGCTGCGTGCATTCTGTGTTGACAGCTGAAATGCCGAGACAATGGGTACAATTGTAGAGTCTGTAACTGCCAGTTTTTTGTTCTGTAGCACATCGTCCATTCCTCTTTTAAAGAGCTGAGGATTAGATATTTTAAATGAGTTATTCAACATCCACTGACCAATAAAAGCACCGATAGTGTACTGGAGAGTATCAGCAGCTGAGGTCAGTTTTACCGGAGCCTGAGAGATAGTTACAGGTTTGGCATTCTGTTGCTGAGCAGAGATGGTGATCGTTAAAAACATTACTGCGAAGAGGTTGACAGCTGATTTAATAATTTTCATTTTCTATATCTTGTTTTATCTGTAAAATTCTTACTTACTACTTCGTATTTGTACTGGTTTGCGGCATGCGGCACGCGGCTTAACCAGCATTACAGCTCCGTGTTCGGTAAAAGCATAAGGCCGATAAGGAGAGAACTTCAGTTTTACGAGGTGGTCGCAATTTGCGACCAGATCATCTTTCTCCGATTGTGTTAGCTGAAACATCAAGTCTTCAGGAAATCTTCCCGGGTTTCTTTTAACTGCTTCATTAAGTCTTTTCGTTGTAACACCATATAATTGAGCCATATCACTATCAACCATAACACGTTGGTTTCTGATAATGAGTATTTTATTCATTATCACTTCATCAGCAACTATATGAGTCTTCTTTATTACCATCATTTCATATTTGTCTTAAAGATCCCGCGTTTTATGTTTTTGGTTTATATCTCTTACTCCTAGATATTGTGTTTAAGTTTCGGCGAGGGGCCTAAGGTTTAATTCTTCATGTAGTGTGTTCATTAGTCTTGTTTTCAAATTTGAATTTTCCCAATTTTATTTAATAGGACACTATCCTCGTACAAAGTATCGGGGCAGAGGTCGAGGCCATTTTGCCACTCTATGCTACCCATTGTACAAACAACTGATTTAAACATATTTTTATTTTGAAGCTGTATGAACTTCCCTATATTCAAATAAGGTTTCATATCAAACACTTTTTCTTCTCCGTTTGAGAAAGTAAGTTCCAGGTGAAAATTGTCTTCCGGTTTTACTTTGGTTACACGTGGGTTCATAGTAGTTATTTTAATGGATCTATTCAAAAAATAGTTTGCCATTCATTAATCTATATTTGTATTCCTTCCTGTCGCATTCTCATGTTTCTTCTTACTTGTTACAAATCCTTTTTTTATTTAGCCTGTTAAATACTTTTATTTATTTCCATTTCTCGTATTTCACATTTTTTTATTGTTCCAGATATACCAGATTGGGAGTTTTTCCTATAATTCTACAATAGAAGTACTTAAATCAAATACTGCTGATGTTCCTCCAGATATTGTAGCAAGACCAAGGTCAATCCAATATTCAGTATTTACTGTTAAACCACTTACAATAGCATTTAAAGTAAATGGATATCTTCTTGTCGTACTTGCAATTCCTGTGACTTCTAATACACTTCCTGCTGAATTACCTGTTAACGCAGTCCCATTATTAGGTGCTGTACCTGTATTGTATCTAATATGAACCTTGCTTCCCCAACTATTAGTCCCTCCACTATTATTAATAGTACCCGAAATAATTATTAATACTTTCCCACTTCTTTCAGGAGTAAAAAGTTGTGCCAAGCCCATCATCCTGCCAGTTGTGGAATTTGTACTATTAGGATCACCCGGATTTGCCTGAACCTGATTTATTGCAGAAGAGACAAAATTACTTCCATCTGATCTTAGGATGTTTCCGGCATTATCTGCTGATGAAGGATATGTAGCAGTTGAATAGGCTGGATCAGCACTTGGTCCACCACTCTGCAAAACTTGCCCGGCACTTCCTGAAGCAGTTACACTGATAGCGGAGGTCCCCCTTCCAATAAGAACACCCCTGTCAGTTAAAGAAGTCAATCCAGTACCTCCGCGGTCAACTGTTACAGTACCAACAGACGATACTGTCGTCCATTCAGGGGCTGTGGCACCAGCGTTCATTGCCAATACCTGGCCAGGGGTTCCTTTTCCTAACATCGTAGTATTGCTTCCTGAAGTTTGAAATGGGATTGAGCCTTGTGCTCCGCCGGAAATATTATTTGCTGTTGTCGCTAAAGTTGCTGTTGCAGCATTGCCAGTGGTACTTTGATTCAGTGTTGGGAAGTTTGTTAATGATGCAGCACTACCAGCTGGAGTAAGATAATCGGTTCCGGCCACTGCAATAGTTGGAATACCTGTGCCTGTTGTATTTTTTAAAATCCCTGTTGCAAGGCCCGAAAGCAGAGTTCCGTTGATTCTCACAACAGTTAATGCGGTTGCTCCGGTGGCGTCTCCTGTATGGGTAGCGTTGGTAACAAGTCCATCATATCGGGTATTTACGGAATTGTCTCCTGTGTTTATACCTGAAGTATTACCAATCACAACAAGCTGAGCATCTGTGACGTATCTTTTATCAAGCGAAGATGCTATATCATTGGTATTTGCATCTGCCCCACCGGTTACCAGACCTTTTGTATCGTAGGTGATTTTGGTTTTTGTTGCTCCGGTGATTGCTGTATTTGCATCCGTCTTGGTTGCCAGATTGGTTGCCAGTACTCCTTCTGCTGCAGTTGCTCTGGTAACTTCGTTGCCGAGATTTGTTGTCAACGTGGCATCGCCAGTTGTCCGATTCGATACTTCTGTCGCCAGGTTGGTTGAAAGAACTCCTTCTGCAGCAGTTGCTCTGGTAACTTCGTTGCCGAGATTAGTTGTCAACGTTGCATCGCCACCGGTGCGATCCGACACTTCTGTTGCCAGATTTGTTGTCAATACACCCTCTGCTGCAGTTGCTCTCGATACCTCTGCAGCCAGA
>CAIJYD010000027.1 GCA_903824785.1 uncultured Bacteroidota bacterium
TATGCTTTACTTATCGAAACAAATATAACAAAAAAAATGAATAAAACAACTTATATTATTGATATTCAAAGTAATATCGTAATTTTTATGTAAAAATAATTTATTAAATCCGTTCGCACCGACTTTTCGGAGTGGACTCAACATTTGAGATTGAAACTCAGGTTGGCAATAGAATATTTCCGGTCACTTATGGGAATTTGCCTCCACAGCTTGAAAATCAATTACTAACTTTGGTTAATAGGGATAATGGTATAGTTGGTTATGATTTTCTGAAGAGGTATAGGGTATCTCTCAATGCAGCTTTGAATGAATTGAAAATAGCGGATTCTATTCCTCTCAAAAAAAATGAGCCATTTGAACCTCATAATCCATTTAACCCAGGCCCAGGCATAGACCCAAATCCGAAACACGATTTTCTTCTTTTTGGACCAAAGGCTTGATTATCATTTAGTAATAGATATTATTTATTAGTTATAGGCTGAAGATTAACTTATTACAAACTTGTTTTAAATTAATGAGGTAATTGTCTGATTTATATATTTGTACTCGAATTGAAAATAATGAAATCAAAACATTTTTCTATGTGGCTGTAAATCATTATTAGATCAGACTATAAATTTATTAAACATGAGCATTGTTAAATTTATTTCTAAGTCAGGCAGGAATCAAAACAGAGACCTGATACAGAAAATTGCAGAAGCTATTTTTGGTAACCAGGAATCAGCGGAATTTACGGAACTGTTTGTTCCCGAAGGAGGTAAAATTCCATATCCCCAAAAAAGTAATTTCACTAATTTTCTTTTAATGGGACCAAAATGTCTGTGGGCAGTATTTGATTCGGAAAAACAGGTTTTATATTGAGTGCAAACATAGATTTTGAAGGGGAGTCAAGTTTACACTTCAGGTTGGGTAATAATTAATCATAAAATAACGCGATTATGTTAATAAAAATAATTGCGACCAACTTTAAAGCGGGTTTTGCAATAAATTACGATTTAGCTAGTCGTAAATTCAAAACTGCTATTGCGGAAATTGACATAACATTTGGTCATCTTCAAAAAACTAAGGATGCATTGTTATCATCTGAAAATAACCTGCGTTTGGCAAATAATAAAGCTGAAGATCTGACTGTTAAGAAAATTACACAAGGAAGCCCTGCAATGAAAGCAAAGTTTGAAGAACTATCAGGCAATACCAAATTTCAGAGAGCATCCGGTTTTTTGACAACATCCTTTGGTTCCATTAACTTGCAATAAAGGAATACAGAAATCATTCATCATAATTTCCGGCAGCATCACTATGTATCTTCTTTATATGTGCAGCCAGATCCTTAGGCTCAATAACTTTCACCGTATCACCGAAACGAAGTATGCATTCCATTATAAACTCGCGCGTAACTTTTACATGCAGACTTATTGTTATACCATCCTTATCTTCACTGATAATTTTTTGTGAGCGGTGAAGCATCAGCGATTTAATGTACTTCGCCTCTGAACTGCTGAAACGAAGTATGACATCCTGAGATAGAAATCCAAACGCCATTACTCCAACACTGTCATACAGGATTTTAAAGACCTCATCATAGAAATCAGGTTCCTGAATAAAGTGTTTTTCGGAGATTTTAAGATCACATATTCTGTCAAGACCAAAGATCCTTGGCTCCTCATTTTCCTTCCCTATAATGTACCACCTGTTGCGGTGCTCCTTTAATATATATGGTCGAATGGTTCTTATTGTAGGATTTTCAGATTCAAACCTGCAATGAGTAAAACTGACCTCCTTTTTTTCATAAATGGCATCATACAGTGGGGATAGCAGATGTTTACCTGCAAATCCTTTTGTGTACTCAAAAAGGATGTATTTATCTATCTTGTCATCGGGGTGCTGCAATGAAAGATTGAAATGATTGCTTAGCCATTCAATCGAATCTTTCACCATTTTGAATTCCGGAGCATCGCCGAAGAATTCAAGCTTATGGATCAGCATCATGATGATCCTGATATCTTCGGGTGACAGGGGCACATCAAATTCCCAATCTTCAGTATAATGATAACATTCCTGCCATCGGCTGTACTCGAGGGGAGCTCCTCTTTCATTTTTCAGGAAACAGAGGTCTTTCTCTATTGTCGATAGCGATACATCAAACCCATGATCCTTAAGGGCATTGAAAAGGTCTTGCTTGGTCGGATATCCCGTCCTGAATTTGTTGCTTTTAATTTTGGAATGCAGAATAAGATAACGCAGATAGGCATTTTTTGTTTTAGGCATTATGTCAGGAATTACTTATTATAAGTATTGGCCAGAATGGCAAAAAGTTTATCCCATGTTACTTCAGATATTAATTCAGTCGCTTTTATGGATGGAGGGATAACTTTCTTAACGGTTTTAATATTAAACTGGTTAATTTCAGTTTTAAGGGAATATTCCTCTTGCGTAAATTCATTTTTTAGTGGCGATTCAAGGCTGTATTTAATATTGAATAACCTGGTATCCTCTTTAATCATTACCTTTTTCTTAATCAAACCATCCAACGAAATTGCAGGAACCATTGGGAGAAGTTTTTCAAGAACAATCTCCAGCTCCGGATGGATTACCTCAGTTCTCAGATCAAGCAGCAGCTTTACAATTTTCTCAACCAGTCCGGGATCAGTCAATCCAACAGACATTATAGAATAACCGTCATCGGAATAGAAATATAAACCACCTTCCTGCATAATAGGCGCATTGAAACCAAGAATATCGCTTCGCATAACACGCAAATCATCCCTTATCTGACGTTCGCTTATTAATTTATCTCTGTCACGTCCCCTTGCTTCATAAAGAACTTCTGTGCAGGCGGAGATCAGATCGTAAATGTCACACCTTCTTTTGCCTCCATAAAGCAATGAATTTATTGTTTTGTATCGGATTAATGCATTGAGGTTTGCCGGCATGGTTAAAATATATTTCAGATTGCATAAAGGCTGCAATCAACTATTGTTTATTTGTGAACTATGGCAGTAAAAAAGCTGATATAATTTTAAAGAACAGTTTTATTGGTCTGCAATGGTGATGTTTATAACTAACAAATTGCAGCAGCGAAAACCGGAAAGAGTAAAAAGTAAATATAATAATATATAACAAATTAAATATCATTACTATGAAAACAATTGTTAATAAATTCACAGGTTTCGGGAACATTGGGTTGGCTCAGATAAGTTGTCGGCCCGAAACAACTTTCATGTTCAAAGCCGGTGGTCCGGAGATGAAGAGTGGCGGACTGGTAATAACAGAGGCTACCGAAAACGGTACCGTTGGGAAGCTGACAGCTGTCAACAATACAGATTCATTTCTTCTGCTTACCGATTCTGATGTGCTTACCGGAGCCAAACAGAACAGGATTATAAACAAATCAGTGCTTCTGGCTCCGTTTTCAAAAACCTCTATAGATGTATCGTGTGTGGAACGGCTGAGATGGCAGTATACAGGTAAAACCTTTTCGTCCGGAACATCTGCAGACCACAACCTTCGCAAAACCAAGGCGGCATCAATGTCGGCCATTCGTAAAACCCCGGGGGAGAGCTATATGACTCAGAGTAATGTATGGTCGCACATTAATATGTCATTTTCGGAAGAGAAACTGTTTACGGTTACTGAGTCCTACAATGACCTTGCCGCACATCACATGAGGAGCAGGGAGTCTGAGTTTCCTGTTTGCGAGGCTGAGGCAGGCTGCAACGGGATTGCAGTGGTATCTGAAGGAAAGGTCCAGTGCATTGACTTGTTCGGAACCGAAGATGTTTACAGGTACTATTTCCCATTGCTGAGGGACTCTGCCTTCAGGATAGCGGCAACAGGGAAAAACATACAACCTGTTGACATGCATGAAGCGAATTTTAGAGTTCTTGATGCTCTTGACAGGCTGGAACCGGTAGAGAGAACAGCAGATAAATCATATAATGCCTCAGGAATAATGAATATAGCTGAAATGGATGACCTGATAGGTTTTGAGCTTATGTCTGGGGGAGAGCTTATTCATAAAGCAGTGTTTACAAATAAATAAAAACAAAAATGAATTTATGGTAGATCCTCTCTTTGCAATCTCAGTAAAATTAAAAATCAAGATAATTCTCTGCTTATGTTTAATCTTAAACGCCAGTTATTTATGAGTCAGATTAGTTGATATATATACACTGTCAGCCACTACATATTAAATTACTATAAGACTTAATTATCAGGTCTTTTGATATAAAGAAAAGTTATACAACTATATAAAGGGCATCTCTAAAAACCTATTGTTAATATAATCATTTGAATGTTAATAACATAACTATAATATAATAGATATATTTGCTTAGTTTTACAGTATAAATATAAGCAAAATGAAAAACATTAATCCACTTGGGCTATTTGATGA
>CAIJYD010000028.1 GCA_903824785.1 uncultured Bacteroidota bacterium
CCTTGATTCATGGATTAATGTTTTATTCAAAGCAAAAATCCAACTTTTCATTCAAATCGTCACGCTACAAAAAACATCTACAATTGCGATTACTTCATAATTTCAAAGAACAAATTTTAAAATCTAATGCCCACTAGTGATCCTTAATAATAAAATCATGTACTTGCCAGACCGATGATGGCCCTGCTGATTGGTCGCTGACAAACCAATTCCCGCTGGCTGATTGAATTATTACATGTAAATTGCGCATCCCTGAATTCCTTATACGGCAACGAATCACTGCATCCCCGGAAAGGTCAAAATAAAAAGATTTATGCGAGAGGGCCAATGCCCATGTTGACCTGCAGAAACCTGTAAAAATGTAATAAGCATCCTTGCCGGCGCCATGGTGTCTTTTCTTAATACTATCCTGTCCGGGTCCGTAGAGTGTTTGGATCAGATCCGGATTCATAACATCTTTTTGCGTTAAACTATAAGGTGTCATCACATCAAACGGGGGTAACTCGTTCCAATCTTCCTTAAAAAGCAGATCAGGAGGTTCGCCTTGCTGAGCGAAACCGGTGATAAATAAAATCAATCCCGAGAAAAGAAGTCCCAATTTAATTTTCATTTTGCTGGTATTGTTAATCGTAACAACTCAAATATCTGAGTCAGTTGTAAAATTAATATATAAAGTTAAATTTTTATGGAGCTTCTAAAAAATGTAAAAAACAAACATCTTCCGGGAGATGGCAGACAATAACTTCACTTTCAACTATGATTTTTCTCTGGCAGCAGAAAATAATGTATATCGCAAGGTTGACTGATATTTTCTTTATGTTTTAGCAAAATTTATTAGTGGTATAATGTCACCATTATCTGCTAATCTTATCGCGGACAAATATTTCGATCTTGCCTCTCCTTTTTTATTTAGATTAGTACTATTCCATGTAAAAACTGGTTTGCCAAATATTTGACTGATAATAATATCTGCGATCAATCTTGAATGTCTTCCGTTGCCATTAGAGAAGCAATGAATTCTGACAATCCGGTGTTTAAATCTTAATGCGAACTCCTCATCTGAAAATGTTTTATTCTTTAACCAGTCCAAACTATCATCTAATAACTGTTTTAATGAAACTCCTATTTGACATTTGTCTACACCAAGATTTTTATTTGTTCTTCTAAACTCACCGGCCCACGACCAGACTTCTTTAAACATTCTTTTGTGAAGTTCTTTCACAAAATCTTCAGATAGAACATACTCAGGTTTCCATTTTTTGCTAAGTGTCCATTGTACAGCCTTTTCAATATTAAATTGTTCAAATTCATCTAATTCACTACGAGTTGTTATTGATTTTATTAATAGTCCCTCTTTCTCATCTTCATCAAGAGGAGTTTGTCCTTCAATATATTCTATTTCTAATCCCATAAGTACTTTGGCATTTCTGTTTTGATTTCTTCTGTTTTATTTTTTATTGATTTTTCTATACGTTCTTTTGAATTCTCCTGATCCTCAAGCTGCATAGTATTTGAAGTTCGTAAAACTATTTCTTTCGCAATTTCCATAGCCCTCTTTTCAATCATATATTCAATACTTTGGCCTTTTGGAATAAATCCATAAACAAGTTGCATATCAAGTACAGCACCAACTTCTTTTAGTCCTTTTAATGTAATAGAGCCTTTTGATTCACGCACTTCAATCTCCTTTACACTTTGGGGAGATATTCCTAATCGGTTTCCCAGTTGTCTTAATGACATCCTTAATGCAACCCGAATCGTATTTATCCAACCTTTCTCGGGAATAGTAATTGTACCCAAAGGTCTGAATGCAGCTAATTTTCTATCAGCTTGTTCAATAAGCAATCGTTGTTTCGAAGTATCCATCAGGTTATAGCCTAAATATTAATAATCAAAATTAATACTATAATGTGAAAAATCAAAAATAAAATAAGGTTAAACCATGAATTATGAATTCGAGAGAAGATACTTGATTGCAACTCTGCCAAAAAACTCACTTTCTTCAAAAGATAAGTTACAACCGTTTGCCTGAAAATTAGGAGAATATCCCATCCTTAGGCATTGTGTGAGTGTCAGTGCGAGAGTGAGAAAACAGAACAAGTGTGTTCGCTCTCGCTCTCACACTCGCTCTTTTTCATTACCCCAGCGGACAAAAGTATCAACGAGCATGGAGGTACAAGTGTCCGCTTTGCTCAAAAATGATAAAGTAAAATGGCTACATTAATTTGTCTCGCCCTGAATAGTTTTTGATATGACAAACTATTTCAGGATGAGACAGCGGTAGAAATGCATGAATATTTAAAATAAATCATGCATATCTTATTTTATTATTAACTTTGTAACCAAAAAATAATGGAATTTTTAAAGCAACATATAAAACCCGGTGTAGTATATCGCCGTTCCGATCTGGAGTTCTATTCATTGGCGGTTGACAGAGATTTAGGCCGATTAGTTAAAGATGGTGTCTTATTTAAATTAAGGCAGGGGATCTATTATGCTCCAAAAAAATCGAAATTTGGCATGGTTCCTCCGGATGACCCTGATATGGTGGCGAAATTCCTTAAAGATGACACTTTCCTTCTTGTATCGCCAAACTCGTATAATTCTTTACGACTGGGATTGACGCAATTGTACAATACCACATGGGTTTACAACCACAAGCGACATGGTGAATTCAAATTAAATGGCAAAAATTTTCTTTTCAAATTGAAATCCGGATTCCCGGAAACTGTGACCACTGAATTTTTGGTAGTCGACCTTTTAGATAGCCTTGATGAACTGGCAGAAGATTCTAATAAGGTGATAGAAAGCTTTAAGAAAAATATTTCCCGTTTTGATATTAATGAATTAATTAAAATGTCAGTAAATTACGGATCAGGAACAACCAGAAAGCTGATATTAAAGACTGTGCGGAACCAAAGATTAATATATGCCTGATTTTCTTCATAACGATCCAGAATTTAAAGAACTGTTGTCTATAGTTTTCTTCGCGAAGGGAATTGATATCTCACTGGTTGAAAAGGATTATTGGATAATGCATGCATTATATGGGTTGAATAAACAGGGAATAGAGTTTGAGTTAAAAGGTGGTTCTTCTTTGTCAAAAGGATTCGGTTTGATTAACAGGTTTTCAGAGGATATCGACATCCACATTAAAACAAACTATGGATTGGCAATTGAGGGAAAGGAAGACAAGCCAAAGGTAAAGGAAGCTCGTAAAGCATTTTATGATAAATTAGTACAAGAGATTAAAATTGATGGCATTGTTAATGCCGAACGTGATACTGAATTTGATGGTACTGATAAATACCGTAGTGGAGGAATAAGGATTCACTTTACAACTTATACCCCGGCATTAGCAGGGATAAAAGATGGCATTCTTTTGGAAGTTGGATTCGATACAATTTCACCAAATCGGCCTATTGATATTTCATCTTTGGTTTTGGACTATGTGAAATCATTGAAAGAATCTTTTGAATACATTGATAATAAAGCTATAGCAGTTTTTTGTTATCTATCACATCAAAATACTCATGTTGAATATCATTAGTTTTAGTTGTTACATCTTTCTTATGATGATTATAAAGTAGTACAACTGCTCCTGCAACAATCTGATTGCAATTCCATTTTTTCTACAATATTTTTCTCAACTAATTGACGGATTGCCTGTGAACGATTAGGTAAGCCATTTTCAATGACAAAGCTATCGAGTGCTTTAAGAAGATCTTCATCCAAACTTACTCCAAATCGGGCTAACGACATAGTGTTACCATTTTTAATATTCGTGGCATAAAACTATATATTTTATATTTGCTAACAAAACAATATTTAAATTTGCACTCAATTTTTTTACAGTATGAAACGGATCAACCTTTCACTTAAAATATCATGCTCAATATTTTTATCAGCATTTACAATATTATTAGCCGCTCAGGAGATTGGCTCACTTCCTCGTCCCGATTCACTGCCTTCCCAAAGATTGGGTGAAGTAGTAATAACGGCCAACAGGTATGGATCATTTCAGATAAAAACTCCTGAAGCAATCAGAGTGATAGACAACAAATCAATTCAGAATTTTCAGTTACGCACTGCTCCTGAAGTACTTCAGATTACACCCGGGGTATTCCTACAGAAGACAAATCATGGCGGAGGATCTCCCTTTCTGAGAGGATTAACCGGGAACCAGACACTGCTGCTTGTTGACGGTATCAGACTTAGTAATGCAACAGTGCGTTATGGTCCAAATCAGTATTTTAATACTATAGACGTTTTTAGTATTGAAAAAATCGAGGTTCTTCGTGGGGGTGGTTCTGTTCAATATGGCTCTGATGCAATTGGCGGAACTATTCAAACATTTAGTCATGAAGTTATAACAACCGAAAAGCCACATTGTGGAAGCACTCTACTTTCGAGAATTGCTACTCAGGGTATGGAGCAGAGCCTGAATGGCACAATAAATTTCAGCAATAAAAGAGCTGCCTTCAGAACAGGAGCTACCTGGAGAAATTTTGGTGACCTTGTTGGTGGCGACACTACAGACCGACAGACACCAACTGGCTACCAGGAACTTGATTTCGACATAAAAGGCAATGTAATATTATCAACATCATCGGATCTAACAATGGCTTACCAGAGTGTCCATCAAAGTGATGTTCCGATATTTCATAAAGTAGTCCTTGAGAACTATGCAGTTAATAAAATGAATCCTCAAAAACGGGAACTGGCTTATCTGAAACTTAAACATAAACTTGACGAAGGCATTTTAAAATCTCTTCTATTCACGACCTCTTTCCAGCACAATGAGGAGGGCCGGGTACTTCGCAAAAACGGTTCTTCAATCTTGCGTACTGAGAATGACAAAGTGCGATCATTTTCATTTTCGGCAGAAGCATTTACATCGGAATTAAATGGCTGGTCAGCAAACTCTGGACTCGAAGTTTACAACGATCTGGTTAACAGCAGTAGAACCGATACTGATCAATCAACCGGGGTGTCCGTTTCAAAACGCGGGTTATATCCCGATGGAGCCACAATGACCAGTATTGCAGCATTCAGTATGCATACACTTGATCTGCGGGATTGGAATTTTACAGCCGGAGGACGTTTTAATACATTTATTAATAAAGTCGAAAATGAGGTTTCAGGTATAACAAAACTGACACCATCAGCTCTTGTAGGTAATTTAGCAATACTGAGGAAGTTGAATAAAAAATCTAACCTATTTATTTCATTAAATACGGGATTCAGGGCTCCCAATATTGATGATCTTGGTACCTTAGGGATTGTTGATTTCAGGTATGAAACACCAAATTTTGATCTTAAACCGGAGCATTCATTTCATTATCAAATCGGTTATAAACATCAGTGGAATAAGCTAAGAGGCGAAGTATACATATACCGTAACGAGTTATACGACTTAATTGTTCGTAATAAGATAGTCGGAGATACTATTGAAGGTTACCCAGTTTATAAGAAAGAGAATATTGAACGTGCTTATATACAGGGTGTGGAAACAGCGTGGGATTTTGAGTTAGATAAGTCATGGATGTTAAGTGGCAGCCTGACTTATACATATGGTCAGAATATTACAAAAAACGA
>CAIJYD010000029.1 GCA_903824785.1 uncultured Bacteroidota bacterium
ATTTATACTGTAAAACTAAGCAAATATATCTATTATATTATAGTTATGTTATTAACATTCAAATGATTATATTAACAATAGGTTTTTAGAGATGCCCTTAAAAAAATTCATAATAGTATCCGGATTCTCTAAATTGTTATAATCACCACCATAATCTGGCCAATATGAAGTTTGGACATCTTCTATAACGTATATACCTCCCTTTTTCAGCACTGGGAATAATATTTTATATGTTAAAATAACATGTTCATTAATATGACTACCATCATCAATAATAATATCAGGCTCCGGTATTTTCTCTATAACATCAATTAAGAATTCTTTGTCAATCTGACTTCCTTTAAAGATTTTTATGCGATTTTCTTCTTGGAGGGACTTGTCGTAAACATCAATTCCAAAAATTTCCCCATTATGAAAATACCTCTTCCACATTCGCAAAGAAGCCCCTCCTAATTTTGGGTTTTCATCACCACCTACGCCAATTTCAAGTAAGCTAATTCTTTTATTCTTAAGCTTATTGAAATGAGTCATATAATGAGGAGTATAAAAATGATCACCTCCTTTGTCAGTTTTATATATTTTTGCCAACCTGGTTAAATTACTTCCATGACCAATAGATTTAATGAATGCGACAGTTTTTTTTATAACTTTTAACTGCAAACCCGTTAAGTTTCGGTTTAAAAGATCTTTTAAAGTCATTTCGAAAGATTCCTCATTTATAAAATTTAAAAAGAGTAGAAAAAACTCATAAAATCAATTGAATTAACCTGTCTGGTTATTCTCCAACCATAACTTAGTAAGATTTAAACCATCTCTAAATCGAGTAAAAGTATACTCGCCAATAATACTTATAAGCTCAGATGTATCAAGCTCAAAATGGGTGATGTCAAAAATATTTGCTGTAGTATATTTCCAAAAAAATTGAGGATATATTATCTTTATTTCTGCCAATATCTGCTTAAGGGAAAGAACTTGCCCGCTACCAATATTTATTACTTTATTAGTAATTTGTTTTTCTAATAACTGAAAAAGAATCCCGCAAAAATCTTCAATATAAATATAATCCTTTAGCGAATCTCCGGTCCCCCATACATCAAATTCTTTATTATTAAACGCAGAAGAGATTGCCACATTGGTTATGCCCTGTTTATCAGAATAGTGAAATGAACCATAAGGGTTTGACAAACGCAATACCAATGGTTGAATCTTATACAATAAAGCATATTGAAACAAATATTTTTCTGCTGCCAGCTTTACTATTCCATAAGAACTACGAGGATAAGCCTCATCTGATTCCTTATGTTTACAGTTTGGGTCAGATTCTCCATAGATAGCCCCTCCCGATGAAATGTAAATTATCTTCTTCTGGTTGTATTCTACCATCATATTCAACAGTTCAACCGTTGGAATCAGATTTGATTCTATATCGAAACGGGCATTATTTGAAGTTACGGGGACTGTAGAACTCAAGGAATGTATAATTAAATCGAATTTATGAGTTTTCATAATCGATCTTACTGAGAATGAGTCCGCAAAATCTCCAGTATAAACAGAATCAATACAATTAAAAGATACTCCGTAAGGATGAGCTTGAAACTTATCAAAAACCATTACAGAATATTTACCCGGATAGTACTTATCAATATGTTTAAGAATGTTAGTGCCGATAAATCCAAAACCTCCTAATAATAATATTCTCATTTATTTAAAGCATTTGGACAATTAATAGAAGGCTATATTTACTAAATCTAGATTAATATTCATTGTTTTCATGGAGTCGGGTTTGGGCAACCCCCCAAAAGAATCGGTTACCCATACATTTCTGTCATTAATGTCGGCTGATTTTAATAATGCCTTCATAAATATGGTTGCTCCTCCCCGCCGTACCCCGGGTTCAATAAAATCGCCAGGAAAATTATTCCTAATAATCTCATTAAAACAATATTCTATGTTTTCAAGTCTTTTAAGACCAATCGTCGTATCAGCATATCGAGGGCAATCGCGACCCTCTATTCTTTCAGATAAAGTATAACTCCGCTCATGGCATTTCTTAACTTTCTTTTTCTTCAATGAATAAAACGTATTTTCTAAAAACCTAGTGCCCAAATTGGACTTAACGCGCTAATATTCAGTTTGATTGACCCATTAAGATCGATAAGTACTTTCTTTATTTAGTGGAGATAAAGTTGATTGTTCATAGAGTTTAATAGATTTTTGCTCTAACAAATTATTTATACACTGCTTTTAAAGATAAAAATATCAAGTAAATTTAATCTTTCTTTTAATTATTTTTTCTGCTGCATGTTTTATTGGCAAGACCAAATCAATTAATATCGCTTTTAAAACAATTATTCTGTGACTAAATGACAAGGGATTAGGTAGAAGAATCCATTCTTTGGGTAACATATCTGGTCGGAAGAACTCTTTATAAAAGTATCCATACCAATTGTTTTTTGGTGCAATTACTTTCTTTTCAGTATTTGGGTTTAGCCAGGCGCCCCACCATGCAAATGAAGAATTTGATATAATATTATGTGAACAATAAGTCTGTAGATAAAGATCCACAAAAGGGCTATCGTGGTCCGAAAAGAAATAATTATCCCCTTTGAATTTTGTTTTACACCATTCTATATCATCACTTATAATTAAAAACCGGTTATCCTTCCCGAAATAATTCATTGCACTATTAAAATATCTCATGGAACAAGTCGGATGAAATTGAGGTTGCTTGCAATAATCTCCTCTCCGTACTACAATAGAAATTATTTCTTCTTCAAATACGCGATTATATTTAGCTTTTATAAACCTTTCTGTTTCTTCATCAATAGAAAATAATTGTCTGATATAGTCTTGTTCTTTTTTAAAATAATTTTCACTCTGCCAGATTCCATGTAAACAAATTTTATTGAAATATGGAATTTGTTCAACACTTGTAACCTGATTAAAGATCACCGCATCAACAGGTGTGCCTTTAGTAAATTCTATTTTTCTGAGAAGATTTGTTTTAAATTGTTTCAGATAGTCTTCCAGATAACAATTATCCGGTTCTTCACACCAGGTGTCCTTAATACACGCTATAAAATTTGTATTATTCCGAAATGCCAAAGAGGCTCCGGTTGCTATCTGGAACAAATTATTACCTATCCTCCCTGATAAATATGTGTAAACCATTGTTTTATAGTATTAATAGCATTCAGCTATTTTCCCCACCCACGTATTAATATTATAATTTTCAATTACATATTCCCTCTGAATCTTTTTTCACACGTATTTTTTCTTTTCTACTTATTGACAAAAGGAACTCAATAATGTTTTTAAGGGAAGAGTAATCCTCTATACTATAGATGGATATTCCGGGTATATCAAGAGGATTTCCTGGAATATCACTACATATCACGTCACAATTGCAGTAAGCCGCCTCTATTGGAGCATAGCTTAATCCTTCTTCCCTTCCTGCTGAGATAAATATAGTTGCTGCATTGTAATAACTTGCCAGATCTTCGCGCGGCCCCAGAAAAGTAACCCAATCTGGTAAATAGCCTAAGGTTTTTACTATCGCCTCACTCGTTGCTTCAAAACATCCGGCCTGCGCTAATGCCAGTGTAACTGGACTTTTCTTACCCATATTAAATTTAAAAAGAGCTTTTGCAACAACATCAACCCCTTTTCTAAACCAGGGGTACCCGAACATTAATACAGAATAATTACTACCAGCCTTAGTAATTACCATTTCTGTGCTAACATTTAATCTTTGAAAATTTATGGAATTATTTATTGTTTTTACTTTTCCAGATTGAATTCCGATTTTAATTAAACTTTCTGATACCGATTGACTATCACCAATATAAAAATCAATTGTGCTTTTAATCACCCAATTCTTGAGCAAATATAATCTACCTGAAGGGATGTAGTGGTTATGAAAATTAGCAACAAAACGAATGTTCTGAGAAAAGAATTTTTTATAGAAGAAAAGCGAGTAATTATATTCAACAAAATGAGTGTGAATAATACTTATGTTTTCTTTTTTTACAATATTATCAATAGTTCTGAGATTCGAATATTTTATCTTTTTTGAATAGAATGATGTTTCAATAAAATAGATCCGTTTCCCATTATAATTCATCTCCTTCACCCAGGGGAGATTCATTGCTTTGTCTGGAAAAAGGTAAACAGTATTACCGGCATTCTGATAATGTTTTTCAAGACACTCAATGGCAGAAATAAAATTTCCTTTATACGGAGCTGCATAATCCATTATCTGAAGTACCGATTTCAAATTAGGGGCATAATTCATGTTATTTTCAGGATCTTTTTCATATTACGTTCCACCTTTACCCATAATTTGTTTTTTGGTTTAATAAATTTTGAAAAGTAATACTCATCAGCTTTAAGGTTACGTTCAATTTTGTCAGGGTGAACCAAAGGATAAATAGGATGGGTTGGTCTGTTCAGATTAGGATCTCTTTTACCCCAAGGTGTGTGAGTCGCATCGTCACCATAGCCAATATTGGAAACAAGATTTACATTTGGAGTTACAGTATGGCCTCCTGATTTCCATTGAGAAAACATAAATTGAAAATCCCAGGTATCAATCTTCCTTCCTTTCGTTAGGTTGAAGACTTTCTGCCAGTAATCCTGTTCTCCCTTTCTCCTGAATAGCCCTTTAACCAGTGATACAAATTCCTTTTCGTTAATATTATCTAAGAGAAAATCATAGTTTTGCCAGGTTCTTTTCCATGTGGCCCAACCCCATATCCTGTTATGAATTGAAAAGTAATACGAAGCGTCTCCTCTTCTTTTTCCGTTTTGAAAGTTTGTTCCTGCAATAGAAAGAATTAATGGATTTGTCCTAAATCTTTCCAGCTGTTCGGAACAGAATCGGAAAAAATCAGGATTTGGAACACAATCATCTTCCAGGATAATTCCTTCCCCGACGTGTTCAAAAAACCATGATATTGCACCTGATACTCCTTTCCCACAGCCAAGGTTCTTTTCTCTGAATAGAGTTTTAACCTCACATTCCCAGTCTACCTCTTCAATTATGCTCCGGGTTTTTTTGCAATTCCCGATGTCATCAAGTTTATCAGAGCGGGGACCGTCTGCAGCAACGAATAAATATTTTGGCTTTATCTGTCTGATTACTTCAAAGACATGATGTGTTGTGCTGGGCCGGTTGAAAATAATAAATAATACCGGAGTTTCAAACATACTTTATTATTAAATGAACAATGAATTACGATTAAAAACTTTTGAAAAAATATAACTTAAACAACTTTTCTTAAGATTTACTTTGCAAAGATTTCCTTTATTAATCCGGTAAAAAAAGTGCAAATTATATTATTTAAATCTCTTGCCTTTTTTATTGAGGTATTTACATTTCTTTTATTTTATTGATCCAATAACCGCTGCTTAAAGTTTTGGTAATCCAAAGATATGTACTCTTTTATTTATCGGTTTTTCAAATTTATATGGTACTGGATATTCATTATCTTCCCACTGTATCCAAAAATCATAATTATCTATATTTATTAAATCAAATATTTCAGAAACAGAGTAATTGTATTTTATAAGTTGCTCCACATGAATTTCTATTGCCAGCTTAGGTTTATTTTTTAATATTCTTTTTGCACCGATCAGTACCTCTATTTCAAATCCTTCAACATCTATTTTAATAACATCAGGTGTAACATCTTCCAACGAATCAAGACTAATACTTTTAACTAAATTTGATTTATTATTTGATTTATCATACAAAATTGATGAATTTGATGATGATATATCAAGCAGGACTTCATCTGAATTCCTACCAACCGCGCTTTTAACCAGCTCAACGTTTCTAACAGAATTAATAGAAAGATTAATTTTTGCAATTTCAAAATTTGAGGGGTTAGGTTCGAAAGCAACGACTTTCCCGGTTTCCCCTACCCAATTAGAAAGCAATAAAGCTGTGCAACCATGATGTGAACCACACTCAAAAACTATATCTCCTTTTTGAATTAACCGTTCCTTGATAAATCTCATTTCAAGCCATGGGGGATCAGTAGTTCCAATATGATACCATTTCTTACCGTCAGAATCTCCAATATAAAATTTGAATTTCACTCCTTCTAATTCTTTATCAATAAAGTATGGGAAAAAATTGCAAATATTTTCTTGGTTAATACGTTCAATTTTAAAACCAAGTGCCCCGAATATTTTCCTAATGATTACAACTATCCACTTTCTAAATTTGATTTTCAGTTCTTCAAGCATATTGTTGTTTTTAAGGAAACTAATAACTAAAATATTTTCTTTTTATCTAATTCTTTTCCTATTCTACTAGATCTTGATGATACTACCGTTATATTCCATTTATAGAGTTTGTAAAAAACGG
Organism: uncultured Bacteroidota bacterium; assembly: GCA_903824785.1. Lineage (GTDB taxonomy): Bacteria > Bacteroidota > Bacteroidia > Bacteroidales > VadinHA17 > LD21. Next base: position 6,374 of record CAIJYD010000029.1, read on the forward strand.
ACAGAAAAATCTAACCAAAAAACTTTAACCTTCAGAAGAATCAATTTGATTTGCAATACATTTTTCCCGGTTCCAACAATTCCTATTTTATTTCTGTATTTTTGCTCATGTTGTGTTTAGTTGTGCAAAACCCAAATTACAACATTTGGGGGAAACTTAAAAGTAGTACCCCATTTTTTTAAAATTACTCATTCACTAATGTTAAAAAATATTAAGTTGAATTATTTAACTTTTGTGACTTATTCGGTTTAAATAGGAAGTTATTTAACTAAAAATAATTGTGAAATATTCATTTAGGCGCATAACTACATCAGGCAATTTTATACCAGAGATTGATGGTTTAAGATTTATTGCAATCACAAGTGTCCTATTACTTCACCTATATGGTGGTCTAATTTCAAATGATGGAAATATATATGTTGATAATTGCAACTATTCCTATTTGGTTACCATAATTCAGCAAGGGCATCTTGGTGTTCCACTGTTTTTTGTTATTAGTGGATTTATTTTAGGAATGCCTTTTGCGAAATTTCATATTCTGAAAGAGAAATCTGTTAGTTTAAAAAAATATTTTCTCAGAAGATTAACACGATTAGAACCTCCCTATATATTAGTCATGACTTTTCTTTTTTTTGCATCAATATATGGAGGTAAATCAGTTTATATTAAAATCGCAAGTTATTTTTCATCTATATTGTACACTCATAATATTATTTACCCTGATGTTTTCCCCTTGTTAAATGGACCAGCATGGAGTTTAGAAATTGAAGTTCAATTTTATATATTAGCACCTTTGATTGCTTATATATTTTCTATAAAATCACCTTCAAAAAGACGTATTTTTCTTGCCACTAGTATAATATTCTTTTTATCAATTAATTGTTTTAATTATTTGCCATTTAAAAGTTTAATTAATTATATCCAATATTTTTTAGTTGGCTTCTTATTAGTAGATATATATGTATCTGATACAAGTCTTTTACCAAAAACAAAATTTGATTTTCTTCTTGGCTTTGCATTTTTTTTGATGATATGGATTTCTGGCATAGTTGAAATGAATTCTAATTCACAGAAATGTTTTTGGAATCTTATTCAAATGATAAGCATTTTTCTGTTTTTTAATTATGTTTTAATTCATAAGGTATTTAAGTTCCTATCTTTTAATTTAATAACAAATATAGGGGGAATGTGTTATTCAATATATTTACTTCATCAGCCAATTTTAGATATATTTGGAAAACATCTTGTGAAATTTTCCTTCTCAAAATATTCGTTTATTAATATCCCAATATATTCTATTTTAGTACTATTCGTAATAATGACTATATCCTCTTTATTTTTCCTTCTCATAGAAAGACCATGCATGGATAAAGACTGGTATAAGAAATTATTTAAAGAAAGTTTAAAATTCGCCCAAAAGGAACATTTTATTAAATGAACCAATGTTTTAAATTTAGGAATCAAAAAACATTTCAATGATAATCTATATAATTTTTTCTTCGAACCGTCCCTCTTTTTTTGTTTTACCCAATATGTCTCAATCTATCTAAACCCAGCAATATCTGATGTTTAAATTTTATGTATTTAGCGGTAAAAAATAAAAGTACTCTAAAAATAAAACGACTCACTGGAAAAGTATTCACAATAATTCCTTTTTCAATATGCCCTTCTTTATAGTCTGTAAGAATAGCATGCGGCACAAGTTGTTTTAAAATTTCAGCTCTTTCTTTTTCACTTTCTATTTTTTTTGTGTGTGACATTCCATCAGAATTATAAAATGAAATTTTCTTTTTAATGAATCTAAAAGAAGCATTTCCCAATGCAATTGATTTTAAAAAAAACGCATGGTCTGAAACCATCTGAAAATTTTCATCATAATAGCCATATATTAAGAATAATTCTCTTTTAATAAAAGTAGCCTGATGATTTAATGATGCGTTAAGAAAGTTATTAAATGTATTTTTTGTTGTGCTAAAATTCGAGTAGATCTCAGAAGTGTTATTAAAATTTGAATATGTTTTAACTTCGCCCGAAATAACATCTTCAGTATATCCTAAAGAAAAAAACTCCAATAATACGTCGTTGGAATATAAATAATCTCCAGAATTTAAAAATAAACAATACTCACCTCCAGCTATCTTAATCCCCTTATTCATAGCGTTATAAATTCCATTATCCGGCTCTGAAATCCATTTAAAAATAAAATTGTTTATATTGACTTCGCACTTCCTCTTCGAATTCCAATCATTTTCAATTATATATTCTCTACTTCCATCTCTGCTGTTGCCATCAACTATTATATACTCAAAATCAATATATGATTGACAAATTACACTTTCCATAGTTTTTACCAATCCATCGCAATTGTTGTAATTAATAGTAATTATTGACAATTTCATATGGTGAAACTTTGGGTAAACCTGTTAAATTCGATCACTGGAGAATAATCCTTTAGTTTTTCAATTCTCCGAATAATAAATCTGGATGCAATGAAAAGCCGCATCGCCACAAAATATTTATTCAGGCAAATTAGATGTTTTATCTCCCTCACTTTAGCCATTTCATTTTTAGCCAAAGGTTCCGATTTGATTAACCTTTCAGCTTCATCTTCATACAATTTTCCATAATCGAGGGACAATTGCTCTGATGACCTTATTCGGAACCCTCCCAATAAAGCAGAAGTCACATATAACTTGTCAAATCGAAAAAAGTGTAACCATAACTCCAAATCACCAGCAATTTTTGATGCTCGGCTAATCATCCCTTCTGCCTTATTCCATAAATCCCTTCTCCAAAAAGTAGCTTCTTGTTGAATCCATTTATAATTACCAGTATAATAATCATATTTACTCCATTTCCTCAAAGGGAAAACAGTTACGCATCTTCCTTTTTCATCAAAATGAGCCGGTATTCCCTGAAGCCAACTTATTTCTTTAAATGAATTTAATAGTTCTGCAACAATTTCAAATGCACCTGGGAAATACATATCATCAGAGTTTATCCAAGCCATTATTTCGCCAGTACTTTTATCAAATCCTTTTTGAATAGCTTCGTACATATTTCTATCTGGTTCACTAATCCAATATGCTAACTGATCTTCATATTTTTTTATTATTTCAATCGAACCATCAGTACTTCCTCCATCAATAATAATGTATTCTAAGTTTGGATAATTTTGACTTAAAACCGATTGTATCGTTTTCTCCAAATATCGACCCTGATTTAAAGAAGGAGTAACAATACTTATTTTAGGAAAATCTTTCATATAGATTTTTATAAACAGCTACCGTTTGTTCTGTTGATTTAATCCACGAAAAATCACTTGATCTGGATAAACCATTTACAATCATTCTCTTTCGAATATCTTTATCAACTAACAAAACTGAAATTTTCTCCCGTAGGTCGACAATGTCCTTTGCGTTAAAATAAAATCCGGCATCTTTGGCAATTTCTCTAAAACAATATATGTCACTCAATAATACCGGACACGATAAGGCGAAAGCTTCTAATATCGGTATTCCAAAACCCTCATAGTATGAAGGGTAAAGTAAAAATAATGCCTTGCAGTAAATCTCGGAAATTAGATCTTCTGATGCGAACATCGAAATAAACCGATTTGACACTCCTAAATTTCTAAGAAGTTCCCTTTCATTCACATCAAAGTCATGTCCTAAGCAAACTACGTTTAATTCTTTATATTCTTTTAATATTGATGATACGGCTCTAACCATAAATTTAAAATTTTTATACCCCGCGTGCCTGTCTCCAACATACAATATGAATTTTTCCGGTACTTTTATAACCCCTTCTTTGCTGTGCAGAGAAGTAGAATGATATATTACAGATATTTTATTTTCTTTTATTCCAAAAATATTTATTATGTCTTTTTTAGTATTTTGTGAAACAGCAATGATATGGTTAGCCTTATTTGCCAGATTCTCTTTCATCTTTGATAATTGCAATTCTTTTAAACCCGTATAAAGCTCTGGGTACAATTCAGGAATCAGATCATGAATTGTAAGGACAAATGGCTTATTTCCCAAATATTCTAAAAAATAATCATCATAGTAAGTTGGATGAAATATATCAAATTCTTTCTTCTTCAACAATTCAATAGATTTTTTCTTATTATAATGATGTGCTTCTTTGAATCTTTCAGGGTAGAATTTTTTTATAACATTAAAAAGGCGTCCCTTTCCTCTAAAATCAACTTCACCTAAAAATTTATCCTTCGGATTAAAAATGTGTTCAATATTTGATGTCAGATTCTTTTCCCACAAATACAGATTATCTGAATAAGCTATAGCAATCTCCGTTTTAATTTCACTTGAGAAATTACTTATAATTTCAGTAAAATAGCGAGAGATTCCTCCGAAATTTTGGATATCGAATATTTGATGATCATAAAGAACCCTCATGCTTTAAATAATTGAATGACGCAATAAATTATGAATTAATATCAATTTTAAAAAATCTTATTAGTCTAATGAATAACCCTCTAAATATTCGTTTATAAATGGGAATCCGTTTTTTCAACCTCGCTGTTTGCGCTGAAACTAATTTTTGTTTTTCAACGGAAAAGTAGCATTGACTTCTGTTAAACAACATGCAATTGTTTCCAATAAGCAAGGCCGAGTAATCCCTGAATAATCCAGCAACATCATTCCTGTTGTCGAACGAAAAACGGTCCTGATATTTAGAAATATCTTCGGGTCTTAATGGATTAAATCCGCTAAAGTGAAAAAAGACCAACGGGTAAGGAATGCTATTTTTCACTACTTCACCACTTTCATTTAAAAATCGCTCATGCATGTTCCAATACGCCATATTATATCCCGGATGGCTGAAAATGTGTACTTTTTCGAAGTACAATGGAGCAAAATTAATCCAGAGCTGATCGGTAAACATTCCTTTGGCAAAATCAATAAACGCTTTGGTTTCTAACCGTTTTGCCCACCAATCAATCAGCTTCTGGGATTCCATCCCTTTTTTCAAAGCTATAAACCCCAGATTGTATAACCCTGAATTTAAAAAATCATTTTCTGACTGCCACTTATCATCACAAATTGGTGTTGTGAAGTGAGGGGTAATTACAATCTCATTCTTCTCTAAAACATTGGCCAGATCAGTAAAAGTGTTATAGACGAAAATGTCGGGGTCGAGATAAATAATTTTATCTGAGGTGTTATATGATTTAAAAAAATGCTGAAAGTAATATGGTTTAACTGCAGTGTTTAGTTCCGTTATGTTATAACGCTTAAACATTTCATTGAAGGCACTTATTCCAATACTTTCTACTTCAATTATTTCAAAAGAAATGGCCGAATAATCAAACTGCCTGTTTTTCCTGTCTACTAAACCAATTTTGAATATGTATTGAGGATTGTGTTCTAGCAAGGACAGGCCTAAAGTAATCGCCTGAGCAAGATAATTATTAGAACATATAGTAAAAACAAGGATCATGAGATCAGAGATTCTTCTTTAAAAAGGCTAAGGATTTTTTGCAATACTGTTTCCACCGAAATCTCTTTCACGGTACTGTTACTATGAATCAATCGGCACTTATTAAGGGACCCATAATTACCTGAATATGGGTTATAATTATTCATTCCAAAATAATATTCCCCAATCAAAATTATGCCCGGAGTCCCTAGGGCATTTGCCATGTGTGCCGGGCCACTATCAATTCCGATAAATAACATAGCTTTTTTAATTATTACACCGGATTGAAGAATGGATAGCTTCCCGCATAAATTATGGTAATTGTCAGACTGGATATTTAGTTTGCTTCTGTATCCGATTTCCACAACCTTAATTTTATATTCATCCATTATATTAGTAACCAACCTGCTCCATTTTTCTACATCCCATTCCTTAATTGTTTCATTAGACATACAATGAATGACTATAAATTTTACTTTCGGGACAAACTTTGCACTTCCTGAAATCACCTTTTCAGGGATGTACATTTGAGGAATAGAATCCATTACCTCTATTTTATTGTGAAGGCATACTGCTTTCAACAATCCTCCATAAGTCAAATAATTTGTCCCGTTAATAGAATCATCTACGTTCTCTTTATTAAGTGAACATTTACATATGCTGCAGGTTCTACCATTGAAGTGTAAATCATAAACTTTATCAAAATGGAATTTCTTTTGAATAAGAATCCATGTTGTTAGACAAAATATAGTGTACACTTTGTCGATGTGGTGATTGTTTCGTAATAATTCCTTATATGGTTTTCGAACAAACCAGATTACTTCAGCGTCTGGATGCATTCTCCGTACTTCTCTTGAGATGGGCTCATTTGCAATAATATCTCCAATATGTTCTATGAGACTGATTGCAACAATTTTCTTATCCCTTTTCAAAAAAGCAGAGCATAAAAGCAAATTATAATTAATCAAGTATGAAAGTCTACTCATAAGCAGATGTTTTCGATAATCATCCTTATAAAATGATAATGCCTGTCTTAATTTTTTAAACACTAAATACCTGGATGTAAATTTTCTAACAACTATGTGTTATGGCGAAATATCCTTTTTAAAATCTCCTCGGGAGAAATACTTTTCGATAAGGCAATAAAGGAGTATAAAGAAATATCTACTTCCCATTTCCTTTATCTTCAGCTTCGACTCTCCGTGCTTCCGGTTTCGCCATGAGTTTGGCAGTATCGAATAAGAAAATCCTCTTACTATCGCTTTGAGAGGTAGTTCCAGCGTTAAATTAAAGTGAGGCGAAAGGAGTGGCATTAAACCGGCTATTGTCTCTTTTTTATAGAGTTTGAAAGCATTGGTTATATCATTGTACTTTATACGAAACATTATCCTCACAATAGTATTGAATACCCTGTTAAGAAATCGTTTAGGCTTAGGATAACCAAATACTTGACCTCCATGAATCCAACGACTTCCAAAAACACAATCGACTTTTTTATTCACCATCGTTCGGTAAAAACGTACAAGATCTTCCGGATCGTCACTTAAATCCGCCATCATTATTGCAACACAATCCCCCTCGAACTTTTCCAATCCAAATCTCACTGCATTTCCAAAACCATTCGGCCCTGTGTTTGTTACAATTCGTAAAGTATCTATTGCCTGCTTCAGAATTTCTAACTCAAGTAGAGTATTATCTTTTGAATTGTCATTAACAACCAAAATTTCATGTTCAATATTTTCTCTTTTCAATACATGCGATATATGCAAAAGCGTTTCAGCAATAGAGCCTTCCTCATTATATGCCGGGATTAAAATTGAAAGCTTCATTGATTATATGAATGTTCCGTTAATCGGATTCTGAAACTTGATTTATATGCTTTACTTTCAGTCTCCATGATAAAGCATGTTATGTTTTCATTTCTTTTTCCCTGATACCTGAATAGAAGATAGGCATCAGAATTTGTAATCAGTTTCTTATTAATAATCACACCATGTTCCATTTCCGGAACAACTAACCGATAAGTTCCAGTAACGCCATCTTCATAAAACAGTTTAATAAAAACAATTGGTGGCTGGTACAGAATGGCGAGCAATTTCCCTAGAATACTGTATTCCAATTCAGCGCTCAGATAAATCAGGTTTTCAGTTTTAGGGAGAAAATATTTCTTATTAAAACTAATTAAAGTATCAGAAATCAATTTTTCGGTAAAGTTTAAAGGAATAACTCTCTTTTTTAGCAAAAAAGAGGTATCGTAATTCTTCTTCCAGGCAAATAAACTATCAATAGGTATATATCTGGATATCAAAACCTGTTTTACTAAAGATTCGTCCCAGAACGGATAACGATTATTTATGGAACCATTTTTAAATAAAATAAAATCAGAAGCTTTGGGACTTTTAAAATAATCACAGTTTAAGGAATTTAAAACTGTTGAACTCACAACATAGGATTGGATAACCGGTCGTGGTTTATAATTTAATCCATTGAAATAGATTGAAGAAATATCATCAGGCATTACATCAATGGAATTGCTTCCAACTTTTCTCCGGATCGAATCGGGCAATTTAGTGAACTCAGCAGTCGATTTAATAAAGTCATTCTTAAAATCGGGAGAAAATAATACACTCAAATATCCTATTGGCAATGGAAAGGAATATTTTCCACCAACAATTTTGCTTAGAAAACTAAACGCTGATATAAAAATTATAAGAATAAATATGTACAGTTTATTTGAAAACTTCCCATAAAAATGAGTTGTTTGATACAAGTAAATTAACACAATTGAGAGAACAACACTCCAAAAAGCGAGTAGATGACCTGCATCAAAACGAACATAGCTCTGTTTAAATAAGAAGTAAAAACATAATATTACTATTGATGACATAAGAATTATATCTAGCTTTCTTGCTTTATAACTGGTGATTAATGCAATGATTGCGAATGTTAATACAAAGGATAAACCAAATAATAAAAACAAAACCGCTTTTAATTTTGAAAAAGCAACCAGGTTCATTGTTTTAGTATATAAGCTTGAAATTTCAAGAGTAGAGTTTACATAGCCCGATAATTCTACATTTAATATTCTTGATGAAAAATAAATCAATAGCACTAAAACAAAAAGGGAGGCCCATGCCCATTTGCTCCCTTTAAAAACAGTAAAATATAATGTTGTAACAAAAAATATTACAATAAAATAGAGAGCCGCACTGGGCTTAATAAAAAATTGAATCGCAAGCAATATGCTTATCAGAGTTAAGGAATAAAAGTTAACTTTTTTAATATTCTGAAATAAAAAGAAAATTACAATTACTAAAATCTTAAATGTTGTTTGAGCATAAGTGAGGTGGTAAATAGCAATAAATATAATCCCATACACAGGTAAAGAGTTATAGTCTCTTAATACTTTAACTACGATAAATAAAATAATACTCGTAATACAAATATCGAACAGAAAGATCAATAAGTATCCATAAGGTATTTCCAGACCAATATGAGTAGATAAAAACCCCAAAGGCCCGTAGGTAAAAACGAAATCTTTGCCAAAAACCAATCCGTTTTTTACTGCAAGATTTAAAGCAATCATCCAGGAAGAATCTAAATCTGTTCCAGGAAAGTCTATTAGCTGTGAAGGAAGCAGCAATAGAAAGATGAAGAATAGAAAAAAGTTATGCCATGTTAACAGAGCTTTATCCTTTATAATTTTATTTAAACCCATTCTCGGTATGTTATGATATAAATAAAAGAATCCATTTTACGATTTATGTTTTTCAGCAATAATCAGAAATTGTTTTCCAAAAAATTTCCATAATAATGGCATTAATAGATATGTCCTGACTATTAACTTGTTAATTGGGAATCTGCCTCTGAAAGAAACAGGTAAAAATCGTGGCACGACTTTTATAACGTCAAATCCTGCACTATATATATGTTCCTCAAGACTTAGATGTGTAAGTATCATCTTATGATCTGCAAAGTCAAAATACTCATTTTGACAATATTTAAAATTCGGACCCATAATCGCAATCCTACCACCTGGTTTCAAGGTTTTAAACATGTTTAGCAATAACAGATGTATCTCCTCTTGTGAGTTCAGATGTTCTAAAAAATTAGAAAGAAAAACAGCATCAAAATATTCAGCCGGAAGATCCAATTTCAATGAATCCCCAATTTTCATATTTACACCCGTATTTGCAAATTTCGACACAAAGTCATAATTAAGATCAATAGCCCATTTTTCTTTGCAAGGAATACAATTAATAAATTCACATTCGCCTGCAGCCGGATCAATAATTATTTCAGGTTGATTTAATTCCTTGTAAATAAACTTTGAAATTTCTTTCCAGGTGATCAGTTTTTTATGCTTATCAACATCTTTAAAACGGTATTCATAGATCCTGCTGTAATTCATTTAGATACGGTTCTTGGTGCTATAATAAATCTGAGAAAGAATATCTTCCAAATTATATTTATACGACCACTCAGGATAATGCTGTTTGAATTTATTCACATCGCTTATATACCAGATATGATCCCCTATTCTGTTCTCGCTGGCGTAAGAATAATTCATTTTCTTATCTGAAATGCGCTCACAAATTTTAAGGGCTTCTAACACGGAACAATTGGAGTGCCTGCTGCCCCCTGCATTATATACTTCGCCCACCCTTGGATTCTGATAATAATTCCAAAACATGTTTATCATGTCCCAGGCGTGAATATTATCGCGAACCTGTTTCCCTTTGTATCCGAAAATGGTGTAATGATCGCCCGTTAATGCACATTTCATTAAGTACGACAAAAATCCATGAAGCTGAGTGCCCGAGTGTTTTGGCCCGGAAAGACAACCTCCTCTGAAAACAGCAGTTTTCATGTTGAAATACCGGCCATACTCCTGAACCAAAACATCGGCAGCAATCTTTGATACGCCAAATAGGGAATGTTTTGTCTGATCTATCGACATATTCTCATTAATACCGTCTTTAAAATAGGGATGATTTTCATCAATCTCCCATCTTTTCTCATGCTCAACTAACGGGAGATAATTTGGATTATCTCCATACACTTTATTGGTCGATGTAAAAATAAAAACCGCATTTGAGCAATATAACCTTGTAATTTCCAGCATGTTCAAAGTGCCGTTGGCATTTACTGTAAAATCAGTCAATGGTTCTTTTGCAGCCCAATCGTGACTTGGCTGAGCTGCTGTATGAACTACAAGTTTAATATCGCCCCCATATTCTTTAAATACCTCTTCAATTTTATTGAATTCGCGAATATCAGTATTATAACATTTGTAATTACTGATTTCTGCTTTTAAACGATTGTTGTTCCATTTGGTAGAGGCTTCCTCACCAAAAAAATAGGACCGCATATTATTATCGATACCAATAATTAAGTCAAACTTTTCAGAAAAAAATTCCACGGCCTCACTGCCTATTAGTCCGGCAGAACCGGTAATTAACGCAACATCCATTTTTTATCAATATAAAATAGGTTTAACTTTGTTCTCATTCCCTTTTATCCAGATATAAATATCATTTAATGTTTCCTTTACATTTTTTGACGGTACCCAATTTGTTTCTGCAGTAACTTTCGAATTATCTGTAATGTACAACCTTATGTCGGCTTGCCTGGTTTCGATGATCCGGTCAAATAAAATTCTATTCCCTGTTATTTCCTCACATAGTGTAGTTAACTCACTTAATGAAACACTTTTTTCAATTCCTCCTCCTGCATTATATAATTTCCCTGCTAAAGAGTTAAAATTGTTAATCTGAAAGTCGACTAACAGAAACAGATCATCGATATGCAAAACATCCCTGACTTGCTTTCCTTGCCCTCCATAACCAATGTACGCAAGTTTTTGTTTCCAGAAATGTCTGGCAACCCAGAGCACCATTATTCCCTGATCGATTTTCCCATATTGATAAGGCCCTGCGATGACTCCGCAACGGTTGATAAGAGTTCTAAGCCCAAAAGCACGGGCATACTCTTCAATAAAATTCTCTGAACAAAACTTTGAAGCGCCATATAATGATTTATATCCGTTGGTACTAAAGTTCTCACTTATACCTTTCCCGGACAACCCAATTATTCCATTTCTATCTGATAGAACAAACCGTGTTTTGTCCTCGGAAAATAATATTCTCTCCATCTCTTCAATGGAATAAACACGACTTGTTGAAAGGAAGATGAAACCAGCATTGTTTTTAACTGCAAAGTTTAAGCAATTTATTGTTCCATTAAAGTTGGTGTGGATTAGATAGTCTGTGTTCCTGTCTACACCTGACAGGACAGAAGGTTCAGCTGCAGCATCTATTATAATTTCAACTTCTCCGATTTTCCCAAAATCTTCTTTGTTTCTTACATCTCCATGAATAAATATAATATCAGCTTCAATAAGGCGGGATAGGTTTAGTTCCGATCCCCGACGCATTAAATTGTCAAAAACAATTATTTTTGTCCCCGGATATTTGCTTTTTAATTTAATAGCAAGGTTCGAACCAACAAATCCACACCCCCCTGTAATTAAAATTGAAGAAACCATAAATTATACCTTAATTGGCTCTCAGTTATTATAATACTACATAGACTGATTTAGCCATTGTTCAATTGTAAGAAACTTTTTCTCAAAGTGATTCCTGGCTAATGTATTGTACTGATATTTCCCTTTTAATTTCTCAGGAAATTCGATCTCAGAGATTTTACTATTATATCTCCCGGCAATAATAATTGCAACGTCTAAAAAACTTGTCTGGTAGGCTGTCCCTACATCATATATTCCAGACTTTTTATTCTCAGATAAAGCTATACAATCAAGTACATCTTCAACCGAAATGAAATCCCTTTTAAAATTCTCTGACCCTTCAAATACCCTTATTATACCATCTTCTTTTGCCTGCTTAGTAAATTGTGTTACGGGACTGGCTTGCGACTTTTTATGCTCTTCATGGTTCCCATAAACATTGAAAAACCTCAAACCTACAATTTGTATATATTCACTTATGTGTTGTTCAACATAGGTGTCGATTAGCATTTTAGAATCGGCATACAGATTTAAAGGATTACAACTATAGTCAGACCTGTTTCCATAAACACTTGCAGATGATGCGTAAATTATTGGGATATTGAAAATCTGGGCTTTCTTAAACAATTCAAGTGTGAAAACTATATTATAGTTCATCATCTTTTTAATATCCGTCTCGGTTGTATCGGAGATAGCACCTAAATGAATTATCTTTTGTATTTCCTGAAAGTTTACTGCCTCAAGACTTTTAAACACATCAGACTCTTTAAGATCAATAAGGACAAGATCTTTTATTCTGTAATTGACTCTTAGAAGTCTTTCAACAAGGTTTTGCCCGATAAAGCCTTTATGTCCTGTTATGAGAATCATAGAAATCAGTTAAAGGTTCAAAATTTGGGTTTAATGCCCCTGTAAAAAGGAACTAGTACTGTACCCTTCCAGATAAGGAATTATTATTGTCCGGACAAGATCGTGCCCAACAACATCTTCAACTTTATAATCGCCTCCTTTGGTAATAATATCGGGAGCGAGCTTCTTAATAAGTTCATAAGGAGTGTCCTCTTCAAAAATAATTACCTTATCAACACACCGGAGTTCTTCAAGAACCAGTTTTCTATCCATTTGATTATTAATTGGTCTGGATTCTCCTTTTAGCCTTTTAACAGACTCATCACTGTTAATCCCAACAATTAAGAAGGTTCCAAGCGCCTTAGATTGTTTAAGGTATTCTATGTGTCCCCTGTGAAGAATGTCAAAGCATCCGTTAGTGAATACAATCATTTAAATCTTCTTTTGTTATTGCATACGTCCCTATTTTTGAAACAGATAGGGTTGCAGCTTTATTTGCAATTGCAATCGCTTCTTCTAGGGTGTTTCCTGTACTGATCAGATATGTTAATACAGCAATAAATACATCGCCTGCTCCTGTCACATCTATCACACGACTGACTTTTGTTCTATATTCTTTAACTTTTTTATCAATGGCGTTAAAAAAAAACAAGGGGCCCCCCCCCGTAGTAATAAGAATGTTAGGAATATTGTATTTAATTGAGATCTCCTTCATACTCTCTTCAATGTCTATATCGTTAATTTTAGCACTTACCTCTTCCTCAAATTCTTTCTTGTTTGTTTTAAGCAACCAACAATTTTTATATTTGTCAAACTTTTTTTTTGGATCAACAATAGTCTTTATGCCACGGTTGTTTAGTTCATCTATAATCGATTGGCTATTATGAAGCATTCCTTTATTATAATCGCTAAGAATGCAAAACTTTGTGTCCTCAGGAAGCTGGGAAAGATCAATATTTACTGGCTGGTAACTTTCTGTATCAATTCTGGAAATCAAATAATTGTCAATAAATATCCTCAACTTATGTGGTCTAGTTAATTCAGGATCGTAAAGGTAAACATCCTCAGTCAAATTGAATAAATTCTGCCAGACATTTCCTGCACCACCCAATCTGTGAGACTTTACCACATCTGATATTACGGGAATTGGCGCTTCTGGTGATATCCTGTTAGACTTTCCGTGCCAGTATTCATCATCTATTATGTCGCCTATAATTGAAATAGTCATTATGTAAAAATAGTAAAAAGAACCTGGAAATTATAAGTACTTAAAGTTCAAAGAAAAAGATATTTTGGAAGTTTATTTGAAGGAATTATACCATTCGTGACAGCACCTGCATTTTTATCGGCCATAATATCGCTGATATTATCTCCTATTAAAACAGACTTTGAAAGGCCTAAGTTAAATTCCGTTTCGTCTTGTTTAATCATTCCGGGGTTGGGTTTTCCGTAATCGCACGGTCCGTTTATATCAGGATGTTGTAAAATCTTCAGCACTCCAGACATATCCTGTTTCAATATTTAAAACACCGTCCCGATCGAGAAAAAGAGCATTTGATTTCACTTATTAAACCTTCCTGATAACACAAGTGCCTGATTTGTCTGGAATAGGAATAACAAACTCACCTTTATTTTTAAAAAACTCATCAATAGCTGTTTGAGCCCCAGGCCAATAAAGACTTGAATGATCGTGCATAATCAAAAATCCTCCTTTTTTAATTCTTGGATAAAAGTACTCTAATGCAGATTTCATAGGCTTTTCTAAATCGCAATCCAAATGGACAAGTACCAGATTTTCTATTTCACCCGTTTGATTCAGACTCTCCGGGAAATAACCTTTAACAAAAACAGTATTTTTTTCACCTGTTAATTCTTTAACCACCTCCAAATTAGTATCTGAAAAGGCATTTAAAGAGGCATTAACATCATGCCCGGAAAAATCTCCCTGATTAAAACCCTCAAAAGTGTCGAACAGAAAGCATGTTTTACCCTGTTCTCTTGCAAATCTACTAAGCAGATAGGCAGAATTCCCTTTATAAACTCCAATCTCAGCAACATTCCCGGAGATTCCCTCTTCAATTAAATAATCGATACACAGGTTTAAAAAAAAGTACCTGTTAATGTCAACAATATTATTCGCATAGTTCCCTTTTGTCCATTTCTCTAAATCTTGAAAATTTAAAAAATTTATCTTTTCTTTATACCTATCAATATTTATCGAATACCTGTCAGGTACACTTTGTACATAATTTTCTGATTCAGAGTAATTATTTCTCTTTTTAAGAGCCGTATTTAGTTTCTCCCGTTTCGTTAGAAAATTAAAATAGCAGATATTGAATTGATCAAAATCAAAATTGGAAGCATCCAGAAGCCGTAATAGGAAACCTGAAAAACATTTATAAAATTGCATCTTCCCGTCTTTTCAACATTCGTTTAGCATTTTATTTGGTTTGAAATATCCTGTGCGATATCCTCATTATTTTCAATAAAGCTCTGGATATTACATTCTTTTTATATGAATTTAATTCTGAAGTCACTAGGTAATTCTCGTAATCCAGTTTAAAATAGTCCAATTTAAGAAGCTTATATTCATTCATTAAATCTAACACGTATTCAGGGAAATAATTGCTAAACAATCTTTTCCTTTCATCTTCCAATATCTCTTTGTATTCTATATTCCTGCTTACTCCATTGTCTTCTGCAATAGCTATTTCCAAAGGAATTAATTTAGTTTTTACATTATTTAAAATTATTGTTTTTAGAAAAAATTCTCCGTCAGAAACAATTTTGTTCGATTCATTATATAATCCGTATTTATCAAAAAGACTCTTCTTAATAAGGGTTGCCGGATGAAACAGACAATATAAAGTAAAAAAACTCAGAGTAATTTTAGCCGGACATTCAAGCTTATCCATTTTATTGTTTTTTGCTTGAAAAAACCCATTTCCATACAGAATGTCTTCTCCATCAATATAACTTACCATTTCAGATAGAATGGTAGGCTTAATAAAAAAATCTCCTGAATTTATAAACAGACAATATTCACCATTGGCTTTTAATATACCTTTATTCATTGCATTATAAATTCCTTTGTCTTTTTCTGAAATCCAGTAAGTAACCTTTCTATGATGAGTTTTTATAACTTCAACACTGCCATCAGTAGATCCTCCGTCGATTATGATAAACTCGAAATCGGTGAAAGTCTGAATTATTACACTCTGAATTGTTTGTACTAAACCAGGTTTATTATTTAAATTTATAGTTATAATTGAAAGCCTTTTCTCTTCCATAGATTCTGCCTTTTTCTAATTCTTTTAAGAAGTCATCATATTTTGATATAGGGTTATATATCTACCCGCCTGAATGGAAGGTGAAAATTTTTGTCTTGCATTTTCACTTATCTCATTGCCATTGAATTTGTACTTCCCTTCAAGAAAATCATCTAATGATTTGGAAAGGCTCTCAGATGTAAGTTCTTTAACCAAAATCCCGTTAAACCCTGTCTTTAAAACATCAGGCATTCCTCCAACCTGAAATGCTATTACCGGAGTCCCACATGCCAAGGATTCTAATATAACGTTGGGCAGATTATCTTCGCGTGAAGGCAGAACGAAAACATCTGCTGCAGAATAAGCCATCGCCATTATTCTTTCGTCAGCAACTCTCCCCAACAGGGTCAATGCATTATGTTTCTCCAGTTCTTTATTACTGTTGCCAATAGCACAAATATGAATGTTGTGCAGCTTGGTTTGAGTTAATGAATTGGTTAACAAATCAAAGCCTTTACGTTTGTTATCTATAAAATCACTAACAAACAAAAGAATTATTTTATCATCAGGTAAATTTAAAACTTGCCGGCAAAACTTTTTGTCAAGAGGTTTAAATATGGAAACATCCAGACTGTAAGGAATAAGAAAACTTTGAAAGTTTTGAAATAACGTACTTTGTGAAGAACAAGTATTAAGCCATGCAGATGGGGCTGTGATTATTGGGGATATATTCGAAAGGAAGTTTTTTTTATAACACTGATCTTCAAACGAATTATTTTTATTTATCGTACCAATGAGTTGCGGACAGTCTTTACAATCACTTTTAAATCTTTCGCATCCGCTGCTGTAATGACAACCTCCGGTAAATGGATTCATATCATGTAGTGTCCATATTACTGGTTTTCTCAGTTTTTTGAATACTTTATAATCAACAAACCCTGCAATGTAATGGAGATGAATTATATCGGAATCCTGCAATAGACTTTGATTTGTGATGTCAAAATCAGTAGTGTTAAAAGTAAACATTTCAAAACCTTTAATCTTATTCTGAAGCTTAAGTTTGTTGCATTCAAGTTGAGTTTCTTTTGGATTTATTTTGTTTTCTAAGCGATTTATTTGTCTGGATAAGAACTTGGGGCGTTTCTTGCTTATTTCTATATATGGAAATGATGCTGGTAAATAATAATTTGTTTTGTTGAGAAATAACATGGAGCTGTCAATTCCCTGCTCAAGTAGTGCTTTGTGCAACCGAATGGCTGCTATGGCAGCTCCTCCTTGGTCGTAAGTGTTTATATGCAAAATTTTCATTTTATAGCTTCAACGAATAATGAATCTGGCTTTAGTGTGTTGCCATCTAAACTATCTAATTGATAAACATTCCAATCTATAATATCACTTTCAACCGATGAAACTACTTTTATGTTTATAAATCCACAACCAGATAATAATTTGCCTAACGAATATCTGTCGTACATATGTTGGTGTACTTCGCCAGAAAGACGAAAACGACCTATTTGTAACGCTTCTGATTCCTCTCTCAGAACTTCATATTCTGTTCGGAAAATAGTTCGTGTTAAAACATTTTTTACTCGTTGGTACAGCCTTTTAGCTTGAATTTTTATGGAGAATGGAACTGGGTTTATTTGTTTATCGAATTTATTATTTAACGAATTTAGATAATTTTTGTGAAGGTTTTTTCCTTCATCACCTATTCGATTAAACAAATATTCCTCATTAGGTATATCTTTTCTGAATAAATAATTTGCTATTTCACCACCGCTGGTATTACGTACAGTTTGGTCATACATTTCGAGCAAAATCCAGTCATAATCAAATTCCGCACACGGCTCATTATTTATTGCTCTCTCTAGATTGTGCAGATATTCCTTTGCTATCATTTCCAGATCCGGCACTGCTAACCTTAAAATTCCGTAAGGCTTTAAAACCCTAAAGCACTCTTGGATAAGACGCACAGCATCTTTTCTTGCGAAATGCTCTAATACATGTGAATGATAAACAACATCAAAACTATTATCTTTAAAAGGAATGCCATTTAACAGGTTATGTTCAATGACATCCCTATTGTCAGATCTAAAATCAAGATTTGTCCAATCTTTGTGAAATCTTTTACCGCAGCCAAGGTTTAATAAATTCATAATATAATCAAATGCGGTAAGCAAAAATATTTAACTGATTATCTATGTTTAAATAACTGGAAATTTCTATAAAGGGTGTAGGGGAAAAGACGCCAACATGCTGTATATTATATCGAAATCCCGATTCAGAAAGAACTTTGAGTAAATCGTGCAAATCCTGTTGACGATCAATAAATGAATGAAATTCAACAAATATTCTATCAACATTTTTAAGGAGATCCGCACAATCCCTTAATACAACTGTTTCTGCACCTTCAATATCAAGTTTAAGAAAATCAATATGTCTGTTTAGAAAATCCTTCAACCTTACTGTATTTATAATTATAATCTTTGCTTTGTCTGATTCAATGGAAATCCTTCCTCCATCAGCACCCTCAGCAAAAAATCTTAATGTCGTTTCTCTATTCCACACTCCTTTTTCAATAACCTCAACATCTTTATAGTCAAAATGCTTAATGTTGCATTCCAGCGTTTCAAAAGCATTGGGATCTGGCTCAAAACCTAAAATTGAAGCATTTGGATAAAGTTGTTTAAAATATAATATGCTTAAACCAATGTTTGCACCACAGTCAATAATGAAAGGTTTTTCTGAGGTTGTTTTAAACCGATAAATTTGTTTTTCAAATATCTCATTATACATAAATAAAAAGGAAGATGAATCAGAAAATTTAATAGGCTTTTCAATATGATTAAAATATCCATTTACAAACCGAGGGACCTTGGCTATTCTTTCTTTTTCTAAAACTAATTTATTCTCTTCACCCATTCTTTTACCAAACAGATGAAGAATGTTGAATTTCTTTAAGACTGAAATAATTACTTTTGTTATAATTGAAGGCATAAAATGCGTAATTAATACTTTGGGGGTTGTTCGTGGTAACGAAACAGAAAAGACAGTTTTAAAGGTGTATAAATCTGCTTTCCTGTTAATCTTTATGTCCTCTGGATGCTTAAGGTTACTTATATCAAACGAATCCAGCTCTGATATACCATTTATAAAATGCTTAGTATGGGTAGCATATTCGTTAAAACCGATATTAGTAATAAGGTTTGAATTTGGTAAAATATTTATTCCCTTGTTTATCCAATGTATAATCATCCATTGGTAATCCCATGTATCAATTGGGTGGTATTTCATTTTACAGAATATCTCATACCAATATTCCCTTTCGGGTTTCGTATGAAAAAATAATTCTAAACATTTTTTAAATTCATCATCCTTTAAATCTTGTAATGAAAAGTTATAGTTGTTCCAGGCTCTGCGCCAGGAAGCCCAACCCCAAACATGTCCGTAAGCTGAAAAATAATACGATGCTTTCCCCCTTTTTTTGTTTTGGAAATTATTTCCACTTATTACAAAAACATTATCATTATTTCTATATCTCTCAAGTAGCTCGCTGCAGAAAGGGAAGAAACTAATAGATGGCAAACAATCATCTTCTAAAATGATCCCCTCTTCAACATTTTCGAAAAACCATGTGATCGCAGAACTTACTCCTTTGCCACAACCTAAATTCTGCTCCCGGAACAATGTTTTTACATCGCAGTTCCAATCAATGTTATCTAATACATATTTTCTAACTGCCTCACATTGTTCACGTTCCCCTTCCTTCTCTTTTCGGGGGCCATCGGCTGCTATATAAAAGTACGCCGGTTTAATCTCTTTTATTCTTGCAAAAACCTTACTTGTAGTGTCTACCCGATTGAATATTAAAAATAGGACAGGCGTTTCAAACATCTCTAATTTCTATTTGTCTCCAGAATTTTTCTATTATTCCGACAGGATATTCTTTTTTTACTTTAAACCCAAGCCAGTATTTGGGCACATAAACTATTTTGTTTTTTTTGGTGCCTAAAAATGCTCCCCACCATGAAAAGGAGCTATTTGCTAAAACCATGATGTCTGCATTAATAAGTAACTGTAAATCTATTATCTCTTCGTTAGTTTCAAAAAAGAAATTTTCTCTTAATCCAAAATACTCTTTAACAAAATTTATATCGTCACTGATAAAGAATGTTTTGTACTGATCAACGTTCTCAATATTATTAATACACTCCAGATAATACCTCATTGGCAGAATAAGATTCTCTCCGCCAAGTTCCTCTGAACCCCAGTTTATATAATCAGTTCGTCTGATATGTACAACAATTGTTTTAAAATTATCAAATATATTTTTATATTTTTTTTCGAACTTTCTTAGGTATAAAGGCTTAATATCGAAATATTGTGAAACAACATTAAATGGTGGCAAGTATTCGGAGCATTGAAAGAACCCTTCATATAATGCATCATCAGTTATTTTATTCCTCCAGACATTAGGAATTTCATCGCCGGATTGTTGAATAATTGGATACGCAGATAATTCTTTTCTAAATTTAATCTTGGCATAATCGTTTAAAAATGTTTCAAATGGCTTCCTTTTTATCAAACTTTCAATTAATCGAAAGTAAAAAGTAAAGTCTGTTTTTAAAGTATTTGGTGTAGATCTTCTTAGTTTAAAAACTCTAGTTAAACAATTTTTCTGTTTGGAATCATCAAGATAAAAAACAGTATTCAATTCTTCAGCCAGGGCAACCACAAAAGCGTATTGAAACATTTGGTTTCCTAATCTGCCTTGAAACCTGACACCTACCATAAAAAAAGTTTATTCTTAATTCGTGTAACAGACCTTTTAATAACAGCAAATGTTGAATCTTTTTCTCTGAATTTAAGATTCAGTTTTCTTAGATTAAATTTCTTTTCTTTAAAAAGTATTACATCTCCATATATATAAGATTCTTTAAATAATTTTTTTAAATCTTTTAGAAATTTCAATGTATATAATATTGGTCCTTTTTCTTCACTGTCAAAAACAAGTACATATTTATAACCACATTGTTTCAATATTGATATGCAATTAATTGTTTTAGAAAAATATTCCGGGGACCAACCTGCTTTTTGTTCTCGGTTAGTTGCTCCTCCTCCGTATTCAAACTCAACGATCTCAGGTAAATATTTACTGTCCAATTCCATAAACTGAGAAATAATCTCCCATTCAGAGCCTTCAGTATCTATTTTTAAGTAGGTAATATTTTGAATGTCATATTCGGAAAAAAATGTTTCTAATTTTATGCTATCAACTTCCATTACATTACTTTGTTCAGTTACCCCCCACCAGGTTTTGTGCATTGAGGATAAATCAGATAATTGGTTGCCCTGCCATTGGCCTGTATAAATTTTTGCTTTCCCATTGAAATTTGAAATGCAAGCTGTTACTAAATGGATTCCATTCTCAGCAACCAGCATTTTCAAGTTTTCAGAAGGTAACGGCTCTACGGCAAAAGTAGTGAAACCTTCATCACTGAATACTCTGCAATAAAAATTGAAAGTTCCTACACCGATATCTATAGTTGCCCCATTTTTATGTTCATCATATTTTTTTAATAAAAAAGGTATTATTTCAAATATTGATTTTTCTACATCCATCTTCTACTTTTTTATCAAATCAAGAAGTATCGTACACCCAAATCTATTATTGGGCGTCATTTCCATTTGTAAACAAGAACCATTTATAAATTTTTTTTCATTTATTATATAATCTTCTAATATTTCGGCAAGGTAATCCTGTGAAAAAATCCTACCAGCATTAAATGCAACAACATTTTTATCACTTACTGGAACGGAAAAATAGAAGTGAGCGCCAGGTTTTAAAACTCGGGTGATTTCTATAATTGCTTTTTCAGACCCTTTGGGATCTAAAATATCTCCATATCTGCCAAGTCCAATATGTTCAATTACACACAAACTTGATAATGAGTCAATTTGTTTATCTTCAAAAGGCATTTCAAGTATTGATCCTTTTTTGAATTTGATAGAAGGCATTTCTACTGAAAAAGGTCTAATATCAACCATAGTTGTATCCACAACTTTCGATAAGAAAGCAACAAATTTATGGTGTGACCCAACATCAACATGGCTGATAGGATTATTCCGGAAAATTTTTTCAAAAGCCCAGGCATCCTGTAAGAAATAAATAGGTTCTATTTCAGTAAATGCAGTTTTATCAAACAGACATGGGTACAAATTTTCCACTTTAGCCTGCTGTAATTCTGTGGCAATTAAATTAAAAGCCTCTAAATCTTTATAAAAGTCAATTAAGAAATGCTTTTCTTTGATTTTTCTAGTTCTATACTCTCGATAAAACCTTAGTATATCCATTTTTTTCAGCCATTTTTTTTATCTTGGTTTTGCAATATGAATTGCAAATTGTGCAATACCTGTCTTATTGTCAACCGGAAAGAGAATTTGATGCTTAACAACATTACTGACTGAATAGTTGACATCCCGAAAAAACTTTTTCAGGTCATCTGAAGAACGCCCCATATCATGTAAAGTTTGTCCGAATTCAAAAACGCAACATCCAATATTTGTTCCTCTGAACATTTTTTTTGCTCCCTCAAGAACATTAATTTCTGCACCTTCTACATCAACTTTCAGGAGATCGATTCTTTCAATGTTGTGTTGTTTGCAATAAGAATCAATAGTAATTGTTGGTACTGAAATGCATGTTTCTGGTTTCAAATCAATACCATAATTTGCCAATGGTCTGTTGGCTGAAGTATTCCAGCATGAGAACTCTTCTTTATAGACATTAAAATCAATGTACCCATCTATGTTTGATACTGCAAATTGATTCAATACGACATTTTTTCTTCCTGCAATTGCTGTGATCATTTTTAATTTTTCAAAAGTTTGAGGGGTAGGTTCAAAACTATGAACTACTCCATTTTCGGAGATAAATTTTGAAAAAAGTAAAGTTAGTTCCCCAATATTAGCGCCAACATCGAATACTGTCATCCCTTTCATCAGATAGTTAATATAAAAGATTTGTTCAAACTTTTCAACTAACTCAAAAGGATAAGTCTTTTTCTTATTTAGAAACATGCTAATTTGTCTTAATTTCCCATTTTGTATCAATCAGCAAAAATCCGTGTGTTCTTGGTGGCATTTCTCCTTTCCCATAGTAATTACTCTCAATGACAACAAAATCTTCAGCATTTGTAAGTTGGTCGAAGCATACTCCATCACCACTTAAATCATAAGTAATATTGTAATTTGAAGGGATTAAGGGAAGCTTTTCAATTATCATCTCAAATGAACCAAGTTTTGATTCTACTTTAAATACCTCACCATTTAATCTGCTATGGTGTAAAAAAAGAGGTTCGTTTAGAGTATTGGAAATTAAGATACTTGGGATAACTGAAATTACATCATTTGTAAATTTCTCATAATATAGGGTAACATGAATACTATCTCCTGCCAGAATCTGCCCCCCTAAATTCTCATTCTTGTCTCTTATTTCAATTTTATTTATTTTTATTAACCCATTGCCAACACGATCTGTTCTCTCAGATAAAGTCTTGTTATGAAAAGTAGAGTTGCTCAAATAATTATCAATTGCATCATTACATTTTCCATCAAAAACAATCAAACCATTTTTCAGTACCAGTCCATTAAAACATAAGTTTTGTATTGCAGCCATATTATGGCTCACAAACAAAACAGTCCTTCCATCATTTCTGCTTACATCCTGCATCTTGCCGATAGCTTTTTTCTGAAATTCGGCATCCCCAACAGCCAGCACCTCGTCAACAATAAGAATCTCTGGCTCCATATGGGCGGCTACGGCAAAGGCAAGGCGGACATACATGCCGCTGGAGTAACGTTTAACAGGGGTATCAATATATTTTGATACCCCGGCAAAGTCAACAATTTCATCGAATTTCCTACGAATTTCCGTTTTTGTCATTCCAAGTATTGCTCCGTTCAGAAAGATATTTTCGCGTCCGGTAAGGTCAGGATGAAAACCGGTACCTACTTCAAGTAAGCTGGCAATGCGGCCTTTTACTTTAATTGCCCCTGTAGTTGGGGCAGTTACTCTCGATAATAATTTCAGAAGAGTTGATTTTCCCGCTCCGTTTTTGCCGATAATCCCGAGGACTTCGCCTTGCTGGACTTCGAAATTTATGTCTTTTAAGGCCCAAACGAAATCCTCCGGGAGTGAGGTCTGTGGTGTGCGGCTTGTGGAAGATAAATTGTTCTCCTGCCCAACCATTAAAGTCGGATCCGGTTGTCCTCGCATATTGCACCACCAGCGCTGGAGATCGCCTTTGAGGGTATTGGTGCCAATGAGGCCGAGGCGGTATTGTTTGGAAACGTTTTCGATCTTAATGACAGCAGACATCTAGAATTATCAATTGTTAATGATTGTGGGAGATAAATTTAAAATTGATATTTAACAATTAATAATTATAAATTCTCAAACTGTATCCATAAAATTCTGTTCCGTCCTGTTGAAGAGAACTACTCCTACAAATAAGAGAACAAGGGTGATGATTACGCTATAAAGTAAACGTGCCGGATTAAATTCCCCGGCTCCTATCAAACCATGCTTCATGGCTTCAACTATGGGAGCCACGGGATTAATAAAAACAAAGATCCTGTATTTTTCAGGAACTGCAGAGGAAGGATAGATTACCGGGGTTATGTACATCCAGAGCTGGACACCAAATCCCATAAGGTGTGATAAGTCTCGGTATTTAGTTGTAAGAGCAGAAAAAATTATTCCTAATCCCAGGCCCAGGAGTGCAAGATTTATTATGAGCAACGGAAGGTATAAGATGTACCAGTTGATCAGTATTTCATTACCCTTTAGTGAATAATAAATCATAACAACTGCAAGAAGTAAAAGTTGTATTCCGAGCTGGACCATCGACGAGATTATGACTGATATAGGTGAGGTTAGCCTGGGGAAATATACTTTGCCAAAGATCCCAGCATTGCTAATGAATGTAGTAGATGTGCCATTTAAACAGGTTGCAAAATAACTCCATGATACAATTCCGGAAAGATAGAACAATTGTGGAGGGAACCCTTCTGTGGAAATATTTGCAATACCTGCAAAAACAATGGTATACATCAATGTACTGATAAGTGGATTGATAACAAACCAGAATGGCCCCAGGATAGTCTGTTTGTATCTTGACACAAAATCACGTCTTACAAACAACCTGATAAGGTCTCGATAATGCCATATCTCTTTAAGATTAATATCGAAAATATGGCGCCTGGGGTGGATTATAAGATCCCAGGATTCGCCTGCGGGTTCAGTATGGAGTGGGTCCAAAAGTGAATGGTTTAATAGTTTTGAGATCGAGGAGCTGAGGGGTCGGTGGTTCACAGTTTAAAGTAGTTGCCTTCACCATGAACATGCCCCCAGTTACTCATCCCTATAGTAACCTTTCGATTTTTCTGATTTATAGTAGCGACCGTAGTAGTTGCTACCGTAATAAGCATTTCCATACAGGAATCCGTAGCCCTGCATATATCCGTACCGCAATCCGTACCCATAATAACCAGTAAGGTTTATGTCGTTCATTACAATTGCCATATTCTTAAGTTGGCCGTGGTTGTACAAATCTTCAATAAGTTCGAGTGTGTTTCGCGAGGAATACCTCTGACGCACTACAAAAAGGCTAATGTCAACAAATGGAGCAAGAAGTATGGTATCTGTTACAATAGCAACCGGTGGAGTATCGAAAATAATGAAGTCAAATTCACTCTTTGCTCTCACCATAAACTTTTTCATTTGTTCTGTTTCAATTAATTCTGCCGGGTTTGGAGGTATGGGACCGGACGGAGCATAGAATAAGTTTTCTACTGTGGTTACTCTTACTATTTCTTCATACTCGCAGTTCCCGCTCAGATAAGTGCTCATTCCAGAGCAGGAATTGTCATATCCAAAAACTTTATTGATGCGGGGTCTTCTCAAATCGAACCCGATAAGCAAAACCTTTTTCCCAACCATTGCAACAATCGCAGCTAGATTTATTGAGATAAAAGTCTTTCCTTCAGCGCTTATTGTTGAAGAGACTGCTATAACCGCCTTCTCATTTTCCTTAACATAGTACTTAATAGCAGTACGTACAGATCTGAACGACTCAGAAAGCAGTGATCCGGGTTTTTCAACAACAGCAATCTCGTTGATACTTTCACTATGATTAATATACCCGATTACAGGGACTTTCGTTTTTTTCTCAATATCTTTCTTATCGATCACTTTATCATTCAAGAAATCTACCATAAAAATCAAGCCGGCCGGGAGCATGAATCCTAGAATTAAGGCAATCACATAATTGTTCCTAGTTTTAGGTTTGACGGGACCGCCTGACTGGGCAAAATCAATAATGCGGTTGTCGGCAAGTGTAGATGCCCTTGCAATGCCTGCCTCTGCCCGTTTTTCGAGAAGGTAAGTGTAAACGGTATTATTCAGATCGAACTGCCGTTGTATTCCAATGAGCTTTCTTTCTGTAGACGGTAATTTGTTGATTTCCGTTTCTATCAGGGACATCTTTTTTTCAGTTTCGGCAATTGATTGCATCAGACTTATAATACTGTTTTTTATATTCTCCATGAGGGCTTTGCGAGCCAGTTCTGCTTTTCTGTCAATAAGCTCTATTGCAGGCTGGTTCTCCCCCAGATTAAACACAAGCCTTTCCCTTTCACTAAGAAGAATTGATAAGTCACTAAAAAGGCTATTGACTGTCCGGTCAGTT
Organism: uncultured Bacteroidota bacterium; assembly: GCA_903824785.1. Classification (GTDB taxonomy): domain Bacteria; phylum Bacteroidota; class Bacteroidia; order Bacteroidales; family VadinHA17; genus LD21. The sequence goes on from CAIJYD010000029.1 coordinate 33,211, forward strand.
AGTCCGATAAAAGAAGGTGAGACAATTGTATCACCTGGTTTCTTACTATTAAGATATTCCGAAAGGAAATTATAATACTGCACCTGCATTTCCAATATTGCTTTTTCATTTTCGGTTCTTTCAAGTCTGCCCTGAATAATTGAGCCCTCGCTGGTTAGACTAACGAACCTGTTTAACCTCCTGAAATTTTCAAGACTATCTGAAGCTACTTCAAGGGAATCAGATATTATACCTATCTGGTTATTAATAAATTCAATGGTTTTTACAGCAATTTTTTTCTTAAAATCCAGCCCATAAGAAATATATACGCTCATAAGTGTATCGAGGTAATCAGCTTCCTGATCAGGCACAAACCCTGAAACCGACAAGGATACGAGTGATGCTCCTTTTTCAACAGATGAGGCAATCAATTTTGACCTGTAAAGATTGGCAAGACTCACCGGGTCGGTAAAATAGAAGCTGTACTTATTTGAAGCTCTATCGATATAAACTTTGAGATGAGGATTGCTCTTTTCAATACTAAAATTAAACCCACCCTCTGAAAAACTTTCCCCGAAATTCATCTCTTTTTTAATATACGGTTCTCCATAGATCTCAATCAGATATCTCTGTTCCGACAAAATCTTTATTCCTACAATTCTATCTTTGGGTTCCAGCTCAAGAGAATCATAAATAACTCTGAAGGGCGCTGTCTTATAAAGTTTTAGTTTCGCTATTTCTCTTGAACCAACTGCTGAGTAAACAACATGGAAATTCTTTAACCTCTGCATTACCATATAGTTTAGATTGAAGGATCTTAATATGGCCAGTTCATTCGTCATATTCTGCTGATTTTTAAATATATCACCACCTGGAATAACACTTGAGGCGACAGTGTTAATCCCTACTCCCTCTCCCTCTTTTATTAGCAGAGTAGCAGATACATTATATACCTTTTCTGAATACCTATTTATACCATAGGCAATAGATATTGAGATAAACAATGCTGTAGCAAACCAATACCAATTACTCAGGAAAAGAGAGAGGTAGCGTTTTAATTCGAGGTTGTCATCCATCTCGAAGGATTGGGAATTTTGAGATAAGTTTGAAGACATATTGAGGAGAGTTGAAAGATTTAAGGCTCAAGGAGAGAGAGAAGCTTGAGGCAAGGTATGTCTCATCCCTCAATCCTCACTTATCCCTGTGACCATTATTTTCCCAAAAAATTAATAACGAGTAAGGTCAACGTAAGTGTTGCAGTAAAGGTTGATATAATGAAGGAGATTGTAGGCAGATTCGTGTTTAAAATCTTCTGGTTAACCGGTTCCACAATAACAAGGTCGTTTGGAAGAAGGAAATATGCTTCTGATGTAAGTATTTTTTTATCCTGAAGATTTAATCTGTATGTTTTGGTTCCTTTATCAACTGGCCGTACTACGAGCAAATTTTTCCTGTTGCCAAAGTCCCCAATTCCTCCTGCCCTTCCTATTGCTTCAAGAACAGTAAGATAATTGTTATAATTAATGTATGCACCAGGATTTCTAACTTCACCTATTACAGTAAATTTAAAGCTCAAAAGTTTACATTCTACATTACAGTTTTTAAATACAACATTTGCCGACAACTGCAGTAATTTTCTTGCTTCTTCAAGAGTCAAGTCACCTACTTTTACAGTGCCAATAGAGGGCAATAAAATGTTTCCTTCATGATTGACATCATAGCCAGAAAGCGACCCTCCTTCACCCCCTGTATTTCCACTCATTGCCGAAGAGCCTGAGGAACCTAGAAAATCAGTAATCATGCCATTGGGGGTCATTGCCTTAATTGTAATATACAGGACATCGCGAGGTTGAATCTTATAATCTGGAATATCCATCGTAAAGGTCTCTTCTCCTCCTGTTTCAGAAAGGTTTCCCAGGTAAGCGAGTTGTTTCTGACTGGTGCAGGAGGAGGCTAAAAGAAGAGCCAGAAGGATTATGGGGGCTAGATGTTTCATAGGTTGGGGTTTTTCGTTTCGGGTTTCGGGTTTCGCGTTTTGGGGTTTCCCGTTTCGGGTTTCGCGTTTTTCGTTTCGGGTTTCAGGTATGGCGTTAAATGTATTTTATACCCTTAATGTCAGAGTTTTTTAGGTGCTGCATCAGGTTATATGTCTTTCTGCTTATGCTGTCAGTTCGTTCAAGAATTTCATTTAATTGATTTTCTGTGATATATTTACAGTCAAAGGATCTGTAGGATTGAGAACGGGCTTCTCCACAGGATCCTAAAGTTCTCTTGCTTCTTTCCAAATCTCTAAATCCTCAAATCTTTCGATCGTCATACTTCTTCAACTTTGAACATGGAACATTGAACTTCGAACATGGGACTTTGAATCTTCCTCATCCCTCACACTGACTCTTAATCTACTTAATCGTCCCTCCCCAGATTGATCCGGTAAAATTGTGAGCAGGATATCTTGAAATTAAATATGACTGATTGATGTCCAGCTTTGATGCCAGTTTTTCAACTTGTTTCTGGTCGGTAAGTGTAGCTGTTTCTTTCACTTCAAGCGCGATCGAATTGTTAAAAATAAAATCAATCTCCCTGCCATTTTTTAAAGAATAATAGTTTATGGTGCCTTTTTGTTTTAACTGATTAAAAACAACGTTTTCAAAAAGAGATCCGCTGCTTACTCTGGCAAGGATATTTACAATTCCATTATCTGAAAAAAATAATTTTCGTGCTTTCACAATTTCTCTATCCCTATTCTTTGAAACCACAGTTACCCGGTGAATCAAATATGTCTGCTCAAATAATTCAATATAATTTGCTACTGTGGGTATCGAAAGTCCGGTTAATGCTGAAATTTTTGTTGTATCGAGCTTTGTTCCTATCCTCGAAGCAAGCATTACCAGGAGATTTCTTATGTTTTCTGCATTTCTGAAGTCAGATAACCACCTTATGTCGATATTAATATATGAGCTTATGATGTCTTCAAGGAGATCTGTTTTAAAGTTATCTTTCCCTGTTAGAACTACTTCAGGGAGCCCTCCAAATTGAATAAACTCATCGTAAAATCCTCTTAATCGATTGAACTCATTCAAATCAAATATTGGATTTATAAAATCTATCTCAATCCAGGGAACAGATTTGAATGTAAGGAATTCTCCAAAGTCGAGCGGATACAGATCAAAAATTTTCTTCCTCCCAGCAAGAGATTCACTAAATAGATTTTTAAGATAGTACGAGCTTGAACCTGTAACAATGAATTTTATATCGTATGAGTCGTAAAGATATTTTATTACACTTGGCAATTCTTTAACAAGCTGCCCCTCATCGAGAGCAATAATACATCTCTTGTTGAAATTTAAGCCCCTCTGTTTCAGTGCGAGTATAATGTTATCATAATTCGGAGTCTGAAAAAGGGACCTGTTATCAAGTCGCTCAAGGTCAATATATATACTGTTTTCGGAATAAACATCTATCAGTAACTGTTTTATGAGTGTTGTCTTCCCTGTCCGTCTTAATCCTGTAATGATGGTTACCTGCTTTTGGCTTGCATGGTCCTTTAAATCAGTATAAATCTTTCTCGGATAAAACATTATCATCAATTAATCAATGCAAATATATAAATTATATTTATATTTTAGTGCTACTATTAATAAAATAGTGTTTGGGGTTTGGTAAGTTAATTATAGAAGTTCGAGGTTAAGGTTGAGGTAAGTTAGCTTCTTTTGCAATGTATATCCGCTTGCTAACAAAATAACTGTTATTGTTAATAGGGAAAGGTTTTTCATATTTGATAGATGCTTGAATGTCAAGGTCATTAAGGTAGTGTTTTTTTAATTATTAATGGGGCGTTGCCAAAAGCAATACTGTTTGAGTGACACCGAGTTAACGAGGTGGCGCGAGTTGTATTGCGTGGGCAAACTTTAATACAGTCGCCCAAAAATTCTCTGCCAGCCTTGATTTTTCTTTGGTTACTTTCTTTGTATCAAGACAAAGAAAGTAACAACTCTTGGCAAGCTTCCGCCCCGTCAGTCACATATTCCTATGTGTCTAACTGAGTGATTTATTAATTGTTTGCAGTATATTCCGAACATCCCGGAACATACTTTTTCTCACTTCATCATTCCTTAACCTGTGAAACAGAATGATGTAACATCTTCTTACTCTCCTCACTGGTCCACAGCGGCAGCAGATCAGCCGGCTTTATTTTTAAAAGAATGGCATCGGCCTCCTCCGGTTCAAGAAGAATATAGCTTACCTTCCTCCCAACAAGTTCCTCAGCCTGAATAACTTTTCTTGAAAGATACTCACGATCAATCTCTTCTCCAACAAGTATCAGATCTATAACAAGACTGTCTTTCCCCCGGGCAAAGTCACCGGTAAGATATACACAGAACAGATTGCCTATCCGGTGAATAACCTTTTCAATGACCCGGTCTATGCCGCTCTCTTTCAATATTATATTATGCAGATCGTTGAAGAGCGGATGGTTTCGGTTTGCCTGAAAAACTTTTTTGTTTCCGTCACGGAGCGAATTGAGCAGTCCTGCCTCTTCAAAACGGTTAAGCTCAATACGGATGGAATTTGAAGATTCCCCAAACTCCGTCTCAAGCCCTCTCAGATGGGCTTTGGTGCTGCTGTTCAGAAAAAATTTCTTCAGCAGCTTGATCCTGGTTTGTGATGTAATAAGGGTGCTTATCATCAGAACAGGTTAATGAGTAACAAATTTACTCGTTATTCTAAGGATTCCAAACAAGATTTGCTAAATGTGACAAAAATTTGTTATAAAAAGAGGGTTGAAGGGGTTCAAGGGGTTGAAGAGGTTGAAAGGGTTGAAGGGGTTCAAGGGGTTCAAGAGGTTGAAGAAGTTGAAGGGGTTGAAGGGGTTGAAACTTTCAACTCTTTCAACATATATGTCTTTTCATAAATTAATTCACTAGTGGGCATTAGATTTTAAAATTTGTTCTTTGAAATTATGAAGTAATCGCAATTGTAGATGTTTTTTGTAGCGTGACGATTTGAATGAAAAGTTGGATTTTTGCTTTGAATAAAACATTAATCCATGAATCAAGG
>CAIJYD010000030.1 GCA_903824785.1 uncultured Bacteroidota bacterium
AGTACCTGATATTTAATTAAATAAAAATTAGGGGGGGGGTAAAATTAGGTTTTTAGAAACCTAAACATTATATTTGTTTTAAACAACGGCATCGAAAAAATAGTATTTAGAGGTGCCCTTAAAAGAGTATTAAATAAATTATAACTTTGCCGTGACTTCTTGTGAGACAGCGGGGTCAAAATAAGCTGAACCTGCTTATACAGTTCTTAGTGCAAAATTCATTCGTCAAAAAAAACAAAAAATTACACTTTGTTTAAAAAAAATCATCTAATTTTATTTCTTCCAATTAACAGGGGAATGGAGAAGAAATTTAAAAACAAAGATTTAGCTGTAAGGCTGGGTGTATCAGGTACTTTAGTATCGTTAGTGCTCAATAATAAAGCCGATCAGCAGGGTATCCGGAAAGATACACAGGAAAAAGTTCTGATGCTTGCAAGGCAGATGGGCTATTATGACTCTGTATCGGTGAAAGATGAAGTTTCGCCAACAGAAGAAAAACCCGGGGTTCTGGCGATGGTTGTACCATCTCTTGATGATCCTTTTGTTAATCAGATAACACCTTTTCTGCAGAAAGCTTTTGCAACAATTGGTGTTGGATTTTCAATTGTGACAAAAGATCCCGATGATCAAAGATACGACCGGCTGATCGGATCATTCAAGAAGTTCTTCAGTGGTCTTATCCTGCTCGGCGATACTGCCGATGATAATACCATTCGGGCGCTGAAGGCAACAGATTATCCTTTTATCCTGCTTGAAAAATCGGTAAAGTCATTGCGATTCAATACAATCAGCACCGATTCATTTGCCGGGGCTAATCTTGTTATTAACCATATCAGTAAGCTTGGATATAAAAATATCCTGATTGTTGGTGATAAGAAAACAATCCTGGCAGATACAACAGCAATTAATGATATTATTAATGCTATTGTTCAGAAGCCCGGAATAAACCGCCCCGTGGTGGTTGACCTTGAGAAACCTGAAGCTGGTTGTGAAATAGACTCTGTATTTCTTGAAAAATTCCTTCGGCCTCCTTACCGGGCAGAGGTAATGATTATTATGAATGCAGGTCTGGTTTATCCTTTAATGACCTTGCTCAGGAATAAGAAACTCCGTGTACCTCAGGATATTGCCGTTATTTCAATGGAAGAGGGTGCCGGTTTTGACCTGATGTTTTCTCCAGTTACCAGTTTGCGGAAACCTTTTTCAGGAATGTCTGTTAAAGTGGCAAACATGATATGGTCGGAAGTCAAAAATTCAGGAAAGGGCAAATTTAAAAGGCAGGTGAATATCGCCCCTGAGCTTGTAGTAAGAAATTCGTGCGGTACAATTTAAATACCTCTATGATAAAAGTATCATCTGCATTAATGCTCTCCCTGATAATTGCACTAAACTTCGGGTGTTCTGGGAAACATCTGACTGATGATAAAACTTATCTGGCGACAGTCGAAAAATCATTTAATGAAAGGAAACAACTTGCAGGAAACAGGAAAAGCGAATTGTTTTCCGTATTTGATAACCACCTTACTGCCAGGCAGACAGAAGCCCTGAAGTATTTATATGCATTTATGCCTTTAAGCGATCTGGCTGACTATAATGGCGAATTTTTCCTGGCAAACATAGATATTTCATTCCGTGCAAAAGATGAGTATCCTTGGGGAAAGACTATTCCTGATGACATTTTTCTTCATTATGTTCTCCCATTGAGGGTGAATAATGAGAATCTCGACTCTTTCCGTATTGTATACTATAATGAATTAAAGGAACGCATCGGAGATAAAGATCTCATAAATGCGGCTCTTGAAATAAATCACTGGTGCCACGAAAAAGTATCTTACCAGGCTGCCGATTCCAGAACATCAGCACCAATGAGTACAATACTGTCGGCGAGAGGCCGCTGTGGAGAAGAATCTACATTCACAGTAGCGGCTCTCAGAACAGCCGGAATACCTGCCCGGCAGGTTTACACCCCCCGATGGGCTCATAGTGATGATAACCATGCCTGGGTCGAGATCTGGGTGGATGGGAAATGGTTTTATATGGGTGCCTGCGAACCGGAACCTGTTATTGACCGTGGCTGGTTTACCGAACCTGCAAGAAGAGCAATGCTTATTCATACAAAATCATTTGGCGCTTATCTCGGAAATGAAAATTCGATAAACAGTACCAAATATTTTACAAACGTCAATAACCTGGCAAAATATGCTGTTACAAAAAAGATTTTTATAAAAGTCATTGGCAGCGATGGTCTGCCGGTAAATAATGCAGTTGTAGAATACCAGCTATACAATTATGCTGAATTTTATCCTCTGGCAATTGTTCCAACAGGGGTTAATGGAATCAGTCAATTCGAAACCGGTCTGGGCGACCTTCTTATATGGGCAGGAAAAGGAGATGATTTCGGGTATAAGAAAATTTCAGTAGAAGATACCGATACCCTTACTCTTACAATTGACAGAAAAGCCGAAGAGATCTATAATATTGACCTGGATCTTGATGTTCCGATTGTACGTTCACCGCTTCCCGGTCCATCGCCTGAATTGATTAAGGAAAATGCAGACAGGATAAATGGTGAAAATATTATACGTCAGAAATATATCGATTCATGGGTTCAGACAGATAGTGTCATCTCATTTGCCCTTCAGAAAAATATTGACACTTCAGCATTGGTGCCTGTTATAACCCGGTCTATGGGTAATTATAAGGAGATATTACTCTTCCTGTCCCAAACTCCCGATTCGCTGATAAGCCTTGCAGTAGATTTGCTTGAATCACTTGCTGACAAAGACCTCCGGGATATTAAGGGTTTTATACTTTCTGACCATCTGCAAAACAGTCATATTCCTGCAGCTCTCAAGGAGGAGCAAGGGAGAAAAATGTACCTTGATTATATTCTTAACCCCAGAATTGCCAATGAAATGGTTGTCGCCTGGCGCAGCTATTTCAATGCGAAACTGCCTTCTCAGTTACTGGAAACCTGCAAAACCGACCCTGGTCTCATTATTAACTACCTTAACAACAATATAAAAATAGCGGAAGGTGAAAATTATTATAAAACTCCTTTAACACCACGTGGAGTTAATGAACTCAAAGTTTCAGATCCGTTTTCGCGATCAATATGCTTTGTTGCGATATGTCGCAGTCTTGAAATCCCTGCACGACTGGAACCGGGAAGTAATGTTCCTCAGTATTTTTTCAACGAAGTCTGGAATGATGTCTATTTTGCCGGTCAGAAACAGCCATCCCAAAAGAAAGGCTTTATTAAATTTGTTTCTGCTGAAACAAAACCTGTTCCTGAGTATTATATTCATTTCACTTTGGCAAGGTTTGAAGGTGGACGGTATAACACTCTTGATTATGATTATAATAAAAAGGTTACGGATTTCATGGATGAACTTATGCTTCTTCCCGGAAATTATATGCTTGTAACTGGTAACAGATTAAATGACAGTAAAATTCTTTCAAATATCTCTTTTTTCAACCTTTCTGAAAATGAGCATAAGACCATTGAAATTAAACTCAGAAAAGATAATACTGAAAGAAAATCGCTGGGAATGATTGATCTGAATAATATTATCACTCTCTTCCCTGAAAACAGGGTGACATTGGAAAAGAGTATTGAAAAGGGAGTTGTAATTATCTGGATTGATCCTGATAAAGAACCAACAAAACATATTTTTAATGACCTTCCTCTTCTCAGGAATGAACTAAACGCATGGGGAGGGTATTTTCTTTTTCTAACCACCTCAGTGCAGGGAGAGAATGTATTCAGACCGGAAAAACTACAAGGTCTTCCTGCCAGCTCTCTGTTTGGAACTGATAAAATGCAGGAGGTATTAAAAAAATCACTTAAGCTGACACTCCCTTCAGATATTGTTTTTCCGTATGTTGTTGTAGCTGGTAAAAACGGCGAAATACTCTTCACATCAGCAGGATACAAAATTGGAATAGGCGAGCAGATCCTGAAAAATTTGCAATAGTTGTAATATCTGACCAGACGTTTCGTCTGTTTTAGGCAGGAATAAATTGTTAACAACTGTTTATATCTGCCAAAAAACAATCTTGTGCCTGTATAAAAAAACTTATATATTTGTAGCGTGATGGTGTTGCAATGAAAAATATTCATTGCGATGAAAAGGGAATGCGGTTTGAATCCGCAACAGTACCCGCTGCTGTGATGCCCGATCGTTTTAACGATGAGTGTTTTCTGAAATACCTGCCACTGTGACTCTTCGGAGTTATGGGAAGGCTTCAGAAAACCGGGATAAGTCAGAAGACCTGCCATACAAGGCTGATATTTAATGCTTTCGGGAAAAAAAGCGCCGGATCAAATATTGATTCCCCCTTTTCATTTTCCTGTTTACATAAAATATCAGGTGTTAACCGATGTTTTTGATAGTTATGTGTATGAAAATTTGAAAATCAACCCTTGAGAAATACCTTATTATATATAGCAATTCTTTTCTCTTTTCCTTTGCAGGGTCAGATCACTTTTCTTAGTGACACAATCAATATTAAAGAGGTAATTATCTCCCGGAAGAAAACCAGTCAGGATCAGTCCGGTTATAAGAAAATAATTATCGACTCTTCAATTCTTAAGAATTACAGCCATGGAACTCTTGCCGAACTGATTTCCGAGAACTCACCCATCTTCATTAAAAGCTATGGAATGGGAGGAGCAGCATCACCATCTTTTCGGGGAACAGGGGCAACGCATACACAAATAGCCTGGAACAGTATCAATATAAACCACCCGATGCTTGGACAGGCTGATCTTTCACTTATTCCGGCCGGACTTATCGATGAAATCCAGATCTATTACGGAGGAGCTTCAATGGCGTTGACCAGCGGAGGTATTGGTGGCATAATTAATATTAAATCAATACCTCTCTGGAAAGACCAGACTGCTGTATCTGTGAATCCCGGTATTGGAAGTTTCGGTCAATACAGTGGTCTGGTTAATGTGAAAAGCGGAAACATTAACTTTCAATCAGTTACAAAAGCTTATTTTCATTCTTCCGAGAATAATTTCAGGTATCTGAACAACGAGATTAGCGCTATCCCTGTCGAAGAAACAAGAAAGAATAATCAGGTAAAACAGCAGGGGTTCATCCAGGAGCTATATTACAGAAAAGCAAAAGATGTTGCATCAGCCAGGATCTGGTACCAGTCGGCAAACAGAAATCTTCCCGGATCAATGCTTACTCAACAGGTTAATGCCGGTGAGCAGCAATATGACGAATCGTTACGAACAATGCTGAACTACGATTTCGACAGAAACAGAACCGATTATTTCATTACCGGTGCCTATATGATGTCGAGACTGAATTACAGTAACCGGCTTGCCGCAATTGATTCCAGAAACCTTTCAGAAACATTGATTCTGAAAACAGGTATGCAAAGCAAGCCGGATGAACATACGAAGCTGAATATTGTATTGAATGAGGAATTAAGTGTTGTCATTTCAAATAATTATGCAAAGAATGCAACACGCAATACAACATCTTTAACTCTATCCGCTGAACGTGACATCCATAACAGATTCGGGACAACCCTGCTTGTCAGGGAAACAATTGACAAAGATGTTTTTCTTATTCCCGATTTTTCTGCCGGCCTTCAGTTCAGAATAATGGATCAGAAAGAACATTTTATTAAGGCCAGTATTTCAAGAAATTCAAAGATCCCGGCAATAAACGACCTTTTTTGGATACCCGGAGGCAACCCTGATCTGAAAAACGAATATGCTTTCATGTACGAGGTAACATATGAGATGAATAAGCAGATTTCAGCACCGCTGACTTTCAGATATGATATGTCTGTATTCAGGAATAATATAATGGATATGATACAATGGCATCCGGGTGAAAATTCTTACTGGACTGCAGATAATATAAAAAATGTAACCACAACCGGACTCGAATCATCACTCACCGCAGTTTATAACGCAGGCGATCTGACCGCCACCTTTAATGCAGGTTATTCTTTTACCAGAGCCTCCACCGGCAGATCAGCAGGTAATAATGATTCTTCATACGGCAAACAACTTATTTACACTCCAGAACATCAGGCAAATGGTTCTTTGAGGGTTTCATACCGTAACTTTTACACATCCTGGCTTACAAACGTGACAGGCAAGAGATATACAACAGTAGATAACTCAAGATACCTTCAGGGATATATCCTTAATAATTTATCAACAGGTATTAAGATTAACCTGAAAGGTAATTCAATTGATGTGAATTTTAAAGTTGATAATCTGTTTAATCAAGATTATCAAACAATTGCATACTACCCGTTACCAAGCCGATTTTATTCAATAAAACTTCTTTTCCAAAAATTAATTACCCGATGAACTTTAAACTTGCCCTTGTCTCAATCTGTATTGTTGCTTTTTCCTGTACAAAAAATCCTGATCCGCAACCCGGAACATTTCTCACGGGAAGCGGAGTTTTTATTTTGAATGAAGGAAATTTTATGGGAGGTAACGGGTCGGTCTCATTCTATTCATACGATTCTTCAAAAATTTATAACGACCTTTTTGCGAGTGTCAACGGGCGTCCATTGGGTGATGTACCAAATTCAATGACGATAAACGGAGAAATTGCCTGTATCGTAGTGAACAACTCAGGGAAGATAGAGATTATTAATAAAAATACTCTCGAATCAATTGCAACAGTTTCAGGATTGAATTCCCCTCGAAATATCTCGTTTATTAACAGCAAAAAGGCTTATGTAACAAGTATGTATTCCGACTCTGTTGCAGTTTTAAATCTCACCACCAGTTCAGTTTCGGGTTATATTAACCTAAGGCGGCATTCCGAATCTATAGTCATAACAGGAAACAAAGCATTCATTTCAGACTGGATTGGAGGAACAGAGGTAATGGTGGTGAATACCGTTACTGATAAAGTGACTGACTCTATTAAAGTTGGTATGGAACCTGAAAGCATGGTAATTGACAAAAACAATACACTTTGGGTATTGTGCAACGGAGGGTGGATGAGAAGTTATTTTGCTGAATTAATAGGAATAAACACCTCTACAAATACTATTGATAAAAAATTCACCTTTCCTTCCAAACAGGATTCACCATCCTGTATTCAGATTAACGGCAGCGGTGAAACATTATACTATCTGGAAAGCGGGAGCGGCGTCAGACAAATGAATATCACTTCACCTGCATTGCCTTCATCAGCTTTTATTGCTGAAACTGGTCATTACTTCTACAAATTTGGAGTAAACCCTGTGAACGGCGATATACTTATCACAGATGCCATTGATTATCAGCAAAAAGGGTTGGTACTGCATTATAAAAAAGATGGAACTCTGGGTTCTACGCTTACTGCAGATATCATTCCCGGTTTGATGTGCTTTAAACTGAATGATAATTTTAAGGCTAAATGAGATATTTTTCAGAGAGGCCTGGAACAGTTTCCTGCAGTTTATGGTCAGCATTTTGCCTGATTGTATTTCTCCTTTTTGCATGTTCAGGAAATAGAGGCAGCTCATCTGAAAATAAAGTCTCTTTTGCTGATACTGTTATTTTCAAAGCAGAACGATTAGTTATAGAGAGAGAACCGGGTCAGACAATTGTAACTATTGTCAATCCATGGCAGGGAGCCAGTGATATCAGCAATAAATATCATCTTGTACCCAGAGGATCATCGCTGCCTGACGGAGTGGATTCTTCTTCAGCCATTTTTGTGCCTGTGAGAAAAATAATATGTATGTCAACTACACATATTGCAATGATATCGGCATTGGGTGAGGATAATTCCATTGCAGGTGTTTCGGGAGCAGGTTTTATTTTTTCGGAAACTCTTAACAGAAATATTGAAAACAGAAATATTAAAGATGTCGGATATGAAGGCAGTCTTAACAAAGAAATGATCCTAAATATTTCTCCCGACCTGATAATGATGTACGGAATAGGCAGTGAGTCGGCCGGATATGTAGGTAAAATTAAGGAGCTTGGGATGAAGGTTCTTTTTAATGCCGATTACCTTGAAACTGACCCTTTGAACAAAGCTGAATGGATTAAACTGTTTGGGGCACTCTATTGTAAAGAGAAAGAGGCTGACAGTATTTTCCGATCAGAAGTTGAAAAATACAATGAGGTAAAATCATTTGTCAGCCGGAATATAAAATACAGGCCGAAAATTCTTCTGGGACTTCCCTACAAGGATACCTGGTATGTTTCGCCGGGCAATTCATTTATAAGCAAGCTGACAGGAGACGCAGGAGGAGACTATATCTGGAAAAATACTGAATCATCCGTTTCTATGCCTTATGGAATTGAAAACGTTTATCTTGGTGCTTTAAATGCAGATTACTGGCTTAATATTGGAACAGTTAAGGATAAAAAAGAGATATCGGCGGTTGATGAGCGGCTGACTGAACTTCCATGTTTTAAAAAGGGGTTTCTGTACAATAATAACAAGAGGGTTACCGCGAAAGGAGGAAATGATTACTGGGAAAGCGGGAGTCTTTATCCCCATCTCATTCTGAAAGATATAGCCTCAATTTTACATCCTGATCTGTTTGTGGGTTATGAACTGTTCTATTACCGTAAAATAAATTAAAAAAAGTCTGCTTGAAAACTGAGGAACATAAAGAGAGAGCCGGAACTTTTTCATCGGGAAATCAGAATTGGATAATTTTTCTGATACTTTTCCTTTTATTGATTACATTCCTGATAATGGATCTCTTTTTTGGATCTGTTAGCATAAAGGCTTCGGAAGTAATTAAAGCTTTTTTTTCAGACAATGAGAGCAACTTTGGTACTATTATTCTGAAATTCAGACTTCCAAAAGCAATAACAGCACTTTTAGTCGGTATAGCATTGTCGCTAAGCGGATTACAGATGCAGACCATTTTCAGGAATCCGATGGCAGGCCCCGATGTTCTTGGCCTCAGTTCAGGAGCAAGCCTTGGTGTGGCATTTGTAATTCTGGGCTTTTCAGGTAATCTTTCGCCTGACAGTTTAAGAGGTCTGGGAAACTGGATTCTGGTTGTGGCCTCCTGGGCAGGTGCAGGTGCTGTAATGTTATTGATAATGTTCATATCGACCAGGGTAAAAGATATCATGACAATACTTATACTTGGCATAATGCTCTCAAGCGGGATCTCGGCAATTGTTACGATAATGCAGTATTTCAGCAATGAGACAATGTTGAAAGCTTATGTTATATGGACAATGGGAAGCCTGGGAAACCTTACTGCCGGACAACTTAATGTACTTCTGATTTGCGTCTCGGTAGGAGTATTGCTTAGTCTTCTCTCTTCCAAAATGCTGAATGCATTGCTTCTTGGCGAGAACTACGCAGGAAGTATAGGACTTAATGTGAGATTTGCCAGAATCGTGATCTTTTCCTGCACCAGTATTCTTGCCGGCAGCGTTACTGCTTTTTGCGGACCAATAGGTTTTATTGGTATTGCAGTACCTCATATTGTAAGGATATTATTTAAAACTTCTGATCACAAAGTTTTAATACCAGGAACAATTCTTGCAGGCGGAACAGTAATGCTTGCGAGCGATATTATTTCCCAGCTTCCCGGCTCTGAAAGTGTTCTTCCTGTAAATGCAGTTACCTCATTGATAGGAATCCCTGTTGTTATCTGGGTTATAATCCGAAACCGAAAATATTCAGGTCTCTTTTAATGATGCAGAACTTACAGAAAATATTAACTTTTGATTCCCTGAAAATAGGGTATGCCTCAGGCCGGCAGAAAAATATTCTTCTGCCTCCCCTCAGTGCAAGTGCCGGCAGAGGTGAGCTAATTGCCTTAATCGGAAAAAACGGTATCGGTAAAAGCACTCTCTTACGAACAATTACCGGATTACAGGAACCTCTCGGAGGTGAAATCTCATATAACGGCAGAAATATTCTGGAATATTCGAGAATGGAGCTTGCCCGGGAAGTTGGCTATATCTCTACCGAATCGATAAAGGTCAGTAATATGAGCGTTTATGATCTGGTAGCTCTTGGCCGTTTTCCGCATACAAACTGGACAGGCATTATTGACAGTGGAAATCACAATTCAATAATGGATGCTATTGAAAAAACCGGAATGTCGGCACTGAAAAACAGGCTGGTTTCTGAACTTTCAGATGGTGAGCGTCAAAGAGCTATGATCGCAAGGATACTCGCACAGGACACAGATATTATGATAATGGACGAGCCTACTGCTTTCCTTGATATTGGCAGTAAATATGAAATTCTCCACCTGATGCACCTGCTTGCCAGGGAAAGCGAAAAAACAATAATTTTTTCAACTCACGATCTTAATATTGCTATGAGCCAGTCAGATAAAATATGGCTCATTCTAGATAATAAGCTTATTGAGGGTGCTCCGGAGGACCTCATGATAGATGGAGCTTTTGATCACCTTTTCGACTCCTCCCCGGTGCAGTTCAACACAGATGATGGTACTTTTTCCTTTCGTACCGATGACAGAGGAACAATTTTCGTAGAGGGAGATGGTAAGCTCAGAAACTGGACTATTAAAGCCATCAACAGGGCAGGGTTCTCCGTTTCAGAAAATAAAACAATTCCGTTTATAACAATTCCCTCAGCCGCCAACAGCAATTGGCAACTTACTACGGAGAGTAACTCTGCCGCATTCCAGTCAATATATGAACTGGTAAACAGGCTTCGCCGGGATGAGAAACGGCCTATTTGAAATACTTCCTGTAATTACTGATAAACGATCCTATATCAGTAACATTAATTTTCTTTGCAATTATCTTTTTATTCTTATCAAGGATATAGACCATAGGTGTTGACTGTACATTATAAAAGGCATCAAACCGTGAGCGTCTTTCCGGATCCCAGCCGTTGATCCAGGTCAGTTTATTATCCTCAATATATTTTGTCCACTTTGCCTTATCAGCAGTTGTGCATATTGCAAAAATCTCAATGCTTTCATCTTTGGCCCCATCGTAATAGGCTCTCAGCTTTGGTGTTGCCTCTTTGCAGTGTCCGCAGTCAGGCTCCCAGAAATAAAGAATTGTGAAATCTTTTTCGACATCATATAGCGAAACAAATATTCCTTTATATGAATCCATAATAAGGTTTTCTGCTTTTTTACCTATCAGGTTCGGCCGTATAAGATTAACCTGTTTCCTGAGATCATCTTTAAATTCTTTGGAAACCCAGTCGGCCTTACCAGTTAGATAAATATCATCAGCCAGCTTTACAACCACAGCATCGTGACCCATAATATCACTCTCCCTGAAATGGTTAAAGAGATAGACTGCAACGAATTGAAAAATTTTATAATTGCCCTGACACTTTTTAATTATTCTGTCAATTTCCTTGATTATTGAATCAGGCGACTGGATTACGACATTTGTGAAGAAAGCATTTAGTCGAGCGTGCAGAATAGGAGTAAGGAGCAGTCGTTCATCAGTAAGGTCAATATTATCAAAGAAATGATCCTTATTATAATTATAATTTTTCACCCATCTCACCGAATCGGGATTATGAACTACTGAAGGAATTGAAAACTCAGGTATCTCAAGCGGAATCAATGATCTGACAAGAGTTGCAAGAAGATTTCCGTTATTTGCACTTACCACACTTTTGAGATAAGTTTTCATAGCAGCTTCTTCAGCCCGCTGGATTGGATTGAGTATTTTAAGAGAATCGCTGTTTTGCTTGTTGGCCTGAATCCTGTCTGTAACAGCTGTAGCTTTCTTCTGCATTGACAGCCAGTTCTTCTGATACTCCAGAAAAGCGGTATTTTCATCCGACCCTGAAAATTTAAGTGTATTGAAATAGTCCTCAAAAGAGCAGCTCAGTGCAAAAAACTGATCCGTGGAAATCAAAATTTCAAAATATTTATTCCCCGGAATTACAATCATATATATCCCCTGGGAAAGAGGTTCCTTTCCTGAAATTATCTTGTGCCCGGCTTTGTCAAGCTTAATAGTATCGCGTATGTATTGTTTATCACCAAGATGATAAGCTAAAAAAACAGTGGAATCCTGAAGACCCCGGATAGTGATATCAATTTCATATCCGTTTTTTAACTGGCTGTACGAAAATAGTGAAACCATTGACAGCACAATAGCAATAAAAACTTTTCTCATTGGTAAGTCAGATTATTAAAGATGGTTGCAAAATTAGCTATTGCAAATTCTTTGCCAAAGTTTGTTAAGTAATTATTAAGAAAAAAAATGTACTTTTGGTGATAAACCTGAAAGGAAAAATGAAAATTTCATTACTGATTCCGGTATTTGACTACGATATCGTTGCACTTGTTCACAGTATGAAAAGTGCTCTTGGAAAAGTACCCGAATTCTGTGAAATAATTATTGGTGATGACGGTTCGTCTGCTGAATACCGTGAGAAATACAAGTCTCTTGAGGAAGAAAGTGTAAGAGTTATCTGTTCAGAAAAAAATATTGGCCGGGCAGCAATAAGGAACAGGCTCGCCCTTGAAGCCAAAGGTGATTATTTGCTTTTTATCGATGCCGATGCAACACTTCGCGGTACTGCTGAAGCCTATATTCTGAAATGGCTTCCTGCCCTGAAAAAATCGAGGGTTTTAAGTGGTGGAACAAAATATCACGACAGTCCTCCCGGAGATCCGGATAAACTCCTGAGATGGAAATATGGAAGGATGAAGGAACAAAAGAGAGCAAGCGAAAGGAACAAACACCCTCACGCAGGTTTCTCTACCTTTAATGTCCTGATCGAAAAATCTGTCTTCTCCAAAATAAGGTTTAATGAAGAGCTGAAACAATATGGCCATGAAGACACCCTTTTGGGTTACCAGTTGAAAAAAGCCGGCATCGGGATACTTCATATCGATAACAGCCTTATTCACGACGGACTTGAATCAAATAAGGATTTCCTGAATAAAACAAAACTTGGTATTGAAAATCTGAGTAAGCTTTATGATAATGTTACAGATAAAAAAGCTTTTTGTGCGACTGTCAGAATTTTAAGGTTCTATAATAAACTTCGGTTTTTCAGGGTAACAAGAATCCTGGCGGCGATATTCATACGGTTCAGGGAGAGGATGGAAATCAGCCTCGACTCGAGCGATATTTCCCTTAAACTGTTCGGTTTGTACAAGATTTCAATGTTCTGTACTTATCGTGAGATCCATAAGCGAAAAAACATTCTTCCTATATTCTAAATAACAGAAATACAGTTTATTATCATTAACACGAAGGTGACTCTTTTTGCTATTCGTAACAGTTGTTCGCATACCTCTTTTTGCTCTGCAGATAATGGTTTCCTTTTATTTGCCTTAACTCATTAGCAGATCAACATTACCATCTTTCCGGGTTGCACCTTTCAGAACAAAATTGAATCTGTCCGTCATTGTACAGAGAAAAAAATCGGTGGGAGGTGAATAATCAATGTTCTGCGGATTAAAGAAACGAGCTCCTGAACTGTTCCTTAGAAGTGCAATTCTTTTTTCAAAACCCACACTTTTATTATTAAGTCGGGCTGCAATAAGTTCGGCGCATAAAAGATCCTCTTCAGCTGAAATGGTTGCTCTGTAACCCATGGCTACAAGTGATACATGTTCCGGGTTAAGTGCCTTGATATATTTTACAACTGCACCTGCATTAACAAGACTGCCGGTAATTACAACATCTGCATTGACGGCATTTATCAGCCCCTGTGTGCCGGCAGTGGTAGTATGGATTACTGTTTTTCCACGGAAATCTGTTTTATGAACCTCAGTAGGACTATTTCCCAGATCGAATCCCTCTATTTTTTTTTCATCTCTTTCACCAACAAGAATAGAATTATCGTATTGCTTTTTCAGATTAAAAGCATCCTCAACTCCGGCTGTAGCAATCACTCTGACCGCCCCTGCATCGAAAAGATAACACCCAACCGAAAATGCCCTGAAGACATCAATAATTACTGTAATACCTTTTGCTTTTCGGGCTCCTTCAACAAATTCGAGAATTTCAATCTTCATGTATTGTTTTTTAATGAAGTGAAAATAACAAATTTTCAGCTCTGTTTTATCACACACCCTGCGGATTTCGTATATTTGATGCAAAGAGTTGATTTTTCTCATACTACATTGATAATAAAATAAATATATTAAAATGACAAATCCTGTTTCGTGGGTTCTTTTTCAGATAAAGCGTTTAAATAATGCAATCTGGCATACTCCTTTGTCGGACATTCCGCGAAGAAAAACTTTTATACTGCGGCAACTGAGAATTATTGCGCTGGCTGTAAGGGGCTTTTCAAAAGACAAAGTTCAGCTTCGTGCATCGGCTCTTACTTTTTATTCACTCCTCTCAGTTATTCCGGTAGCAGCTATTGCTTTTGCGATCGCAAAAGGTTTTGGACTTGATCAGAATCTTGAGCAACTAATAACTGAAAAGTTCCAGACACATCAGGAGGTACTTAATTTTTTGCTGCTAAATGCCAGAAGCGCTATTGAAGAGACAAGAGGCGGGTATATTGCAGGTGTAGGTGTGATTATTCTTTTCTGGTCAGTAATGTCATTGCTCGGACATATCGAAAGCTCATTCAACTTTATATGGCAGATAAGGTCTTCCCGGCCTTGGTATAGGAAATTTACTGATTATCTTACTATTATGCTTATTGCACCTGTATTAATTATCCTTTCAAGCAGTATTACTGTGTATATTAGCATTGAGCTTTCCAACTATATGGCGCAGGCGCCAATCCTGAATTTCTTTAAACCTGTAATCAGTTTTTTTATCCATTTTGCGCCCTATTTCCTGAGCTGGTTTACGATGACAGCATTATTCATTATAATGCCGAATGCGAAGGTGAAATTTGCCCCGGCTCTTATTTCAGGTATAATTGCAGGAACAATATTACAGGGTTTACAATGGATATATATTGATCTTCAGTTCGGTATTTCAAAACTCAGTGCTATTTACGGAAGTTTTGCGGCGGTACCTTTATTCATAATATTCTTACAGAGTAGCTGGACAGTTGTTTTGCTTGGAGCTGAGCTTTCGTTTGCAAACCAGAATGTATCCCGATATGAATTTGAGTCCGAATCTTTAAATATCAGCAATTATCATAAACGCGCACTTATTGTAATGATAATGCACATGATTATCCGCAATTTTTCACTGGGAGAGAAACCTGTCAGTGCAGAATTTATAGCAGGAACTCTTAAAATTCCTGTGCGACTTTCCCGCGATATTCTGCAGGATCTTAGTCTTGTGAACCTTGTTTCAGTTACTCATGAGAATGGCAATAAGGAGCGGCTTTATCAGCCAGCAATGGATATAAACAGGTTGACTGTCAGTTTCGTCTTTTCAAAACTTGATAAGAAAGGAATTGAGCAGATTATGGTTAATAAAAATGCAGATTATGAGAAAGTTATACTGATGCTTGAAAAATTTGACAGGCTCATAGCCAAATCAGATTCAAATATCTTAATTAAAAATCTTTAGCTATTTTCAAAGACGCCTTTTTTTGTTTAGGACTCATTGACTTGTAATTTTCGACAAAACTTATAAAATCGGCAAACGACTTCCACTTATGAAAAAAGTAATGCGGAAGGGGGAGTATTATATGTTTTGTATTCTTCTCATTTTCCCAGTAACCGTCAAGATTTTTTGAAGGAAATACCCTGTCTATCTCACTTGTAACGGCATAATCCCATCTGAACCCGGGTTCTTTCTGCTCCATAATGCGATTATACATCCACCTGAGCTCATCATGAAGCGATTTTATACTCCTGTGAGGGACCCTTTCTATATTGGTCTGGTAGGTTTTTTTGTCTCCAAACATCCGAAGGTAGAATTTGTCAATGTTTTCCTCAGTTATATTATTTAAGGTCCCTTCAAATATATTCAGCGGAATACCATATTGATCGTCTGCGGGAATAGGAGTTCCGTTTACGGCAATGGTTACATCAGGCTTGATGCCTGTTTTGTGAGAAAGGTATTCTGCCGCCCATACACCCAGAGACCATCCGATAAGAGTTATTTTTTCGTATGTCTTCATTTCCGGAAGAACCAATGCTTCGTCAGCAGAGTAATTATAAAAAAGAATGAAGTCAAACTCATCATTGCAAAGAGGAGTGAAGACGTTTTCATCGGTCCCCCAGCCTCCGTAAAATACGACAAGATGATTATTTTTTTCCCTCCTTCTGATATAAGTCTTCATAATAATCTCTGGCGCTTAATAATAAAAAGTCAGTTACCCCCGACATCTGATTTAATTCAAAGATAGGATAATTTTTATTGTCAACCGGAAATCAGAGATCAAAATGAATTTACACCTGTAAATCAAGCACTTGTAAGGATAGTGATGTTTACTGCTTTTCAAGTTACACTCTCATATATTCTGCACTGCTTTGATGTACAAATTAAATGTTACTTCAGAATATTAGGATTACTTAAATAAGAAACTTGAAAAAAGAGGAGAAAGGGTTCTTGTGAAAATCCGACGGGTTTTATTGTCTAGGATAATTCCCGTATTTACTGTCTGATAAAAGGAGGGACCTGTTGTTAGCTGGCGCTATACAAGGTCCCAAATGTGAAAGTCAATGTCTGCAATACTGTTAAAATAATTTTCACTTTTGCCCCTTGCTCAACTCCTCTTAAAACTGTATTTATGAGCCTTAAAACAAAAATAAGAAAGAAAATAACACAAACAAATAATATCTTGCACTTAATTGATAAATAGTTGTAATTAATAGGTTAAATATTTCTTATATTTGAATATGACTGAATTGTTTTTCAATTATTTATATGATAGCCGAACTTGAGAAAATATTATACGATGATTCTGGTGGATTCAGAGCTTCATATATCAATGATTCTCGAGGCTTCTGGCATTTTCATCCGGAGTATGAACTTGTTCTGAATATCAAGAGCAATGGCACAAGAATCATAGGCGACAGCGTTGAGTTGTTTGATCAGTACGACATGGTTTTCATTGCTGGAAATATTCCTCACAGCTGGAATTATTACAGAAGTGAAAATTCCCTTCCCGACAAACATGGAATTGTTGTTCAGTTCAAACTTTCTTCTCTGGGCGATGCATTGCTTTCTCAGCATGAATTACATGCACTGAAGGAATTACTGAATGATGCTGAAAAATGCATTGTGTTTTCAGTTGAAGATGCTAAAAAAGCTGAAAAACATCTCGCACTGATGGTTAACAGTAAAGGAATTGAAAAGATGATTGAGTTTTTCAATGTCATTAAAATATTGTGTTCATCTGAAAAAAGAGGTTACCTCTGTTCCGAAAATTATAAGCTTGCTTTTGATGAAAGAGGAAATAAAAAAATGACAACTGTTTATTCTTATATCAGTGAGAATTATTTCAATCCTGTCTCTCTTCAGAAAGCAGCAAAAATTGTAAAGATGAATCCCATTGCTTTCAGCAGGTATTTCAAGCAAAACTGCGGAGCCGGATTTGTTGAATACCTTACAAAAGTGAGAACAAACAAAGCATGCTACCTTCTGAGGGAGACTGAATATCAGGTACACGATATTGCCAGGGAGTGCGGCTTCGGAAGCATCTCCAACTTTAATAAACAATTCAGAAAAACAGAAGGTACCTCACCAAGTGATTTCAGGGCACAATTCAAATAGTCTGTTCTTACATTATTTAATGCGAAATTCTGTCAAACTAAAATTATTATCATATGGCAATGACTTTGGTTGAAAAGATACTTGCGGCTCATTCGGAATGTAATGAAGTCCGCCCTGGTGAAATTGTTGATATTGAAATAGACTCCAGAGCTGCACGGGATTTTGGCGGAGCAAATGTTGTAAAAAATATCAGAGACTTTAATCTGACTCTTGAAGACCCTGCTAAAACTTTATTTACATTCGACTGCAATCCAACCGGCTCTGATCAGAAATATGCTGTTAATCAGCATATTTGTCGTCTTTTTGCCCGTGAACAGGGTATTGGAATTTACGATATCGATGCCGGGATCGGTACACATATACTGATGGATGAGGGACATGTCTATCCTGGTGCCACAGCTGTGTCAACCGATTCTCATGCAAATATTCTTGGTGCCATTGGAGCTTTTGGTCAGGGAATGGGCGATATGGATATAGCAGCTGCCTGGAACAAAGGGAGAGTTTGGTTTAAGATTCCACCTTCAGCTAAAATAAATCTCATCGGGAAGATACCGTATGATGTGAGTTCAAAAGATATCGTACTCAACCTGCTGAAACTATTCGGGGCAAGTTCACTTCTCGGTTATTCTATAGAAATATATGGAAAGGCAGTTGACAGTCTCAGCCTTGATGACAGGATCACAATCTCATCAATGGCAACTGAAATGGGGGCAATAATAATTCTGTTTCCTCCTTCAAAAGACATAATCGATTATTGTTCAATACACTCCGGAAAAATATTCGAAGCCCTCTATGCTGACCCAGATGCATTCTATGAAAAAAATATCGACATTGACGTAACAGTATTCCAACCAATGGTTTCACGCCCGGGTGAGCCCCACGATACAGTAAATGTAACTGAGGCTTATGGTCGAAAAATAGATTCTGCATTCATAGGCAGCTGTACAAACGGCAGGATGAGTGATATGGTTCAGGCTGCTGCCATTCTGAAAAACCGGAAGGTGGCCCCGGGAGTAGTGCTTAAAATAGTTCCCGCAACTGATGCAATATGGAAACAATGTCTTAAAGACGGACTTATAGAGATCTTCAAAAATGCTGGTGCGCTTGTATCAAATGCCGGGTGTGCAGGCTGCGCCGCCGGACAGGTCGGGCAAAATGGAACGGGCGAAATAACTATTAGCACAGGCAACCGAAATTTTCCCGGAAAACAGGGAAAAGGAAGTGTTTACCTTGCCTCTCCTGCAATCGTTGCGGCATCTTCAATAGCTGGCTATATTACAACCCCCGACCGCATTCCTGCTGCTCCAACTGTTTTTACGAAGCCGGAGTCCTCACTCCAAGCCGGAAAGAGGGTTACGGAACCGACAAAAATTACTAAAAAAGATTCAGTAATAGAAGGACGAATACGGATTATTCAGAAAGACAATATTGATACTGATATGATATTTCACAACAGATATCTTGCTATTACCGATATAAAGGAGATGGGGCAATATACTTTCGATAACCTGAAAGGATTTGAAGACTTTGCAAAAAGATCAGAGCCGGGTGACATAGTGATAACAGGGAAGAATTTTGGATGCGGAAGTTCAAGACAACAGGCTGTTGACTGCTTTGTATCACTTGGTATTCAGGCAATTATTGCTGAATCGTTTGGCGCTATTTACGAGAGAAACGCCATCAATGCTGCTTTCCCTGTAATAACCTGCAAATCTTCCGGCATGATTGGTCTCAATGAAGGTGATCAAATTAGAATTAATCTCAAAACAGGGGTTATAGAGAACCTCAGTACTAAAAATACTTACGCCGCAGAACCATTTTCAGATGTTCAGTTTGAAGTGTACCAGAAGGGTGGCTTGCTGATGTAAAAGGTTAATGCGATAATGTTGTTTTGTTTACAGTGAATTATAAATGAAATGAAATGAAGTAATTGTAAAACATTTTAGCTATGAAACCACAAACATTTGCTGAGAAAATATTTAAAGCTCATGCCGGTGCAATAGTTTTTGCCCGGCCTGATTTAATCCTCACCCACGATAATACCTCCAGTATTTTCAAGACATTTCAAAAAATGGGAGGAAAGAGGGTTGCCGATCCGCGACAGATGCTGGTGGTTCTCGACCACAATGCACCTCCTGCCGATGCGAAACTGGCAACACAGTATCAGGAGATCAGAGATATTGTTTCTGACCAGAATATAAATAAATTCTATGATGCAGGTAAAGGAATTTGTCATCAGATCATTTCGTATCATGCGCAGCCGGGGATGCTTATTGTCGGCAGTGACAGCCATACTTCAACTGCCGGAGCATTTAACTCTCTGGCTGCCGGAATTGACCGTACCGAATCGGCCGGAATATGGAAAAGAGGAGAGACCTGGTTCAGAGTACCGGAATCTATAAAAATTACTCTTCGTGGAGAGCTGAGTGAATATGTTTCGGCAAAAGACCTCGCCCTTTGGATTATAGGAATGATCGGCTCTGACGGAGCAAACTATATGTCGGTCGAATATCATGGCGATGGAGTTAAAACGCTTAATATCTCCGACAGGATGACAATAGCAAACCTGGCCTCAGAAATGGGAGCTAAAAATGCTGTTTTCCCGCCGGATGAGATTCTCATGGATTTTTACAAAGAGGAAATTTCCGGAGTATGGGCCGATGAAGGAGCAACCTATTTCAGCGAAAAAGTCATCGATATGAATGAGATTTTCCCTGTTGTGGCAGCTCCGCATAATGTTGATAATGTCAGATCAGCAGCCGGAGCTGAAGGAATTGCAGTGCAGGAAGGGCTGATAGGCACTTGCACAAATGGAAGGATAGAAGACCTCAGAATAGCAGCAGGAATTCTTAAAGGAAGGATTGTAAAGGAGGGTTTTCAGCTTAACATTATTCCGGCTTCCGCTAAAATATATCTTCAGGCAATAGAAGAGGGGCTTATTACCACTTTCATAAATGCCGGAGCTAATGTGCTCACACCTTCATGTGGCCCGTGTCTGGGGACAGGACAGGGTATTCCTGCAAATGGTCATTCTGTAATTTCTACTGCTAACCGGAATTTTCCGGGCCGCATGGGTAACAAAGAAGCACAAATCTTCCTCGCGTCTCCCGCAACTGTTGCTTGTTCTGCATTAACAGGAGTGATAACTGATCCAAGAAAGGATCATGGTAATGACATATTTCCATTTTCAATAGCCCAGAGTAAAACCTTTGAGATTAAGCCTGATGAAAACAGAAAGTCAGGTTCTGTATGGAATTATTCTGATGTTGACAACCTGAATACCGATCAGATGTTTGCAGGAAAGCATACCTATAATGTTCAAAGTACTGACCCGGCAGCAATAATGCCCCTGCTTTTTCAGGACTTTGACCCTGGATTCAGTATCAATGTTAAAAAAAATGATATCATCATTGCAGGAGATAATTTTGGTTGCGGCAGCTCAAGGGAACATCCTTCTGTTGGTCTCTCTTATGCAGGAATAAAAGCTATAATTGTTAAGTCTGTTAACAGGATTTTTTACCGTTCCTCTATTAATCAGGGTCTGATTCTTATTGTTCACAGAGAGGCTGTTGAGTCTTATATACCAGGTATTCCGGTTGAAATAAACTTCGATGCAGGCAAGATTCTTGTAGGGTCGGCAACGTTTTCATTTGAGCCGCTTCCCGAAAAGCTGAAGCAGATCATAGACATGAAAGGACTTGTCAACTATATGAAAACGGTATAAAAAACCTTTTCATTTTGTAAAACTTGATCTCCTTTTAGGATTAAGGTTGCAAAAACTGAAAAAAAATGTATTTTTGCAGCCGGAAACAGGTTCCGTAGCTCAGTTGGATAGAGCAACAGCCTTCTAAGCTGTGGGTCGAGCGTTCGAGTCGCTCCGGAATCACAGAAGAGAATCAAGGAGTTAGAGAAATTTAACTCCTTTTTCTTTTACCCATTTGCATACCGTTTGCAAACGGCTCTATTAGCAAAGAGCAAGGGTGTCCATCGTGAGGTGGAATCTGAAGGAAGCTGGAGGCAAAGTTTCGACCCGAGGAACACGAACACTATCAGGCATAGACGTAAATTAAGGAACCGCAGTGCACTTGTCCCGTCTTTCACCCTCCCTCAGTTACCTGCCGAATCACGCGGAGCCAGTTTAAACCTAGTATCTTTTTTATTCTCTGATCGTTATAACCCAGCTTCTGCATAGCAATGGTCATCTGTGGAAAATCGCTGATATCTTTTATTTCGTGTGGCAGTTCAGGGCCGCCATCAAAATCGGAACCCAGAGCCATGTGGTCTTCGCCAACTAAATTTACGCCATAGTCGATCACTTTAGCCAGCTGGTCTATATGCATCCAATACTCGTCTGGGATGGTACCTTTGAAATTTAGTGGAACCTCTAGCGCCAGTATCCTGTCTACGTCTTCAATTGTCTCCATGGTAGCAATCGGCACAATGGAGGCCGGTGTGGTTCCTTTTGGTACTGTCGTTTTAGTAGTGGCATGGGGGTTCTTCCATGCCCAGTATTTTGGATTATTAAAGAGGCTTCCGAATTGAACGCCAATTACACCCCCTTTTGATGCGACAGCTTTTGCAGCTTCGTCGGTAATACAGCGGGGATGTTGAACGATGTTATAAAACCCTCCATGACTGTAGATTACAGGATGTTTACTTGCCTCGGCAGTTTGCAGGATAGCGTCATTAGATGCATGGGCAATGTTAATGACCATTCCAAGGCTATTCATTTCGGTGATGATTTTTTTTCCGAGATCGTTAACGCCACCACAATAGCTAATATCACTGCAGGCGTCAATAAAAGCAGTAGACGTATTATGTGCAGGAAGCTGCAACGATCTTACTCCTAATCGATAAAGCGCCCGGAGCAAGTTTATATCTCCGTTAAGGTCAAAACCGCCTTCCAGATCAAGAAAAGCAGCAATTTTTCCTTTCTTATTGATGCGTTCTATATCAGATGCTGTGAGAGCCAGCTCGATCATCGAATTGTTCTTATTGATCTGGTCCAATGCAAGATTAACAACACGAAATGTGTTTTTGGTCTCGAACCTTCCCGGATAATAGTTTTCAGGAGTGTAAACCGAGAAGAACATCGCGTCCACACCTCCTTCTTTAGCCCTTGGCAGATCAACAGTCCCATCCGGATAACGCTGTCCGATATCGGTTTTCAGCAACAGCTCGCGGGTCATAACATGTATATGTCCGTCCATTACAAATGAATTGCGATGCAGATCAGGCATCGGTTTATTCTGAGGAGAGAAAGGAAGATTGTTTCCATCGACAGGAGTGGGAAACAGTGATTGTATAGGAAGAACACTTCCGGCTATTGGCAATAGTGATAAGCTCTTAATAACGTCTCTTCGTTTCATAGGTTTATTAGTTCATTCGTTCACTGGAATCCCCGGTCGAATCATGGTTCTCTGCACTCAGTGCCTCTCCGTACTGACCTGATAATCAATTTAAAATGTGTCCTTTGCCGTACTCCGGCGCAGGGGCTATGTGTCAAAACCCCGTATGTAGGGGACATTCGGCGGTCGAATTCCCTTGCTAAATTGCGCTCCCCGTGTCGTACGGTAGGTCATGTTCATGAACGGAGTTTCGATGCGGCGTCCGATGGGTGAGTAAATTCCGTTCTCCCAGTTCGATTCCATGTTGTGGTAAACAATCCCGGTAGAAAGAAGCAGCCGTTCAGCATTGAATGGTTCCTTTTTGGTCACCATCATTTCGGTAATCCAATGTGGCTGGGCATTAGAGGCGTGGTACTGAGAGAAGGGTCCGGGCCAGTCAAGCATAGAGATGATGGTTGGCTCTTTTTTCCCTTCGATTTCGCCGGCATAGGTCCACCCCACACTACGGCCCGAAAATATCGCCGCTTTCGTCCCGTCACGATACTCCACTATACAGACGTTTGGTGCCTTGGCCTCCTGAAATATTCCAGGCTTTAAGTCAAAACTTTTCCGCACTGATTCAAGAAGATTGCCGGCCCAGGGGTTGCTTTCGGTCCATTTCCATGTTTCAGGACCCCTGATGCACTGGACCGCCTTGATTCCTGTCTCACCACCTTTGCGGAGTTCTACAAAGGCCTGGAGAACGTCGACACAATGGAAAAAGGCTCCCTCATCTGCAGTGCCTCCAACCACGATTGATGCTTTAATAGGCGTATCGATATCGAGTTCTATCTCGGGCTTGCGGAAGTAGATAGGTATGGAGGAACCTCCGGTCAAGGGAAAGTTCAGCTCACGGGATTTGTCAAACATCCACTTAGCTTCGTCCCAGCTTGTGGAGAGATGCTTGTCGTTAAAGACTGGCACCGACCGCTTGCTCTGCTCGAAAACCCGGATAACCTGCTGGTAGATCAACCAGCGCGGCAAGAGCCACTGCCCTTTGAGATTGACTGGATATTCCCCGTGTTCTGCGACTATGACAACACCATCCACAGCAAGTTCTTTTCCCCCAAGCGTGACCGCTTCACCTACTGTCTTAAAAATCGGAATGTTTTTCAATTTGCATATTTTCTGACCCAGTTCACTTTCTTGAAACTGATGGATGTAAACGGATACAACCTCCACTCGTGAAGCAGTGTGAGCGCCATCCCACCAATAACCGTCCAAAAGCTTGGTTATGATCCAATCCGCATGTGATCGCGGAAAAGCCCAATAAGAGACGAGACAGGCGATACGAATCCGTTTTTGCTCTGTCTGCGGAACAGCACCGGCTGCGATGCCGGTCAAAGCTGCAAAACCAGCAATACCGGTTATTCCGATCATTTCACGCCGGGTCAGGAGTGAGTTCGACTCGATAGATTCAGCGATTGGTAATGTATCTGCATCCCTGATTGCAATTTCGTCATGTTTCTTTGCCATATAGTTTAATGTTTCAGTGATTAGAATTGAATATGACCTATCTTTTAATACAAATCTACATAATTAATTAACACTAGTTTCCTATACAAAGGTAGAATTTCATAATAAGTTTTTCTATTTGCAACTTGTGAAAAATTAAGATCTATAGCTCTTAAAATTATACAATCATTTAGTTTTATAGCTGAATTTATTTGATCCGATAAGATTTGAAAAAGAAACCCCGTTCACAAATATCATTACAGTACCTTTTACAAGGTTGTTAGGGTACTTGAATTTAACCGGACCGGAACCGTCAAGATAAACATCACTCTTCCAGAGCAATGTTGGTCTTCTTTTGTATTCCGGGATAATTTCAATTTCCTCTTTTGTTGGTATGTAAAACTCAACTTCAGACCTGAAAAGTCTGGTTAATTTTACTAAATCACCAGATGAAGGGGTCTCTTCATTTGGTTCAATGATACCATTGATCTTGTTCCCTGCTTTTGTTGTTACAAAAATAACACCACCATATGCTGCATCTCCATATCTTGCGAATCCTCCATACCCATTCAGAACAGTTACTGAAGAAATTACAGATGCAGCCATATCAGCAATAGGAATATATGTTTTGTCATAGATTGGACTGTTGTCAACAACGAACAAAGCAGGAATGATAGTTGTTCCGCGCAACCATCTGGGACTTATCCCCACCTGTTTAGTCCTTAAAAAGATTTTGTACAGGTGGAGCTTATAAAGTAAATCTTCAAAGGTTTGTGCGAAGCCAAAGTCCTTGCTATACAATGTAATAGTGTTCCCATACCTGAATTCTTCAACATTTTTGTCAACATATTTTTCAGCCACTTTTCTTTTACCTTTTATTTCAACCGGATCAATCATAATTGCACTATCCGGATTATAAACAGGTTGTTCGTTTTCAAAAGAAACAAATTCGGGTTTTGAAATAGTTGAATCCGTTTCTATCAACTTTGCCTTATTGGTGTAAGTTCTGTTTTCCGGGAAATCAATATTCACAGGATTGGAGTATTTCGAAGCAATCTCATCTGGTAATATCATGATCTGCCTTACAAAAGTTTCGAGGGAGTCGAACGGTAATACTGCTTCCCTGTTGTTACCAATACCGATAGTAATAACTCTTCCTCCTTCAGGGGATATCAGGGAAATTGCTGATCTTCTTTTTTTTGCAGCTCCTTGATTTGTGATCCTGATATGATCAAAATTATCAGTTCTCACCACTGTATTGGAATTTGAGATCTCTTTCAGAGTGTATTTCCTCCAACCGAATGTCATCATCAAAAGATCTATTGACCGGTTGTCAATGTTCCGTAATCCCAGACATTTGATATTGTAGGGCAGATTATTGTAGAAATGCCTGTCATAAAGAAAAACAGATTCTATGTCATGGTAGGGGAAGTTCTTATCGTATCCAGAAGCTGAATCTATTACCGAAACAGAAATTAGGGAGCTGACATTCTCCCCATTTTCGTTTGTAGCATTAATTGAAAGTTCTGTCTCTTGTCCCGGTCGTGCAGTTGCAGGAGAAGTTGAATAAATTAGGTTCAACCTCTTTTGATGATTCAGGAAAACAAGCCTTTCTGCAACAGGATTTAATTCATTGTCATAAAGAGTTACAAATGCTGTTCCTGAAGGTGCCTCAGCTGTCCTGATTCTGGTGCTGAACAAAGTATCAAGTGTAATATCTTTGGAAAATATCAAAACATTATTCAATATAACAGACAGAAAATATTTTTTCCCGGAGGATTCTCTTCCTTTAACAATTATTTTAATCATCCCGGAATCTGCATTATCCACCCTTAGTGAGACACCGGAGTTTTCAGAAGCTGGTAATGGCCAGCTCATATTTCTGAATTCTGCTTCCACTGGCTTTGCATAGTAAGACTCTCCCTGAGCGGGGGTGAATTCTACCACTCCTGGTCCATAGGGGCAGGATTGGAATTCAGTTATCCTTTCACCTTTCCGATTAACAATTACTCCTGAAGCTTTTAAACTAATTCCGTCTGATGTAACTGCATTGAATGCAAGTCGCTGTTTTATACCAGTTATAAAAGTACCTCCTTCCGGCAGAAACTTAAGATCGGCATCCTTTGAAAGTAGAAGGGAATCATGCCTGCTATGAAGCTGCTTCCATTGTAGTTTGTCAACTCTGAAAGGTATGCTTGAAACATATTCAGGGTCATAGTTCATCATTCCGCTTGTAAAGGCGAGCAATGAATATTCGCCAGGTGGTGCATTCTCAGGCACTTTCAACCATCCTGATGCTGTTGAGTAGCATATTCTGAACCTTGCACTATCGATTGTAACATGCCCTGAATTAAGCAACATAGCGTGTAAGGATAAGCTTCCAGTTTCAAATACCCCCGTTTTATAGTCTCTTATAAATGCCTGGAATCTTATGGTATCTCCTGTATTATAAAGGTTTCTGTCAAGGTGCAAAAACAACTGGTCGGGCGGAATGCTTTTTTCAATCTCAGATTGAATATCAATTATTTTTTCTGCTGAACTTTGAGAAAAAGTGTCAACCGATATCATATAGATAAATAGTAAATAGAAAATCTTTTTCATCAGAGATTAGCTAAACATTATATATGCCATTATCAGGCGTAAAATGTTGTCCCATAAAACAAATTTACAATTTTAAATTCTACGTTGCCAATTTTTGTTACTATTAGAAACCTTTTAATAAATAGATTCTCTGCAAATGAATCGGCATTAAAATAATTTCATACAAGGCTATGTTAAATATCGATATGGATTATTGTAGATGATTATTGAATTTATCTTTCAGCCAATTAGCCGGATTGTTAACAATATATTCCCTTATCCGATCCAATTCAGCATCGGTGCGGATGATACGATCATGAAAACGTGTTTGCCATCCGAATTCATAACCATTTTCATTGCACCATCTGGTCGTTGCCGATTTAAATGAACCCACAATCGCCGAAACCGTATTTTTACCCTGATTCCGAAAACGATAATGGGGTAGAGACAGGGCATGCCCTGTCTCTACGGTATTTACGGTATTAACCGAATTATCAATATGGATATCATCCGGTTTATTAATTATAATAATTCCATGCACATGATTAGGCATGATAACGAATTGGTCCAATCCAACAAATGGAAAATGCGATGGAATTTCCAACCAGAATTTATGGGCCATTTTACCGGTTTCGGATAATGAAAGAGACAGGGCATGCCCTGCCTCTTTCAAATTTTCCGTCGATTCCGTTGTTGTCTCACCAAAATATTTAACCCTGTGCGCTGTACAAATGGTTACAAAATAGGCGCCATTTTTATTGTAATCCCACCATGATGCACGAGCAGACGGGATTCGGTATTTATTCTGGAATTTATCGGACAATTTATTTGTGTTTTGAATGAATTGAATGTTTATTCCGGTACAATAAATGCAGATACAAATGCTGTCGAAAACAAATCAAATTCTCTTATAGAACCAGTTTTATGGCAAAATAAATTTAAAAATCCTCAAATGTTATTCTTAAAGATATTATTCCCCAATCGGTAATAAAACTTACTACGAAAAATAAAAAAACAAATTCAAATTCACAATAGAATATATATCATTTCGTTTTTAATGGTCCCATAGCATCTGTTTTGCAAACGGAAAAAGGAGGTAATCATCTGCTGCAGGGTGCCAGATTGTTTCTTGGATGGGGGATTTAATATATATTTCCAGGAACAGTAATTTGTCAATTCAGCTAATTCAATATTAAAATTTCACGTTTGGTATTTGATAAAAAATTTTGGTAATTTTGTAAATATGCAGTAAGTGGAAACTCTCCTTTCAGGAAAACCACGACAACCTTCTGAGTCAATTGTAATATCTGACGAGTTGTAAGCTGTTCCGGAAATTGAAAAATTAATTCAGAATATTATGAAACAATTTATTAAGTTAGTTTTAATCAGTCTGGCCACTCTTATCTTTAGTGGTACCAAAACCCTCTATGCGCAAACCTTTGAGGAGTATAAGAAACAGGAGGCCGAGAATTTCAGCAAATTCAAACAGGAGCAGTCAGATTACCTGAATAAAATGCGGAATGAGTATAAGGATTATGTAAATAAGCGGGATCAGGAATTCTCCGAATTTCTGAAAAAGGAATGGCGCGACTACAAGGTTTTTCAAGGTGAAGAGGTTCCTGAAAAACCAAAACCACTTACAATCCCTGAATTCAAGCCGAAGCCCGGAGTAGTTGTACCTGACAGTAAACTCATTCCTTCCAAACCGATGCCTGCTGTGCCACCGGTAATAGTTCCAATACTTCTGCCCCAGCCACCTGTTCGAAAACCTGAAACGCCGGTGCAGAACGGGATCCCTGTAACACTGAACTTCTACGGAGTGCCTGTTTATTTCGAATGCGATCCTGCTTTTCAGACAGATGTTTCAGAACAGTCGGGAAGTGCAGAGATAGCACGCTACTGGGAAAAGGCCAGCTCATCGAATTATTCGAACCTCGTTGATAGACTGCTGAAACAAAAAGAACAAATGAATCTCAACGATTACAGCTATTATCTGCTCGTAAAAAAGTTTGCTGAATCGCTTTATACCGGCAATGAAACAGGCCAGACCCTGGCTGCGTGGTTTCTGATGGTAAGATCGGGTTATGGAGTACGACTGGCAACAGAGAATAAAACGATAGTTCTGTTGCTTCCATCCCGAAATACAATTTACGGTAAAAGCTTCCTTTCTGAAGAAGGCATGAAATATTATATCATGACAAAAACTGAGGGAAATCAGTTAACTACTTATGATAAAGACTACGCCGGTTCAAATCGCCCGATAGATTTCAATATCTCTTCGCCAATGGATCTGGGACGTAAAACTGCTACCAGAAACCTGAAATTCGAACATCTGGGAAAAACATACGATATAATAGTTACTTACGATCAGGGGCTGGTGAACCTTTACAAGGATTACCCGCAACTCGATATGGCTGTATATTTCAATGCTGTTGTTTCGCTTGAGGCAAAAGAATCAATAGCTGCCTCACTAAAACCAATCCTTACCGGAATGACTGATCAGCAAGCTGTAAATTTCCTTCTTGGTTTTGTGCAGCACTCCTTTGCATATAAAACAGACCCGGAACAGTTTGGCCGCGAGAAATTCTTTTTTGCTGAAGAGGTGTTCTTTTATCCCTATAGCGACTGCGAGGACAGGTCAGTACTGTTTTCCTATCTGGTTCGGGAGTTACTCGGGCTGAATGTTGTAGGACTGGAGTATCCTGATCATATTGCTGCAGCAGTACAGTTCCCCGATTTAGTACCGGGAGATTATATTACTTTCCACGATGCCCGGTTTGTTGTTTCTGATCCTACATATATAGGAGCAAGTGCAGGAACCACAATGCCAAATTACATTGGAGTTTCACCCTCCATAATTACGATGGAGAATATCCGTGGTGCGGCAAACAACAGTTTTGTACAGTGGAATATTGCTGAAAAGGGAGGATGTTACCAGGGTAGTAACCTCACTAACCTTGTTAAACTAGGCGATGGATCGTCTGTTTTGACAGGCTATTACAGCGGAGAATCTAATTTTGCCGGAACGATATTACCCGGTTCAGCCAATGTGAATACCTGTTTTATTGGCAGGCTGACATCTGACGGTAAACCAAAATGGGTAAAATCGCTTGCAGCCACCGGTAATTCTGTTGGCGTTTCTGCTGTTACAGGCAAGGATGGGAATATTTTTATTGCCGGCTCTTTCCGAGGAAAACTGACTGCCGGTGATGTTACCCTTACAACCCAGGGAGAAAAGGCCGATGCTTTTCTGGCTTCATATAATACTGAAGGAAACCTCAGATGGCTTAAAAAACTCAGTCTCGACAGTATTCCTTCAGATGCCCCGATAGCTTTTTCTGCAACTTATACTGCCGATGGAAAACGGATGGGTGTGACACGCGCTGAATCTTTTGACGATTTCAGGGATTATGGTCTTTTTGCTGATGCAACAGGGAAATTAGTCTATAACGGAATCATGAACCGTGTGTTTGCCGGAACACCTTCATCGAAAACAGCAGGATTTGCCAGCATGGCTGCTGAAGCTTCTCCTGAACTTCTTAAAAAAGAGAATGATGTACTGCTTGCTAACGGAGTTGACAAAGGCATTGCCGGTCTCATTGCCGCAATTAATCTTATCGGGGTGGAAGGAGTGATACTTTCGGGTAAAAATACACAGTCGGCCCTCGATAAATATAACCCTGCCTTTAAGAAGAATAGCCCCAACATATATGCGAATCTTGGAAAAATCAACTTTGTTAAGAAGGCCAATGGAATCATTACCATTATGACTGAGAACGGAGATGATATTCAGATCGATAAAATAAAAGTTAAGAACAAAGCAAATATCAGCATAAGCACAATGCCTGCCGGAAATCTTCAATTCGATGTTTTATCGGGTATTAAAGTGGGAAAAATGGTTGTCTGGTACGATCTTAACTTTATTCGTTTATTCAGTGCAGACGGTAATCTTTTGTTTGATTACGACAAAGACCATTCACAGCAAAAGGTGAATGTTAATAAGGATATTCTGAATTAAACTGTTAATCTGATACCATAAGATTGCAGGCAATTGAAGTTGGAATACTATCGCGTTTTACATTAAAGTTATAGGATGAATTTGCAATAATGTATTTATCTTAATTTTAATTCTATACCGGTACGTATAATTTCAACTGCAAATGGATTATTTGAAATTAAATCCTGTTTTGAAATCGGATGGGGTTCAATCCGGGTATCAATTTTAGATGCCAGCACCATTAATCTGACTTGTGTGTCAAACTTATCAACATCTAACAAATTGTCTATCACCAAAGTAACATCTATATCACTATCTGATCGTTGTCTGTTTGATGCATAAGAACCAAATAGATATCAGAGATTAATCCTGGTTCCTGTTCAGATACATAATCAAGATACTTTTTTATCGTTCGACTAAGCTCTTTATCCATAATCTATTCGTTTTAAGCTTTTCAATCCAGACAGAAGAGAATTCATGGGTATAGGTTTTTTGAAAACTCATTTTATAGTCATCGTATCTTACGTTAATATTAAAAGCAGTTACAGTTGCAAAAAACAATTTTTGATCCTCGTTCAAAGCCAGATTACACCTCTCAGCTAATCTGAGTAAATTATGAATATATGGAGGAAAATCGCTATTTATCCTGACAAATAAAGGTTGCCGGAATTGAAATCGCAATTAGCCATAACCAGCAAAACGCTAACCTGAAATGCAATAAAGTTTCATTGATCACCTGTACCCCACAATGGAAAGAAATCCTTCTCCAAGAAACTGAATAGCCGGCCAGATTGGAAGGAAGTTGATTTTTGTAACAGAAGTGGCTATTATAAGTCCGAATAGCAGAAATGACCCGTATTTATATAGTGCGTCGTACACAGCTGGAAACCTCCTTAATTGATAGAATAACAGGTGCGAACCGTCAAGAGGAGGGAGGGGAATCAGGTTAAAAATAAAGAGCCCCCAGTTTATATAAATGGCATAATGCAGAATTTCAAAAGTCAACCTCATAGGCGAACTCTGATCAGCTGAATAAGATGAGGCGAGGAGTGAAAAAACAGCCGAAAGTACCATTGCTATTACTGCATTCGACAATGGACCTGCCAATGCAATTTTTATTACATCTGCTTTCGGATTACGCAGATTGCGTTCATTGAACTGAACCGGCTTTGCCCAGCCGAATCCCGCTATGATAAGCATAATAAACCCAAGAGGATCGATATGTTTCAAAGGATTCAGAGTAACCCTTCCCTGGTCTTTACTTGTTGAATCACCGCACAAATGAGCAACCCAGGCATGACAGAATTCATGTACCGTTAATCCCAGAATAATACCCGGAAGAAATATCAGGATTCGGGTCAGGTTAAAGTTTTCCATCCTGCCTCTTGTTAACAGGTTTGTAAAAGTCGTTTTCTGTCAGATTGCATTTTTTTATTACATCCAAAGCATATTCCGCTCCAGAAAAATCTTTATTCATATTATTGGTTCCGACAGTAAACTTCACTCCTGCTTTCTTTGCACGGGCAATAAACGCAACTGATGGAATCCTATACCTGTTGTTTATCTCTATGGCAATATTGTTGTCCTTGGCGGCTTTTATTACTTTGTCCATCCTCTCTTCAGTCCAGAAAGAATCGTACCTGGCTGACATCTGTTCAGGAAGAAAAGTGGGATTGACATAGATATTTATCGGTTCGCTACTCAGGATTTTTACAATGGTATTCACAAGATAATCCATAAATTCTTCCTCATTTTCAATCCATGTCTCCTCCTTAATCCATATACGGTTTCTTCTTCCTTTAGCGTCGGTAAAAGTCATGCCGTCGGTAAAAACATAGTCAAACTTACTCATCGATTCCTTTGAGAAAATATTCAGCCATTCTCTCCCTTCAGCCTGCATTCCAATGTAGAACTGCGGATAAGGTTTAAGAGTTAGTAATACAGAATCGATCTGGCTGTCGTTATGAACAGGAAATCCCAATCCGCAGTTTACCACAACCCCATATCTTATATTTTCCTTTTCAGATTTCAGAACGGCATCTTCAATGGTGAAGCCGCCTTTAATATGTATATGAAGGTCTGTAACCTGAAAATCTTTGCTTCTATTGCAACTTAACAGGAGTGATGCCAGCAGTACTACGGTTATAATTGAGCTCTTATTCATCTTTTATATTAATATTTTTTTGAAAATTCATCTTTACACAGTGAGGAATCACGACCCTGTGTAATGGCCGCAAATCTAACAAATAAGCTCTTCAGTAACAATATTCCTGAACTAATAATTTGCCTTGATAAAGTTGCAATTATCTGATCCCTGTCTTTCGCCCCGTGAATCCAAGTTCTTTGTCAAGAAATAAATATGCAGCCTCGCGCACCTCTGACGGAAAATCGTGAGGTGCATCCGGATTATTCATCACAATATTACCTGATGCATTCAGTAAACTGTAAACTGTTTTTGCGGCATTTACACAATCATACACTCCTGATATTTCAAAGTTTGCGTCTTTCAAAGGAGCATTTATGAATAGCGGCCTTGGTGCTATTGCTTCTAAAATATCAGGAAAATCGAAAGGCATTTTTGCCGGGCTCTTTTCATAAACAGTTGCTATCCTTGGCATATATCCTTTATGGCTCCACCCTGTCAGATCGCCGCCACAGTATTTATAAAATGAATTGAATCCGCAGCTGGTTACGACAGCTTTGATCCGTTTATCAAAAACTGCAAGGAAAAGAGAATTGTGCCCGCCCAGAGAATGACCAATGCAGCCAATACGCTCCGGATCAACTTCAGGCAATGACTGTAAAAGATCAACAGCAGCCATGTGATTCCAGATTCCTTTCATGGTAGCGCTCAGATAGCCATTGGCATAGGGATCAAAACTATACTCTCCAAAGTTCAGATAATCAGGAGCGAGTGTAACATAACCTCGTTTTGCAAGCTCCAGGGCATAATTTAAATTTGGACTGCCGCCTGTTCCTGCCGGCTCGCCCTTGCCGATGGAAGTTGTCTGGTGGAGGCAAAGTATTGCAGGAACGGCTCCTTTAAGATCGGCAGGTATCAGTAAAAAGGCCGGCAAACGATCGTTTTTTTCAGTTAAAAAGGAAATTTTAATACGTCGGACACCGTCAATCAGAGTCTCGTCAATAATCTTCATTTCGGGCGCGACTTTCTTTGAAGCATCAGGGAAAGGCCCCATTACCAGTTGAAGATTAACAAGGATCTGGCTTCTGCGATTTTCCCACTCTCCTGGC
This sequence comes from uncultured Bacteroidota bacterium, assembly GCA_903824785.1. Classification (GTDB taxonomy): domain Bacteria; phylum Bacteroidota; class Bacteroidia; order Bacteroidales; family VadinHA17; genus LD21. Next base: position 34,244 of record CAIJYD010000030.1, read on the forward strand.
GTTTTGATAGTTTTCGCATTTCCGGATGCATCTTTGTAATAAAGAGGATTTAGCTTTGCACCGGTTGGCTGGCAATAAGCTGATTCTGACAAGGAAAGAATCAGAATAAAAACAATGAAAAAATTAAAGTTCCTGCGCATAATTATTCTTATAACTTTTTTTTAAATAAATCTTAACGGGACCGGCAGAAACTACATCAGGATTTTTTCAAAACAACTTTTGTAAGCTCACCGATTATTTGTTCCGACCCGGCCATAACTGCAAAATTCCTCTCAGTAACACCATCATTCAGTAAAAACTGAAGATCACTGCCATTAATATCTTTGATAACACCTCCTGCCTCTGAAATAATAAGTCCAAGACCAGAAATATCCCAGATTTTTGTAAACAGATTAACAACTCCGCCAAACTTCCCTTCTGCAACGTAAAGGAAATCAACAAGGGAATTTGTGCAACGTATGTTCCTCGAGGCTTTTACAAGATTCTTGTAAATACCGATACTCTCATTCAGAACAGGTTCATTATCAGTAAAATCGACCGAGAAAGAGATAAGTGAATTCTTTAATTCAATGTTTCCTTTCATCTTTATTTGTACTCCGTTTTTAAAAACACCTTTTCCCTTCTCAGCAAAGTATAGCTGATTCTGAACCGGCAGATAGGCACCTCCCATAATTGGCACACTGTTTTGTAATAGCGTTATCAAAACTCCAAACCATGGAACAGCCGATGCAAAATTAGATGTTCCGTCAAGCGGATCAATAACCCAGGTGTATTCTGAATTTTTATTGGTGAATCCACTCTCTTCCGAGATAATGTTGTGGGAAGGAAACTTATCAGAAATTAACCGGGATATGAGAGAATCACTTTTAAGGTCGGCTTTGGTAACGATATTGCTTTGCGACTCTTTAATACTGAAATCAAGAGGCTGTCCAAAGTATTTCAACAACTCGTCTCCTGCGGTTTTTAGTGCTGTATGTATTGTTTGTTTCATAGTGAGGTGCTTAAATCAGACCTGTAAATATAAGGAATGGTTATTATTGTTTTTGACAAAGGTTCCTTTGAATAGTATTGCAATATAATTAAATTTCAGATAAGGAATCTTTGAATCACCATTTCCATCTTTCATTTCTCCTAAAAATCGCTTACGTTTACAAAAAGAAAAAAATATGCAAAAGATCCTGCTTTCCATCACATTTTTTTCAATGATTAACCTTGCTGCCTTATTCTCTCAATCAGCGGCCGATACAACGTTTTACCTTCTTACGTGTGGTCCCGGTACCGAAACTTATTCAATATACGGACACAGTGCCATAAGGGTGGTTATTCCCGGAAATAAAACTGATATTGTTTATAACTGGGGTGTATTCGATTTCAATACTCCCAACTTTGCATGGAAATTTGCCAAAGGCCGGTTGGATTATCTTCTGGTGGATGAAAAAGCCACGAGATTTCTTCAGGCATATTTTTATGAAAAGAGGGTAGTTCAGTCTCAGAAAATAAATCTTGACACTCAGGAAACGAAAAAACTTATTGATCTGATTAACCAGAACCTCCTGCCTGAAAATGTCAATTACAGGTACGATTTTTTCTATGATGACTGTTCTACCAGAATACGTGACTTACTTGAAAAGGCAGTTGGAAAAAAGCTGCTTTACCCACCGGTTGAAACAGGCAATATCCCTACTTTCAGAAAAATGGTGGCAAAATGCCAGAAACCATTTCCATGGTTAACCTTCGGTATAGATCTGATTATGGGATCGCCCGGAGATAAAAAAGCCATGTTCAGAGACAGGATGTTTCTTCCGGCTGATCTGCAAACCGGCCTTTCCGAGGCGGTTATTAACAGGGAAGGCAAAATGGTGCCACTTGTTCAGAATCCGGAGGTTATTCTTGATTTCGATCCACCGGTTGTGAGTCAATGGATTGTTACTTTCCCCTCAGTTGTATTCAGTCTGTTGATGATTATCATCCTGGTATTGTCAGGAACCGTTAAGAGCAGAAAGTATAATAGAATCATTGACCTCATCCTCTTTTCAGTATATGGCATACTCGCCCTGCTGATGATCTTTTTCAATTTTTTTACCGACCACATGCAGATGAAATGGAACCTGAATATTATCTGGCTTAACCCGTTTATTCTTTTCTGCCTTGTATCCTTAATCCTGAATAAAGCCGGAACTGTCTGGTTCAGAACACTTTTTTACATTTCAGCCATTTTTCTTGTCATCCATCTTTTATTACCACAGGAATTTAATATTGCATTTATTCCTTTGATTGTTATACTGTTGGCAAGGAGTTCTGTAAGATCAGGCTTTGAATGGAATCCTCTTTCAATTAACTGAGTTACAAATTCTGTTTAACCGTCAGCTTAAATCTTTAACAAAACTTTAACACTCGTTAACACCACTTTAGCGATTCTCAACCTTCTTTTGTGAACAGAATTTCTGATAAAGGTCAGAAATGAATTATGGGACTCATTTTATATACTTGCTGATTAAAAATTTTAGTTATGGAGCAAACTGTTGACATTCGTTTGTTAAATGAAAAAATTGAAAAGGAGAGTGCCTTCGTCGACATTATAAGAATGGAGATGAACAAGGTTATTATTGGACAAGGTCACCTTACAGACAGTCTTATGATAGGTCTTCTTGCCAATGGCCACATCCTGCTTGAAGGCGTTCCTGGCCTGGCAAAAACACTGGCAATAAAATCGCTTGCGTCAATAATAGATGCAAAATTCAGCCGGATCCAATTTACTCCCGACCTTCTTCCTGCTGACCTTATCGGTACAATGATCTACAGCCAGAAGAAAGAGGAGTTCATCGTTAAAAAAGGACCGGTATTCGCAAACTTCATTCTGGCCGATGAAATAAACAGGTCACCTGCCAAAGTACAGAGCGCCCTGCTTGAAGCAATGCAGGAAAGACAGATAACGATAGGCGAGTCAACATTTAAACTTGATGAACCGTTCCTTGTTCTTGCAACACAAAACCCGATTGAACAGGAAGGAACCTATCCGCTTCCCGAAGCTCAGATCGACCGGTTTATGATGAAAGTGATTATCGAATATCCTACAATGGATGAAGAAAAGCTTATTATCAGGGAAAATCTTGCAAAAGATTTCCCCCATGCAAATACTGTTCTCAGAATTGATGATATTATCAGAGCCCGCAATGTTGTAAGGGAGGTATATATGGATGAAAAGATTGAGAACTACATCCTGAACATAGTATTTGCAAGCCGTAATCCGGAAAAGTACGGCCTTCCTGCATTTAAAAGCATGATTGCTTACGGAGCTTCTCCAAGGGCTTCCATAAATCTTTCACTGGCGGCAAAAGCATTTGCCTTTATTAAACGAAGAGGATATGTAATCCCCGAAGATGTACGGACAATCTGCCCCGACGTTATGCGCCACAGGATCGGACTGACTTATGAAGCCGAGGCTGAAAGCATAACCCAGGATCATATTATCTCTGAGATCATGAATGTTGTTGAAGTTCCATAGCTGGCCGCTTATGAGATTTATTACATTATTTTCAATTATGTTTCTGACTGTGTTTTATTCTTATGGTCAGAACCTGATTGGATATAGAGGCAGGGAAATTCAGAAATATATGGTGGAAAACAGAAGTGACATGAATTCCGAAATTGTAACAAATACCAGATTCAGATACCTGAAATACTCCGATAGTTCAGACAATCAGACATTACTCTTTTTTATTACCAGCGATTCGATCTGTAAAAGTGTAAGACTGATATGCAACCAGAATGCAAAGGCAGAAAAGGTAAAGGAATTCAATTCCATTTATAAACCGAACGGTGAAAACAAATGGAGTGACAAACGTGACGGAAAAGAGTACCGAATTGAGATAAAGGACGACAAATGGTCGTGCACAATTACTATTGAACCTGATAAATAATTTAGTGTAAAGTGGAAGCAACTGAATTATTAAAAAAAGTCCGGAAAATTGAGATCAAGACCCGTGGGTTAAGCAGGCACATTTTTGCCGGCGAATATCATAGTGCCTTTAAAGGACGGGGTATCTCATTCAGCGAGGTAAGAGAATATCAGTACGGAGATGATATCAGGAGTATCGACTGGAACGTTACGGCACGTTTCAACCACCCTTATGTTAAAGTGTTCGAAGAGGAGAGAGAGCTTACGGTAATGCTTCTCATAGATGTAAGCGGATCGGGCAATTTTGGGACAACTGTAAGTTTTAAAAAGGATATCATGACCGAAGTTGCTGCAGTCCTTTCATTCTCGGCTATTTTTAATAATGACAAGATCGGGGTGATATTCTTTTCCGACAAAGTGGAAAAATTCATTCCTCCTCAAAAAGGGCGAAAGCATATACTCAGAATCATAAGGGAACTACTTGATTTTAAACCGCAAAGCAGTAAAACAAACCTTGATGAGCCTTTGCGCTTCCTTACAAATGCCATAAAGAAAAGATGCACTGCCTTTATTATTTCCGATTTTATCGTTCCTGATTTTGAAGAGGCGCTCCGGATTGCATCAAACAAGCATGATATTGCTGCATTAAAAGTCTTTGACCCGGCTGAAATGGCAATTCCTGACCTTGGTATGATAAAAGTTTCAGACCCGGAGACCGGTATTGAAAAATGGATCGATACCTCTTCGGCTGCAACAAGGGACGCTTACGCAAAATGGTGGAAAAACCATATCACGACAGTTAAAAACATTTTTAAAAGATGCGGAGTTGACTCAACCGAACTGAGAACAGACACTGATTATGTAAAACCACTAATTAAATTGTTTAAGAAAAGATGATTTTTATGAAGAAATTGACCATTTCCATATTTCTTTTTATTTCAGTTATTTCTTCTTTATCAGGACAGAATGTAAATGTTACGTCAGCATTTGATACCTCTGCAATATATATCGGCGATCAGATTTATTTCACGATTTCGGTTGATCAGCCTTCTGATGTTATCCTCACCTTACCTGCATTAAAGGATACACTGTGCAAAAATATCGAGATCATTTCAGCTCCTTCAATTGACAGTTCCCGTCAGGACGGAAGAGTAAAAATCATTCAAAAATATCTTATTACATCTTTTGATTCCGGTACATATAAGTTTCCTCCGTTTTTTGCCGAACTGAAGAATGAAGAAGGAATCAAACGGTTCTATTCTGAATATTCCCAGCTTGAAGTGATGAGAATAAAGATAACTCCTGCCGACACCGCAACCAAAATATTTGACATTATCAAACCTTACAAGGCGCCTGTTACCGTCGGAGAGATCCTCCCCTGGGTACTTATAGCTGCACTTTTAGCTGCTCTTGTTTTTTTCGCAATCAGATTTATCAGAAAGATGAAAAAATCTGGCAAAGCCCCGGAACCTGTTATCAATCCGGACCCTGCCCATATAATTGCTTTCAGGGAACTTGAAAAACTGCGAGATCTGGAACTCTGGCAAAAGGGTGAGATTAAAAACTATTACACATTGCTTACTGAAATACTTCGCAGGTATCTGGAAAACCGGTACTCTGTTTTCTCTCTGGAGCTGACAACCCATGAGACACTTCAGGCCCTTGTAAAAACAGGTTTCAAAAGAGACAATAATTACAATCAGCTCAAGACAATTCTGACAGGAGCCGATCTGGTTAAGTTTGCAAAGTATAGCCCGGAAGCTTCAGAACATGAATCTCACTTTCAGAATTCCTGGGATTTTATTCTGGCAACAAAAGAAGTTGAAACTCCTGTAGGTGAAGTGGATGTGAAGAATGCAAAAAATGAGAAGATGGAGGGAGGAAAATGAATGGAATAGTATTCGCTGAGCCGCTGTTTCTGTATCTCCTTGCAGTTATTCCTGCAATGGTTCTGTTTTATGTGCTGAAGCAGCACAGAGCTACTGCATCTTTGAGAATGCCCGGATTGGAGCCTTTTGCTGAAGCAGCAGTTACATTCCGCCACTATCTGCGCCATGTTCTTTTCGCTTTTAGGGCAATTGCTGTCACACTTCTTATTATTGTTCTTGCCCGTCCGCAGGCAACAGACAAATTTCAGAATATCTCTACCGAAGGAATCGATATTGTATTAACTCTCGATATCTCGGGAAGTATGCTGGCACGCGATTTTAAACCCGACAGACTTGAAGCCTCAAAGAATGTGGCAGTGGAGTTTATCTCCGGAAGACCATATGACCGGATGGGCCTCGTCGTTTTCAGCGGTGAGAGCTTTACTCAATGTCCGGTTACAACAGACCATGCAGTTCTGATTAATCTGTTACGCGAAATACAAAGCGGAATGATTGAAGATGGCACCGCAATAGGCATGGGTCTGGCGACAGCTGTTAACAGAATCAAGGACTCTGAAGCCAAAAGCAAAGTTATTATCCTTCTTACCGACGGGGTCAACAATAAGGGTGAAATTGCACCTGCTACTGCCGCAGGCATTGCAAAAACCTATGGCATAAGGGTTTATACCATCGGTGTGGGTACACAGGGAATGGCTCCATATCCTGTTCAGACACCTTTCGGGATGCAATATCAGGATATGCCTGTTGAGATAGATGAAGGAATACTTCAGGAAATTGCTGCAGCAACCGGAGGTAAATATTTCCGGGCTACAGATAATGACAAACTTGTTCAGGTCTACGCTGAAATTGACAAACTCGAAAAATCGAAAATTGATGTCAGACAGTTCAGCAGAAAAGAGGAGAAGTATCTGTTTCCGGCACTTATTGCTTTTTTCCTGCTTACGCTTGAAATACTTATCAGAAACACAATATTCAGAACTTTAACTTAAACGCAGAAGATAATATGCAATTGTTCAGATTTGCAAATCCCGATTACTTATACCTGTTGCTTCTGCTGCCTGTATTAATATTGCTATATGTATTAAATGAGGTAAGGAAGAGAAGGGCTCTTCGCCGTTTTGGTGATATCAGACTTGTCGGAAACCTTATTCCTGAATTATCGGGAATCCGTCCGGGAATAAAGTTTATACTTCTGATCATGGCATTTTCGTCAGGTATAATAATGCTTTCCAGACCTCAGTTCGGTTCAAAACTTGAAGATGTAAAAAAGCAGGGTGTGGAGGTTATTATTGCACTCGATGTAAGCAACTCCATGCTTGCAGAAGATATTCAGCCCGACAGACTCACAAGGGCAAAACAGGCAATATCCCGCCTCGTAGATAATCTCGACAATGACAAGATAGGATTAATTGTATTTGCCGGCGACGCATATACCCAGATTCCGGTAACAACAGATTATGTCTCGGCTAAAATGTTTCTTTCAACAATCAGTCCCGACATGGTGCCAAAACAAGGTACTGCCATAGGTGCTGCAATCAGTCTTGGAATTAAATCTTTCAGCCCCGGCGAGGGAAGGAGCAAGGCAATGATCATAATCACAGATGGAGAAAACCACGAAGATAACCCTCTTACTAATGCTGAAGAAGCTTCAAAAGCAGGGATAGTAATTCATACAATCGGAATAGGTTCAACAGAAGGTGTTCCTGTTGCTGTAAATATTAATGGTAAAAAAGATTATCTCAAAGATGTCGATGGCAATACGGTTATAACCAAACTTGATGAAGATATTCTTAAGAAAATAGCGATAAGCTCAAATGGTTCTTACGTCAGGGCAAGCAATTCCAATATCGGTCTGGATGAAATTTTCAGCGAGATAAAAAAAATGAAAAAACAGGAACTGGAAAGCACAATGTACACTGAGTATAACGACCAGTTTCAGATATTTGCGGCTATAGCCATTTTCATGCTATTGGTTGACTTTATTGTTATGGAAAGAAAAAACAGAAAACTTGCCGATATCAGATTGTTTAAATTTAAAGTTTAATCAACTATTGAATCAGAGATGTTCAGAAAAATTAACATAATAAAGTGGCAATTGCTAAGCAGCATTTCATTCATTGCTTTTCTGAGTTATTCTGTTTCTGTCAGCGCACAGACAGATAAAAAATATTTACGACAGGGCAACAGGGAATATAATAAAGATAAATTTGCTGAGTCTGAAATTTTATACCGGAAGGCTACCGACAAGAACAAACAATCTCCTGATGCCGTTTTCAATACAGGAGACGCACTGTATAAACAAAAAAAATACGAAGAGGCTGGAAAACAATTTTCAGAAAATATTGACCTGAATGAAGACAAAAACAAAAGGTCTGCAGCTTATTATAACCTTGGGAACTCCCTTCTGAAGGCAAATAAACTTGAGGAGAGCATTGAAGCATATAAGGGATCTCTTAAGTTGAAACCTGATAACAGCGAAGCCAAATATAATCTTGCATACGCACAGGACCTTCTGAAACTGCAGGAACAACAGAAAAAACAGCAGCAGGATAAAAATAAGCAGGACCAGAATAAAGACAATAAGAAAGAAGATCAGAAAGATCAGAAGGATAAACAAAATAAAGAACAGGATCAGCAGAAGGATCAGAAGAGTAATAACGATCAGAAGAAGCAGGAACAACAGCAGGAAGGCATTTCGAAGGACGACGCCCAGCGTTTGTTAAATGCATTGGCTAATGATGAAAAAAAAGTCCAGGAAAAGGTTAAACTTGCAAAAGCTTCCAAAGAGAAAGTCAGGACAGTAAAAAACTGGTAATCTGAATGAAATTGATATGAAAAAGGTATTATTATATCAGGTATTAATCTTTATATCATTCGCCCTTACCGGCCAGGATGTTACAATAAAGGTGGAATATCCTTCTGTCGTTACAACAGGTCAGCAGTTTAATCTGAGCTGGACGGTTAATTCCGGAGGCGGGGAGTTTTCAGCTCCATCGTTTAACGGATTCTATAAGCTGATGGGCCCTCAGACATCATACAGCTCAAGCACTCAGATTATAAATGGTAAAATGTCACACGAGACAACTTATACATATGTTTACTTTCTGCAGGCTGTAAAAGCGGGAAAATATGTAATTGCACCTGCAGTTTTTACACTGAAAAACAAAACCTATGCATCAGATTCATTGTACATAGAGGTTGTCGGAAACCAGGCACAAAACCAGAATAGCGGATCAGCCGGCAGAAGCGCTGCCGAAAATTCAGGTGTAGAGTCATCGGGAAATGACATTTTCGTTAATCTTTCACTTGACCGGAAAGAAGTTTATCTGGGTGAGCATATAGTTGCTACGGTGAAAATATTTACCCGTGTCAATCTTTCGGGTATCAATGAGATTAAATTTCCTTCCTTTGAAGGTTTCCTCAAATCGGAAATTGCCACACCGCCACTGACATCGCTAAAACAGGAAAATGTCAACGGAACAGTATACGGAACCGGAGTAGTTCAGTATTTTCTGCTCTATCCCCAGATTACCGGTGAGATAACCATAGATCCTGTTCAGATATCCGTTCTTATTCAGCAGAAAGCAGCTCAGTCAGATCCCTTCTTTGGTGACTTTTTTACATCATATCAGACAATTCCCCGGGCAGTTGCAAGTAAGACAATTAAGGTGAAGGTAAAGGCTTTGCCCGGAACTCAACCTGCTGATTTTTCAGGGATGGTTGGTAAGCTTGATCTGAAGGCTCTCCTCAATAAAGATACTGTTGATGTAAACGATGCCGTAAATTTCAAAATAACCCTCTCAGGAAGCGGCAATCTTAAAGTAGCTTCTGCACCTTCACTTAAGCTGTCACCTGATATTGAAGTCTACGATCCTAAAATTGCTGACGACATCAAAAACAGCCTTACCGGAACATCAGGTCAGAAAACTTTTGAATACCTTCTTATACCTAGGCATTACGGCGATTATACTATACCTCCTATAACTTATTCCTATTTCAATAGTTCCAGCGGCACATACGAAAAACTGACAACAAAAGAGTACCGGTTTTATGCCCGAAAAGGCGGAAGTGAACAGAATACCGGTCTCACAGTCTATGGAGGCGTTTCAAAAGAAGATGTTAAATATCTTGGGAAAGATATTCGTTTTATCAAATCAGACCCCGGTAAACTTACTAAGACAGGTAATATAATTATAGCAAAACGCTCATTTTACACTGCTTATGCATTTTCTCTGTTTGTATTTCTCCTGATTTTATTTTTACGGCGTGAACATATAAGGCGCAATTCCGATCTTTCACTTGTCAGAAACAGGAAAGCAGGAAAAGTGGCTGCAAAAAGGTTGCATAACGCTTCTGTATGCCTTAAAAATGAGCAGACAGATAAGTTCTATGAGGAGATTCTCAAAGCCATCTGGGGCTATCTGAGCGATAAACTGAATATTCCCGTTTCGGACCTGACAAGGAATAATGCAGTTTCAACATTAGCTGAAAAAGGAATAGATGAAGAGCGGCTTAACAGCCTGAACCATATTCTTGATACCTGCGAATTTGCACGATTCTCTCCATCAGCTTCAGGAACAGAGGCTGCGACTATTTATGAAGGAACATCACAATTTATCAAGTCAGTTGAAAACTCAATAGGCTAAAAATGAACTCAATTATAAAATATCTCCTTTCGCTTCTTCTTTTATCATTATTTATATCAGAAGCTGTTGCTCAGGAAAGCAGTTCAGAAAAATTCACGAAAGGGGTAACCTTTTTTACTGCGGGAAGCTATAATGAGGCATTGCAGCAATGGACTGATATCTACAACACCGGTTATCGTTCAGCAAGCCTCAATTATAATATAGGTAATGCATACTTTAAACTTAACCGGATACCGGATGCAATTCTATATTACGAAAGAGCCTGTCTTATTAACCCCGGTGATGAAAATATTAATTACAACCTTCAGATTGCCCGAACACTTATTGTAGACAGGTTTCAGGAGATCCCCGAACTCTTTTTTGTCAGATGGTATAACTTCATGGCATTATTCCTGAAAACAAACACCTGGGCCCAAATAAGTATCAGCTCATTTATTCTCTGTCTGTTGCTGTTATCCCTTTACATTTATTCATCAAAATACACTCATAAGCTAACAGGATTCTGGCTGGCCCTAATCTTTTTTACTATTTCAATTTCCTCATTTGCTTTCACGGTAAGAAACAAAACTCTCGTTTACGATAGCCATAAGGCAATTATATCAAGCCCTGTTGTAAGCGGAAAAAGTTCACCGGATAACAGCGGCACAGACCTGTTCGTGCTGCACGAAGGCACTAAAGTGTCAATCGAAGATGAAGTGGGAGAGTGGTATGAAATAAGGCTCTCCGATGGAAACAAGGGATGGGTTCTGGTGACTTGCCTGAATATAATCTGACCCCTCTGCAACTTTTTACAACAATTTCTTGTTATAGTTAAAAGGTGTTACTAATTCCACCATACTATGAAAAAATTTGTCTGTTTTTCATTAATCATACTGACTTTTACAGCCTGCAAAAAACAGGAATTTTCACCTGTCGGACCTACTGATGTAAGAGTAAAGAATATTTCTGATGTTCCTTTTAATGAGGTTATAGTAAACACTTCAGGTGGCATAGATACTCTGGGCAATATAATCCCCGGAGGAGTTTCCGAATATTCCCGCTTCGAAAAGGCATTTCCCAAAGCCGAGATAACTGCAAAAATTGCAGGTACCGGCGGGCAGGTGCTTTTATTCTCGACAGGAGCAGTAAATTATAATGGAATGACATGGGTTGGTCAGGCAAAGATTACCTATAGTGTATGGATTTCTGATTATGCAAACCGGACATTACAGGTCAGCCTGACGCTTGATGCCCCTTTGGATTAAAAAGTTACGAATACTGCCTGACAGGATAGTTTACCAAAGTAAGTATAAACTACCATTTTATTGGCTCAATCCCTTTTTCTGTAAGATAATTATTACATCTGCTGAAGTGTTTGTTTCCGAAGAATCCACGCGAAGCAGAAAGCGGAGAGGGGTGAACCGATTCCAGAATGAGGTTTTTTGATCTGTCAATTGATTCACATTTATTCCGGGCGAAAGAGCCCCATAAAAAATAGACGAGATTCTGTTTCTCGTTATTCAGAATGTTGATTACACTATCGGTAAATTGTTCCCATCCCTTTTTCTGATGCGATCCGGGTACTCCGTCTTTAACAGTTAATGTAGCATTCAAAAGCAGAACCCCCTGGGAAGCCCATCGTTCCAGATTACCGTTAACCGGTTTTTTTAGTCCCAGATCCATCTCAATTTCTTTAAAAATATTAAGTAGACTGGGAGGAGAGGCTACCCCTTCACGTACTGAAAAACATAATCCATGTGCCTGTCCCGGACCATGATACGGATCCTGTCCGATAATAACCGCTTTTACATTATTGAAGGAGCACAGATCAAATGCATTGAATATCAGGCTTCCCGGAGGATAAACGGTATGGGCTTTATATTCTTCCCGGATATAATCCGAAAGTTTTACGAAATACTCCTTTTCAAATTCAGCCTGAAGTTTTGACTTCCAGCCCGGCTCAATCCTGACATTCATTATTTGATTATTATAACTTCGGTTAGTCTGAAAATATCAGCTAAAATAGATAAAAATACAATAGGTGATCCGGAGAACTAAAGTCCAAAAATTCGGAAAGTCCTTAAAGTCCTAAAAGCAGGAAAATCAAGACAATCCCTGAATAAGGGTGCCTTTAGGGTATAGCCACATTAGTAATTAGTTACAAAATATTAACTTTGTAATAAAAATGGGAATTGAAACCGAACGCAAGTTTTTAGTAAAGGGTGAATTTAAACATCTGGCTATTAAAGCGATAAATATCGTTCAATTATATCTTCTGAAAGATCCTGAAAGAACCATACGGATAAGGATTGCAGATGATAAGGCATTTCTCACAATAAAAAGCAGCAAGGGAAGAAACTCTATCTCCAGAAGTGAATGGGAGTTCCCCATAACCATTTCTGAAGCAGAGGAGATGATGAAAATCTGTATTCCGGGAAAGATAATTAAGACCAGGTATCTGATACCGTCCGGCAATCATACTTTTGAAGTTGATGTTTTCCGAGACAGGAATGAGGGTCTGGTAATTGCTGAAATTGAACTTACGGCAGAAGATGAACAATTTGATAAGCCTGAATGGCTTGGAGAGGAAGTTACCGGTATCCCAAAGTACTTTAATTCAAACCTTATAAAATAAGAGCTATTTTTTAAATATAAAATAAACAGCCAGTATCAGGAAAAAGAATCCGATAATATGGTTAAACCGGAATTGTTCATTTTTGAAGACAATCAGTGTAAAAGCAGTAAACACGAGAATTGAGATAACTTCCTGAATCACTTTCAATTCAATAAGTGAAAAAGGACCTCCGTTTTCACGGAAACCTATGCGGTTGGCAGGTACCTGAAGTGAGTATTCAAAAAATGCTATTCCCCAGCTTATCAGTATAACAGCAATGAGGGTAATGTTTTCAAAACGACTCATTGTCTTAAGCTTCAGATGTCCGTACCAGGCAACTGTCATAAATGTATTTGACATCACCAGAAGTATTACTGTATAGAAACCTTTCATTATGTGTCAGGTGTGTTAAGAAATACTGGTAGAAGCTCTGTTTTGAACAGGTGAAAATTTCCTGATTTCACCAGGTCATCTGTTAAGATCATTAATAATCCGCTGAATAACCTGAATAAAAGGATACCCCGCCTCTTTCGTAGCAGCTACAAAGCCGCCATCAGGTGATATGCACGGATTGGCATTTATCTCAATAACAAAAACATTATTGTCTTTATCAGTTCTGGAATCTACCCTGGCATATCCTTTTAATCCAAAAAGATTCCAGCAGGCAATAGCTGTTTCCCGAAGGTTACTCTCCAGTTCAGGGTTGAGGCTTTTGCCGGGAAACTCCCTTACAGTATTAATATATTCGAAGCTATCCATTTCCCATTTAGCTTTGAAATCGACTATTCTTGGTTTATCATCACCATAATTAACAAAGACAATTTCAGCAGGCGGCATCACTTCCGGACCATTTTCGCCTGCCAGGATACTGATATTAAACTCTCTTCCATCAATAAAATCTTCAATAAACCAGTGAGAATCATCAAGTCCTTTTAATCTATCTTCAAACCCCGGCTTGCACTCAAAAACCGATTCCTCCGTAATTCCAAGTGACCCATCCTCCCATATGGGCTTAACAATATATTTTCTTCCGGGCGTAAGAAGGTTCATCTGAGAAGGCAGAAATGATGCGGGATTATTTATTCCCGCATTCCTCATTGAACTGCTGGCCAGTGTTTTATTGCTGGTGATAAACATGGCTTCAAGCGGGTTGCCTGAATAGGGAATTGAATAGAGGTTCAATAGTGCCGGAATGAAATAATTAAGCTCACCTTTATTATTGATCGATTCGACCAGATTAATAACAAAGTCAGGTTTCTCTGAAGCAAGAACTGCTATTTCATTCATAAAAGCGGCGGAGATCCCTTTACGGTAGACTTCAATTCCCAGCTTGCTGAGATGGTCTCCGATATAATCAGCCTGATCTAGAACATCAAGCTCATCGGCTAAAGCACCTTCACCCGGTTCATTATAAATAATACAGCATCTCTTCATAATAGATATATAAGCAAATTCCTCTGAGGCTCTACTGTGGGTCATCACCTGCCACCATTCACCCTCTTAATAGCCGCCTTCATAATCATCTCCATCAATGTCTGATATTCAATGCCATACATTCTTGACAGGATCGGCAAGTCAGAATGAACAGGGTTTAATCCCGCAAGAGGATTTGCTTCAATGAAACATATTCTGCCGTTACGGTCGGCTTTCAGATCCACTCGTCCGGCATCGACTGCATCGAGTGCTTTCCATGCAGATATTGCCACAGATTTGCATTCGTTTGAAATGTCAGCATCAAGAGGTGAATATTTGCAGTATTCCAGATAGTTTTCCTTAACCTCTACTGAATAGGGCAGGTTATTTGCACAAATTACCTCCATTCCGCCAATTGCTATGGCTTCATCACCATACCCGACGATACCTACAGTGAATTCTCTTCCCGGTAAATACTCTTCAACCAAAGCCGGCTGATGAAACTCAGAGAGGATCCATTCAACCATCTTTTTAAGATCTTCGAAAGAATGAACGAGGCTTTTTTCGGTTATCCCTTTTCCGGTGCCTTCAGAAACAGGCTTGACAAAAAGCGGGAATTCAAGATGGCAAGCCGACAAATCATCAACCTTAGTTATCAGGCAACCGGGACTGACAGGAACTCCGGCAGCAGCAACCACAAGCTTTGCTATATGTTTGTTCAACGACAATCCCATTATTACGGGACCACTGAAAACATAAGGTATTTTGTACTGATCAAGAATAGCAGGGACCACAGATTCCCTTCCGTCTCCATACAACCCTTCAGCAATATTAAAGATCATATCCCACCGTTTTCCGTCAGCAAGAGCTTCAATGAGCTGGAATGCATTCCCGACAGGTTCAGTTTCATGCCCCATCAGTTTTAAGGAATTTTCCAGAGCATCTACTGTTTCCTGTTTGTCGAATTCGGCAGTTTCATCCATGGAATATCCACGGTCAATATACCATGACCGCAGATCAAAAGTTAGACCAATTTTCATCTGTAATTCCTATTTTTCAGGATATTCGCACAATACACCTTTATAATTACGCATAACAATATGTTCGCTGTTATGTTCCACAACATAATTTGGAAGCAAAGGAATTTTTCCTCCTCCTCCGGGTGCATCAATAACAAAAGTTGGAACTGCATATCCGCTTGTAAAACCTCTGAGCCCTTTAATTATTTCAAGACCTTTTTTAACTGTAGTCCTGAAATGAGCTGACCCCGGTATTAAATCGCACTGATAAAGATAATAAGGACGTACCCTTATTTTGAGCAACTTATGCATAAGTTCCTTCATAACAGGGACATTATCATTAATACCTTTAAGCAGAACAGTCTGGCTGCCGAGAGGAAAACCATTATCGGCCAGTTTTATACAGGCTTTTGCGCATTCATCGGTAATTTCAGCAGGATGCGAGAAGTGCAGGCTGATAAACAGCGGGTGATATTTTTTAAGTATACTTATTAAACCGTCTGTAATCCTCTGAGGTAAAACCACAGGGATCCTTGTTCCGATTCGAATAATCTCAACATGTTCAATTTTACGGATGTTTGAAAGGATATAATCGAGAAGCTCATCACTTAATGTAAGCGGATCTCCGCCACTGATAAGAACATCTCTTACCTCTTTATGACTTGCAATATAGCTGAAAGCCTTATCAAAATCCTGCCTTCCGAGCCTGTCCAGTCTTCCGACAGAATGCGAACGGGTACAATATCTGCAATAGTTTGAGCAAACCTGAGTAACAGTAAATAATACCCTGTCGGGGTATCTGTGAACGATCCCTTTTACAGGAGAATAGGACTTCTCGTGCAATGGATCTGACTGCTCAGTATTATGCTGCAACAACTCTTCAACTACCGGAATGACATTTCGTCTCAGTGGATCTGAGAATTTGCTGTTATAGATCAGTGAGGCGAAATAGGGAGTTATCCTCAGGGGAAGACGGCCTTTAAGATTACTAATAGCCATAATCTCCTTATCGGACAATTTCATGATTTTCTTTAGGTCTTCGATGCTTGAGAAAGCATTCCGAAGTTGCCATTTCCAATCATTCCAGGAATCGATGTTTGTTAGGGGGAAGTAGCGGTGCAGGAACTCCGAACTTCGGGTGGATACTAACTGATTTGGGATTTCAATTTGCGAAAATAACGTGGTTTTCGCGCCAGGTTCTTCATCAGAAGAACAACCCACGAGGCGACTCTCTCCATGGAGGGTCGTAGCCTCATTATTGTTAGTGTTCATAGCAGATGATGAGAATTTTCATCTTTTCTTTTTAAGTTTAATTGTTTTTATTAATTTATGTTTATCTAAAATATTTAGGACGAAAATATATAATCTCTAAAGATAATTCACTATTCAACCACAAGAAATATTAACACTCCAATCATTTTATTAACAATCACCATTCGGAAACAACTATTTAACATCCTATATAACTGTTTAACAAGATGTTATGTCTAAATTAAATTCAGGGATAATTTACCCTGAATCCATTGTTTTTCACATCATTTCTCCTCAAATAAACTGTTATTATTTTCACAATAATTCCGGCAGACCTGATTTTCTTCCTGAATCTTATTCTCACGGTTATTCACAAAAATAATGCCAGTTTTTTTCAAATTATTATCCGGTCTGAATCATTATCAGGCAGCAACGGATACTGCCTGAAAAAATTGTATTTTGAATTTTAATTCTGAGATAATCCGTAAAAAAATTAGCTGACAAATCAGAGATTAAAGTTTGGAGTGTAAAGAGTTCAACTTTACAGATCAGATTCTATTTTAGATTTTAGCTGACTTTAGTAATTACTTCCATATAAATAATGTTTAATAGCAATATTACTAATGCATTTCACTTGATAAAAAACTCACCCCTGCTTTTGAAGGAGAGAAAACTTCTATTTAACTCTGTTTTAAGATTTTACAGATTAAGGTTTGAAAATACGGCCATTGGGGGGTCAACATCACTGAAATATCCAGCATGCAGGATAATGATACCCTCAAAAGTGAAAAATTATGCTTAATTTAAACTTTAGGAATTAATCAGGTTTAATAAAATTAGGATATTTTTGCATGCATTTCTGTAAAAATGAAATTATTGTTAAGTGAAGAATCCAAAACAATATTTTTAGTTGGAATCATGATAATTAAAACACACCAATATTGAAAAGATAAAATAATATGACTACCGGGTATCAGGCATAAATCAGGTATTTATTTTTGTTGACAAGATACAGTTCTTAATTCCAGGAGATTACCTTCGGTGAGCTCGTCCCTAAAAACTGGGACTCGGTTCCTCACTTCTCCGCTTTATGGCGGATTCGTTTAAAATAATTGTTAATTGGAGGTTGGTTTTTTTACATTTTTTCGTATAATATTAATATTTTTAAAGAAATTTAAACAACAGTGGAATAATCTTGTTTAATAAAATTGATTTAAAACTATGACAAAAAAACAAATAACCGGATACTAGCGCTTCTATTTGTTGGTGTTCTGATGGGAGCCCTTGATATTTCGATAGTAGGACCAGCCATACCAGCTATTGAGAAATCGATAAATGTTGATAAGCAACTAATGTCATGGATCTTCTCAATCTATGTACTTGCAAATCTTGTAGGCATATCCCTTATGGCCAAACTATCTGATTTATACGGCAGGAGAAAGATTTATATTATTTCACTTTCAATATTTGCAATTGGTTCATTAATAGTGGCATTATCTCATAATTTCAATCTTCTTCTTGTCGGAAGAGTAGTTCAGGGGTTTGGTGCATCCGGAATCTTTCCGGTAGCTTCAGCAGTTGTAGGTGATATATTTCCTCCCGAAAAAAGGGGCAGAGCTCTGGGATTGATTGGTGCTGTATTTGGACTGGCGTTTATTATGGGACCTGTTATAGCCGGATTGGTATTAAAGTTTTTTGTTTGGAATGACCTTTTCTTCATTAACCTGCCAATTGCTGCTCTTCTTATTTATTTCAGCAATAAATTATTACCATCGATTCCTATAGCAAAAGAATCTGAGATTGACTGGAAAGGAATAGGTATTTTAGGCCTGCTGCTATCAACATTCGCTTACGGAATAAACAGGATAAATGCGGACTCATTCATTGACAGTATTCTTTCATATAAAGTTCTGCCTTTTCTGATAATTGCTTTAATATCAGCAATTACATTGATATTCATTGAATTGAAGGCAATAACCCCGGTGGTGAATCCAAGGCTTTTTCTGGTCCGCCAGATTCGTATAACAGGATTAATCGCATTTGGCACAGGCGTTTTCCAGGCTTCATTTGTATTTCTTCCGTCAATGGCTATTGCTTCATTTGGAGTAGCTGCATCTACAGCCAGTTTTATGCTGCTTCCTGTTGTAATTGCCACTGCAATAGGTTCTCCTGTTTCAGGAACTCTTTTAGATAAATTTGGTTCAAGGATGCTGATAATTGCAGGTTTAATTCTTGCTGCACTTGGCTTTATAATATTAAGTAATGTTCAAAGCGACAAACTTGTTTTCTATTGTGGCGGAGTATTTCTTGGCCTTGGATTCTCAATTCTTTCTGGTTCAGCATTACGCTATGTGATGCTGAATGAAGTATCTGCTTCTGAAAGAGCTTCTACACAGGGACTAATAACTATATTTATAAGCGTAGGTCAGATGACAGGAGCTGCTATTATTGGTACGCTGGTTGCATCGAGCAAGGTTGCTCTTGAAGGATATAAACAAGTTGCCTTTTTTATTGCAATATTCGCCGGGATCCTAGCGATCACTGGAATTTTTCTTAAAAGCCGTGCTTCAGAGCTTAAGATGTCATCAGGATCAGATTAGTAATATTATTAAGGATGAATGCTGATAAAAGCCTGATTAGAATAAAAAAAAGAATTACAGAATTATTTGATAATATCAGAGAAGCTGTATCTGGAACTGAACAGGATTTTACAGAAGGCAAATTAAGCAGAGCCATAATATTATTGTCAATTCCGGCCATTCTTGAAATGGTTATGGAATCTGTATTTGTTATTGCAGATATCTTTTTTGTTTCGAAACTTGGTGCTGATGCTGTTGCAACAGTAGGTCTTACCGAGTCGATGATAACCATTATTTATGCAATTTCAATTGGATTGGGAACCGCTACAACTTCAATAGTTTCAAGAAGAATTGGCGAGAAAAATCCGGACTCAGCCTCAATAGCTGCTGTTCAGGCTATCCTTACAGGTTTGATTATATCGCTTCTGATTGCAATACCTGGTGCCATATTTGCCGAAAGGCTTCTTGGAATGATGGGTTCATCAAAAAACATTATTGATAATATGTCAGGATATACCCGTATTATGCTTGGAGGTAATATTGTAATCATGATGCTTTTTATTAATAATGCAATCTTCAGAAGTGCAGGAGATGCAGCTGTAGCAATGAAGGTTTTATGGATTGGAAATATTATAAATGTAATCCTGGATCCGTGCCTCATTTTTGGACTGGGCCCTTTTCCTCAATTGGGTGTAACAGGTGCGGCAGTAGCCACTACTATCGGAAGGGGGACTGCTGTTTTGGTACAATTTTACCTGCTGTTTTTTGGTAAGAAACGAATCAGACTTACACTCAGCCATTTAAAAGTTGACTTTAGAATAATGTTTAAATTGTTGAAATTATCTATTGGGAGTATTGGTCAAAACTTAATCAGCACTTCCAGTTGGATAGCTCTTGTCAGAATTATTTCAATATTTGGAAGTGAAGTTGTTGCAGGTTATACAATTGCAATAAGGATAATCGGATTCACCATCCTGCCATCATGGGGTCTTAGCAATGCTTCTTCAACACTTGTTGGACAAAATCTTGGTGCTAAAAAACCTGAACGGGCTGAAAAAGCCGTATGGATTACAAGTTGGGCAAATATGATTTTACTCGGTTTTATAGGTTTAATCCTTGTTCTTTTTCCAGAACCATTCATTCGGCTCTTCATCGATAATGAGAATGTTATTAAACCTGGAGTAACCGGGCTAAGAATTATTAGTATTGGTTTTATAGCTTATGGTCTGGGAATGGTTCTGGTAAATTCATTTAACGGTGCCGGTGATACGTCAACTCCTTTGAAAATTAACATTTTTGCCTTTTGGCTTATCGAAATTCCACTGGCATGGCTGCTTGCTTTAAAGTTGGGATTTGAAGAAGAGGGCGTTTTTATTGCAATTGTCATTGCCGAATCAATTATGACTTTAACTGCATGGCTAGTTTTCAGACGGGGAAAGTGGAAGTTAATGGCAGTTTAATAAACTTAACTAAATGAAGGATTGATGCTTCAAAAGTTAAAATGGGAATTTATTCCGTTTCTCTTGTGAATTTTCGAAGTTTTTTCATTGTGCTGTGGATCTTCTTACCCTCAAGTCGTTTAATTCGTGACGAGAGAGTTGGTCTTGTTGATTTCCGTTTTATTGGCAATGTAAGTGCTTTGGAAACAAGATCATAAAACTTCTCCACAACAACTGTTTTGTTCATCAGCTGGGTCCGTTCTGACTGTGAAACAAGAATCAGTTCTCCCTCTTTGTTGATCTTATTTTTCAGCTTTCTCTGAATTAACTCCTTTTCATCTTCGGATAATAGCAGAGTTGTCAGAAGGTTAAATCTCAATTCAACCTTAGAGCTGACTTTATTCACATTTTGCCCACCCGGACCACTGCTTCTCGAAGTGGAAAAAATGAATTCAGATTCAAAATTGCGGTTTTTTAATTCTGTTGCTTCCATTTCAGGTTGTTATCTGAATTAAAGAAAAAACAATGCAACACCTGCAACACTGACAACAGCTCCCAGAAGCTCCTGAAGAGTAACCTTCTGCTTAAACAGTATTACAGCAGGCAAAATTATGAAAACAGGAACAAGTGCCATAATCGTCGAGGCTATGCCGGCTTCAGTATATTTAACTGCTATCAATGAAAAGGAGACACCAAGGAAGGGGCCGAAAAATGCGCCAAGGCTCGTTAACATCATTCCTTCCTTATTGCCGGTTGCTTTAAAAACACTCTTCCATCGGAAAAGCACAGTTACCAGCACTGTGTAACCGAAGATCCCGGAAATTATTCTGATCTGGGTTGCGGCAAAAGGATCATAATCCCTTAATCCAAATTTACTTAACACCAGTCCCAATGCCTGACCTACAGCTCCGCCAAAAGCAAATAATATGCCCTTTGGAGCAAGTTTAAGGGAGAGCTTTTCACCTTTTCCGGCCCTGCTGAAAATGGCCATTGCAATTCCCGAAAAAGTTAAGGTCATCCCAAGATAATGAAACAGGGTGAGTCGCTCACCCAGAATAATAAAACTAAAAAAAGCTGTAATCGGAGGTACCAGCGTCATTATGAGCATCGAAAACCTGGAGCCGATCATGGTATATGATTTAAACAGGAAAAGGTCGCCGAAAACAAATCCTACCAGGCCCGACAATGAAAGCCATACCCAGTTTTCATGGCTCGCATCAATAGGCAGAATCATTCCCCGCCTTATAAGAGTAAAGACACTCAGAAATATCAATCCAATGATCAACCTGAGGATATTAACAGCAACTGAACCGATTCTATGGCTTGCCGATTCAAATGACAAGGAGGTGACTGTCCAGAAGAATGCTGTCAGCAATGCCGCAAATTCGCCAAGATGATTATCAATAAAACTCATACGTCTGATACCTGAAATTAAAAATGGCCCGGAGAAAATTCCGGGCCAGTAAAAGTATGCTTTATTATGTTTGGTTTTTACTCTTCAGGATATTCAATTGTATAATCACCCGATCCGGCCTTAAGCAATAATTTATTTCCCTCAATTCTGATGTCGGAAAAATTCTTGTTTTCAGATAAACTTTTACCATTTTCAGTTGCCTTGGTGATTATACTTACCGGAAGCGTAATTACCGCATCAGTATTTGCAGGAATCCTGATATTAACAGCTATTTTATCTCCTTTTCTTTCCCATCCTGAAGCAATAGTGCCGTAAGAGCTTTCAAATGAAGCCTTTGAGTACTGAAGTCTTTTTGTTGGATGAGGCTGAATAGCAATATGCTTATAGCCCGGGCTCAGTATCTCAATCCCTGCTGAAACCCTGTACATCCAATCGCCGATTGCACCGTAGGCATAATGGTTAAAAGAGTTCATCCCCGGATCCTGAAAGGTACTGTCAGTTTTTTGTCCGTCCCAACGCTCCCAGATGGTGGTGGCGCCCATTTTCACAGGGTAGAGCCATGATGGGTACGATTCCTGCAGCAGCAGATCATACGCAACGTCTGTATACCCGTTATCTGACAATACATGGCAAAGGTAAGGTGTTCCGAGAAAACCTGTAGAAAGCCTGTTTCCGCGGCTTTTGATATCGTCAACAAGAAAACGGGCAGATTTTGCACGAAGGTTTTCAGGAAGCAGGTCGAACATTAAAGCAAGAACATACGATGTCTGTGAATTTGTTCCTACTCTTCCTGCTTTGGTAACGTATTCATCAATAAAAACATCTTTGATCTTATTATGAACAGCATTGTAAATCCCGGCATCTTCCGAATTTCCGAATAGTTTTGCAGCATCAGTAAATATTTTGGTCGAATAGGCATAAAAAGCTGTTGCAATAAAATCGTGTTCGGTAAAACCATCCGGTTCCGGATGATTATTCACAGGGGGATGATAAAAAAGCCAGTCACCGTAAATACTTCCGCCATTCCAGATATAATCATCACCCGCTTTTTTCTTAATGTATTCCACCCATGCCAGCATACTTGGATATTGTGTTCGAAGCAATTTCTTATCACCATAAACCTGATACATTGTCCATGGGGCAATAACAGCAACATCTCCCCATCCAGCTGAAGTCTCTGCAGTAGCTGATCCCTGCTTATTCAGGATATCGGGAATGACAACAGGGATTTCACCTCCGGGCTTCTGATCGGTTGCAACATCTTTCAGCCATTTTGTAAAAAACGAAGAGACATCCATATTATAAGCTGCTGTTCTGCAGAAAGCCTGAGCATCGCCGGTCCAGCCAAGGCGCTCATCTCTCTGAGGGCAGTCAGTAGGAACATCAACAAAATTACCTTTCTGACCCCACTGAATGTTATGCTGCAACTGATTTATCATAGGGTTGGAACACTCATAACTGCCTGTTACAGCCATATCTGAATGGACAACAATACCGGTCAGGTTTTCAGGTGTCAGTTCGCCCGGAAAGCCGGTAACCTCAACAAACCGGAATCCCATGAATGTGAACCTTGGTTCGTAAACCTCTTCACCTGTACCTGCAAGGGTATAGTTAAGCTGACATTTTGCAGCACGCAGGTTTGTTGTGTAAAACTCTCCAAATTTGTCCAGTACCTCGGCATGACGCAAGGTTACAACAGCTCCTTTTTGTCCGGTTACTTTCAGTCTCAGCCAGCCAACCATATTCTGGCCCATATCCACAATCAGTTTTCCTTTTGGAGTTCGGAATATTTTTACAGGTTTTATCTCCTGAATTTTTCTCACAGGAGCTCCCTCGGATGCAATCAGGTTATCTAAACTGTAAACACCTGTACTTACACTTGTCCAGTTTTTATCATCATAACCGGATAAACTCCAGCCTTTAAGATTCCTGGAAGCATCGAAAGTCTCTCCGTTGTAAATGTCACTCATTCGTATTGCACCGTCAT
This sequence comes from uncultured Bacteroidota bacterium, assembly GCA_903824785.1. Lineage (GTDB taxonomy): Bacteria > Bacteroidota > Bacteroidia > Bacteroidales > VadinHA17 > LD21. Next base: position 58,372 of record CAIJYD010000030.1, read on the forward strand.
TTGAAGCTTTCCATGTCTCGTCGCTTATGATCAACGCTTCCGTTCCATCTGTGTATGTTATCTTTAATTGAAGAAGAAGTCCGAGTTTTTTACCATATACGGCCCAGTTGTTTCCCCATGCAAGTGTTCCCCTGTACCATCCGTCGCCCAGAATAGCTCCTATTGCATTATTCCCTTTAACCAGCATATTTGTTACATCATATACCTGATATTGAAGTCTTTTTCCATAGGAGGTCCATCCGGGAGTCAGTACCTGATCTCCAACTTTATTTCCATTCAGCTGAAGTTCATAATAGCCATGAGAAGTAACATAAACCTTTGCAGCTGCAATACTCTTGCCCACAGGAAACTCTTTTCTGAAGTAGGGGGAAGGTGAATACCGCACTGTATCGCTGTCGAGTTCAATCCATTTTGCTTTCCAGTCAGATTTTGCAAGAAATCCCATTTCCCAGAATGCAGTTTCGCTCCATTTTGAAGCCCTGCCTTTATTATCCCAGATCTTTACCTGCCAGAAATATCTCTGACCCGATTTCAGATCGGGACCTTTATAATCCTGAAGGATTGATTCTCCCGATTCAATCTTTTCTGATTGCCATACCATCTTATCGGATGAGAATCTGGCATCTGTAGCAACTCTTATTGAAAATGCAGTCTGCAAGATGCTGTTTCCTGTGGCATTAACCTTCCAGGAGAATCTTGGCCGGGCAATATCTGTTCCAATCGGGTTTTTCTTATGGTCCAGAGTCAGATCTTTTACGAACAGATCCTGGGCATTAATTGCTGCAGCCAGACAAAGTAAAACAAGTGTCAGTTTTAATGATTTCATAGTTAAAAGGTATTTTAGAAAATGTATATCAAGATTATAAAAAATTGTCTGAATAAAAAAATATCCTAAAAGTCAATTTCATTCATGAAAGTTTATAAATTGCGGTTCAGTCAAAATTAAAAAAATAAGATGAATCCATTAGCAGGAATTTTATTAATCGCACTTGGCAGCATGGGAGCCGCAAGTTTCTATGTTCCATTCAAAAAAGTCAAATTATGGGCATGGGAATCATACTGGCTTAGTCAGGGTGTGGCAGCATGGCTTATTGCACCTGTTTTATTCGCATTTATCTTTGTACCGCAGGGGGAGTTACTTCCGATAATAAAGGAAGCACCGGCATCAGCCAAATTAATGGCAATATTTTTTGGAGCGTTATGGGGCTTTGGCGGACTGACATTCGGGCTTAGCATCCGTTATCTTGGAGTAGCACTTGGCCAGAGTGTTGCACTTGGACTTTGTGCAGCTTTTGGTACTCTTATACCTCCAATAATTGCTGGTGATAATCTTTTTTCATCAACCACAGGTATATTGACAATTCTCGGAGTGTCGGTCACAGTTGCCGGTATTGCAATCATTGGTTATGCCGGAGCACTCAAAAGCACGGAGATGACAGAGGAGGAGAAGAGAGCTGCCGTAAAGGAATTTGCACTTAAAAAAGGAATCTTTATTGCCATCTTTGCAGGGGTTATGAGTGGTTGTTTTAATTTTGGATTTGAAGCTGCTAAACCAATAGAGAAAATCGCTTTTGATCACGGAACAGATGCGTTATTCCTGAAAAATCCATCACTTATTTTCATCCTTTTTGGCGGTTTCATTACAAACCTTATCTATTGCGGCTACCTGAATATTAAAAACAAAACATACAGGGATTATATTACAGTATCAAAAAGCGTCCTCTTTAATAATCTGTTTTATACAACCTTGGCAGGGTTTCTGTGGTTTCTCCAGTTTCACTTCTTTGGAATGGGTTCCAGTAAGCTTCCCGAAGGGATGGCTGTGTTTGGATGGAGTATCCTGATGGCTCTGAATATTGCCATCAGCAACATCTGGGGAATATTCCTGAACGAGTGGAAAGGTGTGAAAAAGAAAACAATTATTGTATTGATAGCAGGCATTATAATACTCATTCTATCTACGTTTGTAGTTAAATTAGGCTAAATATTATGGAGACAAAAAGATTTGCTTTTAAGATGAAACTGTTCCCCGGTTTTAAGGAGGAATACAAAAAGCGCCATTCTGAAATATGGCCCGAGCTGGTAACATTGCTGAAAAATGAAAGTATTGGAAACTACTCTATTTTTCTGGATGAAGAGACTGACACACTATTTGCCTATCAGGAACAATCAGGAGAAAGTTCATCGCAAGACCTTGGTCAGACAGAGATTGTAAAGAAATGGTGGAAATATATGGCCGACATTATGCAGACCAATCCCGATAACTCACCAATAACCATACCTCTGGAGCAGGTTTTTTTTATGGAATGAAACAGTCCGGAAGATTTCCTTAACTTTGAAAGCAAACAGACTAATGGAAAGATATTTACAATATAAATAATTACTGTATATGAAAAAGAAACTTATTGAAAAGGCATATGAGCTTGCAAAAGAACAATATGCAGAATTTGGAGTTGATACCGACAAGGTGCTTTCTGAAATGGAGAATATTAATATCAGTCTCCATTGCTGGCAAACTGATGATGTGGGTGGCTTTGAGAAAGCAGGAGCAGTGCTTGGCGGCGGCGGGATTCAGGCAACCGGAAATTTTCCCGGCAAAGCAAAGACCATTGAACAGATGAGAGCCGATCTCGATAAAGTAATGTCACTCCTTCCCGGAAAACAAAGACTTAACCTTCATGCTATTTATGGCGAGTTTGAAGGCAAACCGGTTGATCGCGACCAGATTGAGGCAAAACATTTCCAGGGATGGATTAACTGGGCCAAAAAAAGAGGAATAGGACTGGACTTTAACTGCACCTGTTTCTCACATCCGCTCGCCGATGACGGGTACACCCTTTCTAGCAAGGACGAAAAGATCAGAAGTTTCTGGGTTGAACATACAAAAAGGTGCAGGGCAATTGGCGCTGAAATGGGCAAGCAGCTTGGCACTCCAACAGTGCATAATATCTGGATCCCTGACGGTTCCAAGGATACTCCGGTTGACAGAAATACTCTGCGAAAACAGTTAAAGAAATCTCTCGATGAGATATTCGCTGTCAGTTATCCGAAAAAGCACCTTAAAGATTCTGTTGAAAGTAAACTATTTGGAATTGGTTCCGAATCGATGGTAGTCGGATCGCACGATTTCTACGTTGGTTATGCGATAAAAAATAATACTCTGATAACCCTCGATAATGGCCATTTCCACCCGACAGAACAGGTTGGTGACAAAATCTCGTCAATCCTTCAGTTTGTTGATGAGATCCTGTTGCACCTCACACGGGGTATCAGATGGGACAGCGACCATGTAGTTACATTTAATGATGAGTTATTGCTCATTACTCAGGAAATTGTAAGGTGCAAGGCACTGAGCAGGGTAAATGTAGGTCTCGATTTTTTTGATGCCAGCCTTAACCGCATCGGCGCTTATGTTATCGGTACCAGATCGGCACAACTTGCCTTTATGTATGCTTTGCTTGAACCTACCGCCACTCTTGTAAAATATGAGAACAAAGGCAGAAACTTTGAGCGTCTTGCATTGCTCGAATTACTCAGAACCATGCCATTTGGCGCCGTCTATGACTATTACTGCATGAAAAGCAAGGTTCCAACAGGTCAGGAATATATTGATGAGATTATGAAATACGAAAAAGAGGTGCTTTTAAAGAGATAGAAAACCCTGTATATTCTGAATTACATGCCTCACTCTATTGCCGGATCAACAGGAAATATGGTTGAAAATTGAATTTTAATGAAATCAGACAGATAATGAGAGAGAGAGTTACTGCCATTTTTGATATCGGAAAGACAAACAAGAAAATTATTCTCTTCAACAGCGATTTTAAAGTTGTTTCAGAAACCGAGCAGAAATTTGCTGAATCTGAGGACGATGATGGATTCGGATGCGATGATATTGAACTTATTGAACAATGGATAAAGGAGACAATCGTAACTCTGGTGCATTCTGAGAAATTTGATCTTCAGGCAGTTAATTTTACCACATATGGAGCAACCATAGTCTGTCTTGACGAAAATGGGAAAAGAGTTACACCGGTTTATAATTATCTGAAACCTATTGACGAAAAAATTCCTGAAAACCTGTATAAAAGGTATGGCGGAAGGGATGAATTTTGCAGAAGGACAGCATCTCCGGCTTTAGGCATGCTGAATTCAGGCCTTCAGCCACTCTGGCTCAAGACGGTTAAACCTGAAGTTTTTGCCAGAGTAAAACAGATCCTTCACTTTCCGCAATACCTCTCTTATGTTTTAACAGGAAAGATCTATTCTGAGCATACCTCAATCGGATGTCATACTGCTCTGTGGGATTTCGATAATATGAGTTACCATCCATGGGTAAAAGCACTTGAACTTAATTTACCTGATCCCGTTTCGGTAGCTACTCTGAATGAAGTTGTTATTGAGGGAAAAAAACTTCAGATAGGGATTGGTATTCACGACAGTTCCTCTTCTCTTGCTCCCTATTTCTCAGGAAGCAATGATCAGTTCCTGCTTCTGTCAACCGGAACATGGTGCATCAATATGAACCCGTTCAATTCGGAAAAGCTTACAGCTGAACAGCTCGACAAAGACTGTCTTTGCTATATGAGTATAACCAGACAACCGGTTAAATCATCAAGGCTGTTTCTTGGGCATCTTCATGAAACAGCAGTAAACCTTTTGGCCGACCACTTCAAAGTACCCGGAGATCAGTTTAAGAACATCAGGGCGGATAATCAATTGACTGATCAGTTAAAAACTAAATTCAAAGAAAAACAGGTTTTCTTTAAGCCTGCACCCGATTCACGGGAACTGAAGGAATATATTGATCTGTATGAATTTCATTCCTATAATGAAGCATATCATCAGCTAATGAATGAATTGTGTGAACTTACCATTGAAGCAGTAAACCTGGTTCTTCCGGCAGGAAATGATATTTCAAATATTTACATCACAGGAGGATTTTCAAAAAATGACCTGTTCCTGAACCTGATCTCCGAAGCTTATCCCTCAAAGCTGGTATATACTTCTGAAATTGTCAACGGTTCGGCTCTTGGGGCAGCTCTGGTTATTTCAGGCAGCAGCCCATTACTAAATCTCGGACTTACCGAATGTAAAAGAAAAAGTTAACCAGCTTATTTTCCTGATTTAGTCAGGCTACTCTCTTCATATAATCTTTCACCAAGGGCAGCTTTAAGTTTGAAAATACTGGCTGCATAGTCAATTCTCGATTTCAGAAGCATTAACCTGCTTTCGGAGACTGAGGTATTGGCATCCAGAAGATCAAGATTAGTTATTGTACCTGAATTAAAGCTTGTTTCTGCAAGCGAAAAGGCCTTTAATGCCTGTGTAAGCTGAAGATCAAACCGGCTTATTTTCTGACCAGCTGCAACCATATATGCCTCAGCCTCATATAATTCATTTGAGATGACCCTTTTTGTCAGTTCCGATTCAAAGGATATTGACGATACTGCCGATTGTGCCTGGGAAAGATTGTATTTGTTTTTCATTCCGTCGAATAACGGAACCTTCAACCCTAGTCCGATGATATAATTTGGTCTTATTTTATTCAGCTCCGGAACATATCCGTTCTTTGCTCCGCCCGAAGCAATAAGGCTCAGTAGAGGTTTGTTCTGAAGCTGAACCATCCCATACCGCAGCTGAGCCATTGTAATTTTTTTCTGATTTATAAGTACCTCATCCCTGTTATGAAAGGCAAAGGATAATATTGAATCTGTTGGAATACCGGTCAGATCGACGGTTAGCTCTGTTTTAACAACCGGACTTTTCGACTGATCATTTCCCAGCAGGGAGTTCAGAGATGCCTTTTGAGCATTCATTGCAGCAAAAAGATCTATACGCTGACTTTCAACAGTTGAAATCCTTACTTTTGTTGCAAGCACCTGATATTCTGTTGCTGAACCTGTTGCCATCATTTTTTCAACATGTTCAAGATGAGTATTCAGAGCCTCAAGCTGTTCATCCTTGATTTTAATTGCTGCCTGGAGAAAAACAAGCGTGTAGAAATTATTGACAGTCAGAAGTGACAGCCTTTGTTTTACCTGTTCAATAGTCTGCACATTAATCTCTCTGCTTTCATTCTCAAATTCAATATTCTGCCGGGTTCGTCCAAAATCATAAACAACCTGCCTGTAATTAACTGATGCGGAATAATTGTTTTCAGGGAAAAGCTGAAAGGTTCCCATATCAGGTATTGAGAGTTTGGTTACCGGCCCCATGTTGGAGAAGTTAGCGGTCATATCAGCTTCTGGATAATAGCTTGTTTTAGCAAGCCCGATTTTTGCATTGGCATTATTTACAGCCTCTTGAGCCAGTTGTATTGAGGGATGGCCTGTAATTACCTGTTCTATAGTCTGTTTCAGCGACAGAGAATCAGTATCATTCTTAATTATGCTGGGAAAAGCGGTCTGCCCATAAGAGATGTTACTGATAAATAGTAACAATATCATAGTTAGAATAACTGATCTGCTTTTGATTTGATTATTCATTTGCCGGTAGAGTTTGATTTTTTTGTTTTTTTGTATTAAGAAAGAAAATAGGTATTCCTCCAATAAGAGTTATAATACCCGCCAGAAGAAAATCATCATTAATACCCTGAATATAAGCCTGTTTGTTAAGGTTTGAAAGGAGTATTGCCTGACCTTGCCTGCTTGCATTTGCCGGAGAACTCCCGACATCATGCTGAAGATGAAACTTTATATTATTCATGGTTTTCTGGTACACCTCCGATCCTTGCCTGAGGGCGCCTCCGAATGCCTGTCCGTGATAACCGACTCGTGTTGTCAGAAGGGTGGCAAGCAATGCCACTCCCAGACTGCCTCCCAGCTGCCTGATTGAATTGGTAATGGCTGAAGCCTGAGCCATCTTTTCACGGGGAATATCGAGAAGGGAAACTGTACTCAGGGCTGTAAACATAAGACCCATTGCAAAGCCTCTGATATACAACGAGAGCATAATGAAGTTCAGTTCAGTAAGATAGGACAATTTTGAATTAAGATAGAAACTAAAAGCAAGCAGTACCACCCCTGCAAAAATAGGAAGCTTGGGATTGATCCTGTCAGAAATTCTGCCCGATATAGGAGCAGTTATTCCCTGGATAATACCAACGGGAAGAAACACAGAACCGGCCTGAAGGGCAGTATATCCCAGGGAATTCTGAAGATATACCGGCATAAGGAAAGTACTTCCGAACATCCCGATACTGAAAATTATCAGGATGATATTTGAAATTCCAAAATTATGATTCATTAAAAGTCTGAGATCGAGAAGTGGCTCTTTCACAGTTAATTCCGCAGTAATAAAAACAGCAAAAGAGATTAAGGCTATTGCAGCACAAGCCAGAATATATGGGGCATGCCATCCGGCAGAATTGGTAGCTGCGTTCCCTTCAGATAATGCGTAGAGCGTAAGAGGAAGAAATAAAGTAACCGAAATGAAACCGATCCAGTCAAACTTTCTGAGCTTCTTATTAATATACTCACTCTGTATAACAATAGTAAACAGCATAGCTAAAATTCCAAAGGGGATATTTACATCGAATATAAGCTGCCAGTTAAAGCTATCAATCAGGAACCCTCCGATAAGCGGACCGAAGGAGACTGAGGCTGCCGCTGAAATAGCCCAGAAACCAAGAGCAACACCTCTCTGACTTGGTGGAAATTCGCGGGTAATAATAGCCATCCCTAGTGGTTGAATAGTTCCGGCACCCAACCCCTGAATAATGCGTGAAATGATCAGCATATCCTCATTAGATGACATTCCGCAAAGCATTGAACCCATGGTAAAAAGAAATAACCCTATGAAATACATCCGCTTATAACCGAATTTGTCGGCAAGCCATCCCGAGGTGGGAAGCATAACTGCCATTGCAAGCATATATGCCGTAATTACCCATTCTATCTTATCAAGACCAACACCAAAAGATGCCATTATTTTTGGCAGACCAACATTTACAATAGTAGCATCAAGTACCGCCATAAAAGTACCTAGCATAATATTGCCAAGAAGAAACCATTTGTAATTCAAGTGTTTGGGATGAAAACCTGAATTGCTTTTCCTCACCAGCTGACGGATCCGGTGAGAAGCTGTTCTCCTTTTTTCCATCACTGTTTTTTAATGATCTTTACAATGGCCGACATTCCGGATAAGATATTGTATGATGATATTTCTTTGCCGGAATCAGTTTTGTCTATGGAAATCCTGACAGAAATACGCTGGGTAACTTTAGTGAAATTTCCTGAAGCATTATTGGCAGGAATTAATGAGAAAACTGATGCGGTGCTTGTACCTGTCAGAAATACTTTGCCGTAAAACCTTTCACCCGGAAATGCATCAATGGTAAATAATACACTCTGACCGGTATGAATATCCGAAATATTGGTCTCTTCAAGAAATGCGACAACCCACAGGTTCTTGCTCATTGTAAGAGTAAAAACTGACTGACCAGGCTGAACAACATCACCGGGAAGAAGCCACCTCTTTGCAATAATTCCATCGGCGGGTGCAAATAGTCGTGTATTTTTAAGCTGGGTATCAAGAACTTTAACCTGTGCGTCGGCTGTTGCCACAGCGGAGGCAGCACTGGAGATCTGCAATTTTGAAACCAAAAGCAATGATCTGGCTGCATCGATCTGTGCCGAGGCTGTCTCATAAGCTTTCTTTATATGGTCAAATTGCTCTGTTGTTATTACACCGCCTTCGGTCTGCTTTTTTGCTCTCGACAGATCTTCAGCAGCACGTTCGAGGCTTATTTCAAGAACCTTTATGCTTTTCTGATCTGAACTGTATTTTGCTTCAGCCTGAACTAAGTTAGCCAAAGCCTGAGCTCTCAATGCCAGTGACTGGTTTCGCTGAGCTATATAATCAGAACTGTCAAGGTCAGCAAGATGAGTACCCTGTTTTACAATATCCCCTTCACCTGCGTAATTGGCTGTTATCCGCCCAAGAATCTTTGATCCGACACTTACATTGTCAGCATCAACGTGAGCATCATCGGTAGTTATATATCCGGAATAGTCCTTATACCAGTACCATCCGATGGCAAGTACTACGATAACAATAACTGCAAGAGGAATGTAAACTTTCAGTCTGCTGTTCTTTGATTCTGGTTTCATAAAATTATTCAGTTTTTATTTTGTTTATTTTTGAGATATCAGTGGCGGATTTTTGAGTGCCCAAAGTTAATAATATTAGAACAAATCACTCCAAACTCTGGTTCAATCCAGACACTCGTTACTTTAAACAATAGAAGGAATAATTACGGGATGTGATTATCGTTAATCCTTACGAAGACTTCCGGTCAGAGAATCATTTGTAACTGCCCTTATTGAAAGAAGCAGAGCAGTCAGTGCGGTTAATATTATTGCCGAAACCATAATCAGCATATAAATCCACGGAATATCCGGACTTTTCCGTATAGATGGAAGTGTTGCAATAAGTGCAGAGATAATGCCGGAAGAGACTCCTGCGAAGAGAATCAGCAATTGTTCTGAAAGTACCATTCTTCTGATCCTTTTTATGGTAAATCCTGTTGCAAGCATGAGTGCAAATTCTTTTTTACGCTGATTGTAGTTTCGCAACAGAACAAATCCTAGTCCGGCTATTCCGATAATCAGCCCGAATGCTCCAAATACCGAGAATACAGTAAGATAAGTATTGGTAACTTCGTAAAATGAGGCCAGCCGATCAGATGTCTTCTCTACAATTATACCATGATTTTCAAGTCTCTCATTCAAAGAATTTATGTATGGTTCAATTCTCGCAGGATCGCCATCCACAAGTAAAACTGAGCTCCCCGAAACTGACGGAAAATACCGGGTGAAATTATCCATTCCGATAACCACGTTTCCCTGAAAAACTGAGGATTTCAGCCCCCCGGCCATAATGATATTAAGAGGCCGTCCATTCTCTGCCCGGAGTGTCAGAGTATCTCCCGGTTTTATCTTCAGTCCCCATTGAAGGACCGACTGATCGGCAATACCATATATTATATTTTTTTCAGAGACACGGTTCAGGAATTGCCAGAGACTATCCTTATCTGAACCGGAGATTGACTCAGAAAAAGAGAATGATCCTCTGGAGATAAAACAGGAGGGATCAATTCCAAGAAGGGGAGGAGAAGTTATATGGTTAAGATTCAGACAACTTGCGTCGTTACCCGAATGTTTTTTAGCCTGAACAAATTTCATATCGCTAAGTTGCACATCATCAAGGCCTGATACTTTTTTACCCGCAACTGAATTCAGGTCCTCCCTGACAGGAATACTGTTTTCACACCAAAGAAGATATCCGCCTGTGCCACCTGAACGTTTTAGCAGCTGATCATTAAAATCCATTTTATTTGCCGCCGTAATGAACACTGCAAAAATACCCGCAGCAATAAACAGGATTGGAGATACAGCATGAGATGGAAAAAATGAATAGTAAATCTGAGATAAGTTTCTGCTATTATCCCACCGGTTGTCATTTCTGAGTTTCTTCCCAATAAACCAGAGCCTCCATAATAACAGGAGTGTGATCAGCAGGAGCGTTCCTGAAGCAAAACAAAAGAGAGTTTCCCGGCCTTTATCAAGAAAGGATAACATAAATAAAAAAACTGCAAGAAATAACGAAACAAAAATATAAAAAAGGTGTCTTTTGGCCGGAAGGGTTTCAATAAGCTCTTTTTCTTTGCGGTTCAGCTGCTTCAGGTAACGTTTGATTTTAAATGTCATTACAGTCATTGTTGCCAGGATTGAGATTAATAATCCCGACAGTATTGACGGCAGATTAAAAAAGGCAGTGATGGTATCTGTCTGTACTGCTCCCTTCCATACGGAATTCAAGGCGGTTGTTATGCCAATATTTACCAGATATCCCGCAAATGATCCTGACATACAACCGATTAAAGCAATCATTCCCGATTCAAGCAACAGGATCCTTTCAATAAACCGGTTATTGAAACCAAGAGCAAAAAATATTTTAACCTGCCCTCTTTTCGAATCAAAATAGAAAGAAACTGCAAGGGATAATAAAACTATTGAAGACAATATAAGGAAAAAGCCCAGACTCAGAAAAAGTGTGCTGAAGTCAACACTCTCATCTGCTGCCTTAACCGAATCGCCTGATAAATCTGAAATAGTAAAACCTGTTCTGTCCGGATTGAGCGTTCCGCTGATTTTATCTTCAATTTCTGTCTCAGTTAATCCTGCAGGAAAACGGATAGCCGTTGCAGGACCAAAGTTATTTCCCCACAGCTCTTTTCCCTTTTCATAATTTATAAATGCTTTAGGAGTACCCTTGTATTTATTCCAGTAATCCTCATCTTTGCGACGGATCTCATCAAGTCTGACAGGTACCCCGGCATCCCAGTCTGAGCACGATTCACTACCTGATATACCCGGAAAATCAGGCATAAGAAGTGAATCGGACAAAATTGTGTTAAAATCAACAATACGTTTAATAATGAACCTGTTACTCCTTTCTATCAGCTTATTCAGCATATCTGGTGAATACCAGAATATCATTAAAGTATCGCCCTCAGTAGCGGACAGGTCATCGGCCATCCAACGGTTAATAATGATATTATTGCCACTGACCATTTCAGGATATAGTGAGGAGGGCAGTGCCGATATAAAGGAATAGGGTGTTGATGCTGCGCCCGAATTGAACCTGTTCCCCAGATAGGTAATAACAGGAGCAGAGGAGGGTATTGCATTTTTAATTTCGCCAATTATTGTTTCGTCAATAAATACCCTGTCAGATATCAGTTCTATTCCACCACTCTTTTTGACATTCCTGAGGTTGAGACCGATATCGGATAATTTCAACACATTTTTAAGGCTCTCAAAAACTTCTTCGCTTGATATTTCTTTATTTTCTTCAATCAGAATTCTGTTAATTTTTGCTTTATGCCCGGTAAGATCAGAAAGGTTCAAAAAAATGTTCATCGGAGTTATCTGGCTGATCGACAGAGAGAAATTTCCCGGATCACCGGGCTCAAGAACAAGACCTACCTTCATCACCATAGTACTTTCTGAACCCTTTGCCGGAGCAAACGGAGCATCAGCAGGTATATCACTTATTTCATTGAAGCGTATTATTATTTCATCTCCCGTTTTCAGACCGAGGTAATCAGAAAGCTTTTTATTAACTGCAACTTCACCCGGATTAATATTTATTGAATTGTTGCCATGGAATCTGAAAAAATCGCCGGAGACAAACCAGATATGTGAATTGAAAGCCTCTTTCTGGGTGGAAAGATTCTGACTGTAACCATTCATCTCAAGAATTCCAGTGCAGCTTATCTTCGCACTATTCATAACTCTGTCAGCAAGCGACGGGTCGCAATATCTTATGCCTGAACTGATTACAATGCCGGTGTTTCCGATACGGGCTGCCGCAGATTTTTTCAGGCTTGACCTTACTGATCTGCCGGTCAGCAGTGATCCGGTTATTACCGCTGACAATAAGGCGATAATAAGGCTCTGATAGATAACAGCTCTTTTATTATATCTGACTGAACTGTTTATAATACGAAAAAAGCCTGGGATCATAATTTAATTTTTATTGGCAAATCAGAGAATCAGTTTTCCATCCTTCAGATATAATATCCGTGACATTTTTTTTGCCAGAGCCTCCGAATGTGTTGCCACAACAAGTGATATGCCATATTCTCTGTTCATCTCAAGCAGCAGTTCTCCGAGAATATCTGCATTCCGGCCATCGAGAGAGCCGGTGGGTTCGTCGGCAAGCAAAAGAGAGGGACTGTTAACAAGGGCCCGCACCAGAGCAACCCGCTGGGCTTCACCGCCTGAAATGCGGGAAGGGTATTTATCTGCCAGATCAGCTATCCCGGTCTTTTTCATAAGTTCAGCAGCTCTCTTTACTTTAGTGGTCATTTCATCTTTTGAATAATCTGCAGCCAGCAGGGGGAGAAGGATGTTCTCCCTGACAGTCAGATGTATAAGTAACAAATGATCCTGAAAAACAAAGCCGGTATTTCTGTTCCTGTAGGCGGCCGAATCATTATCATTATAGTCTGTGATTGACGATCCACGGAAAGTTATTGTACCACTGTCAGGTTTTTCGAGCAGACCTGCAATATTCATCAAAGTTGTTTTACCGGAACCTGACGGCCCCATAATAGCCACAGAGTCGCCTTCAGTCACATTCAGGGAGAGATTATCAAGTACCAATCCTCTGTTAATGAATGATTTTGAAATATTAGTTATAGAGAGCATAGGTTTGATATTTTATTTCGGAAGAACCTCATTATAGACGACAGATAAAATGGCCGACATTTTGTCGAGGGAGAGTTCTTTAATGACATTTTTCCTGCCATTTATTCCCAGTTGAATCCGAAGATTATTATTCGTAAAAAGGTTAAGCAAGTTATGAGACAACTCCTCTGCAGTATCAGGGAAATATGTAATTCCTCCCATTGTCTTTTCAACTATCTCAGGAAAAGCACCCGTTGCAGGCTGAACAACCGGGATCCCTGCTGCATTAGCTTCAAGAATATAAAGTCCGTAACCATCATGTTTTCTGACAGGAACGCTCATGATATCGATATTATTAAAGAATTCCTCCTTACTGTTGCCCTGAAATTCCGGATAGATCCTGATAAAGCTTTTTAATCCGTTTTCTTTTATCTTTTTTATCTGTTCTGCTATAAATGGTTTATCGTCACCGGTATAGCCACCGGAAACATGAAGGGTGAGCCCCGGAAGGCTATTCTCTTTTTTGAGAAGGATAAATGCATCGACGAGTTTGTCAAAACCATTCGGAGAACTTACTCTGCAGAAATAACCTACGGAAAGAGAATTACTCTTTTTTTCATTGTACTTAATATTATCCGCATCTATACCCAGAGGTACAATATGGAAATTATCGCCGGAAACACCTGTTTTAGCGATGAACAGATCTTTATAATAATTGCTTGGAGTGATGAATGAATCAACGTTAGGGGCCTCCTGTGCTATCAGCTTCCACGCTTTTGACTGGTATGGCTCAGCCATCTCATCAATCCAGTCATCCTCATTTAAAAGCGAGCAGACAATTTTCACATCAATTTTTCTTTTTATTTGCCGTGCCAGTCCGATAATAAGGGCATTTGATAAATGGATTACATCCGGTTTTCCATCCTTAATCAGGTAATTGACAAGCCTGTTAAGCTCTTTTTCAGGAAAAGCTTTTTCACCACGTATCATGTTAAGAGTCATATCCTCCAGCCCCTCGGTGCGCGTAGTGCCGGCACGGCGCGCAGCCATCTTCAGCATAGGAGCAGAGTCAAATAATTTATCGAGAAAGACAGGCATATTCCTGAACATGGGAACCTTTTCCCTAAGGTACATTGAAATAGCACCAAAAAAAACATTTTTATCAAGGCCTGACTCTTTGTTTGTGTCATCAGGCGGGAGATATAACGGTATTGCTGTCGCGTCAATTCCGGGAACCTTCCTGATTGCTCTTAAAAAAATCATATCGCGGTAGCAGTTACCACAATAAAATGATCCGCCGGATCCGGTTATTAAATATACTATCTTCATCTTTCCTGATCGTATTTTTGTTTATTTCTGTATTTTGTCTGAAAATGAGAGCAATCTTCCATCTTCAGTAAGAATATAAAAACTCCCCTTAACAACAGCAGGAGAGCTGCTTACAGGCGTACCTGCATTGAAACTCCATTTTTTTCGGCCGTCAGCCAGTCCGAGAACATAGATGTTTCCATCCATGCAGGCAAAAAGTACTTTTCCGGAAGTTATTACAGCAGAGCTTACTATCCGGCCATTGGTTCTGTACTTCCACAATAATTTCCCGTCAGAGCCATTGTAACAATAAAGGTATTTGTCTTCTCCTCCAATTACTACTGATTTTCCCGATATTGCGGGAATAGCCAGAATTGCACCGGATTCAGCATCCGCGGTGATTTTCCAGATTATTTTCCTCAGACTTAAGTTCAAGCTGTAAACATTACCGTCATAATCTCCGAAATAGGCAATATCGTCAGAAAGGGCAGGAGAGGCTGCAATATAGACTCCGATATCAATTGTATCCTTTTGTTTTCCGCTGAGCGGGTCAACCACTCTGATCATCCCATCGCAACCGCCGAAAACCACTTTTCTGTTTAATATTGCAGGGGTACCGTTAACATAATTCTCTGTTTCCACTTTCCAGAGTGACCGCCCTGTTTCTGGATCAACACAATGGAGAAAATAGTCATAGCTTCCAACAACAATTCCTGCCTTATTTCCCGATGTCCAGACATTAGCCGAACCAGCAATCTGGTTATCAGTAGTGTACGACCAGAGTAATTTCCCTGTAACCTGGTCCACAGCCCTCAGAACACCGTCATTGGAGCCGATAATTACTTTATTTCCATAAACCATTGGAGCTGCGTCAATGGCACTGCCCGCTTCAAACTTCCACTTAATCCGGCCATCGGTACCGACGGCAAAAAGTGTTCCTTTGTCGTTTCCAAAATAGATCGTTCCATTGCTGATTACGGGAGATGATTTTGTTCTTGCAGCTGTTGAGATGCTCCAAAGCAGACGGGGAGAAGCAGGAAGTTCATATTCCGATTTCCCCGAAAGGTCACTTTTTCCTCTGAATACCGGCCATTCTGCCTCTCCCAGCTGGGCGGATAAGGATAAAGTTAAAACTGATATAAGTAAAAGAAATAGAATGTATCTCATTAAATATGAATTACTTTAGCTGACTTAATGCACCTGTCGGACATATTTCAATTACCTCTTTGCTCTTTGTTTTCAAAATATCATCGAACTCTTCAGTTATTGGTTCGGAGATAATGGTTACAAATCCCCGGTGATTAAAACAGAGAGCAGGTTCCTCTTTTAAATCTTCACAAAGCCTTACACACAAGCCGCATTTAATACATTTGGCATTTTCAAAAATAAGTCCGGTCTTCTTATTTATCTTTTTTTCGATAGGAGAGTTAATAAGTTTTCCTCTGGGATCTTTAATCTGGAACTGATCGGCAAGATCTCTGAGCCTGCAATCGTCAGCGGCACGACAATCGCAATGCATACAGTTTTCAGACTCACCTGCAGCAGAAATATTATCAGGTATTTCCCTGAAACGGCTTCCTGCACCATTACACTCTTTTAACCACTCCTTCAATTCGCCCTCTTCAAGTCTGCCTGTAAGCGAAGTAAACCTCTTTGGCAATTTTCGTTTTTCTAATCCGGAGCTTGTATCTTCTTCATTATTAACCTTTTCAGAAATACTATTTTGGAAAATATACAATTGTAAATTTCTGATTGATACAGGCAAATCTACTTTTTTTCTGCGGCAGGCATTCTCGCAATAGCCCGGGCATTCGGTACACCTTATTCCGGAATTATCAATAACAGAGACAGATAGATTAATTGCTTCCTCAAATTTCCTTTCAGCCAAAAGCCTGTTCATGAGAGGAATATTGTAACCGGCAGGGCAGACAACCCTGCAAGGCGCTTCACATTCAGCACGATGCTCCGACAACAGTAGTTCCACTGCTTTTTTTCTGATTGAAATTACATCATCTCCGGAGGTATCGATATCCATTCCTTCCTGAACCAACGCTGAACATGAAGGAACAAAACTATTTGTCCTATTGTCTTTTACCATACATACCATACAGGACGAATAATAGGGCAATCCTTCTTTATGGCAAAGTGTAGGAATAGACAAACCGGCACTTTTTGCTACCGCCAGAATGGTAAATCCTTCCGGAGCTTCATAATCAGTATTATTTATCTTAATCTTAACCATTTATATTGACTGTTTCAATTGCATTTTCCGGACATATTATTCTGCAATTATCGCATTTAGTGCATGTTAACAGGTTTATTTCATGTTTTTCATACGGGTTGAACGGAATAGCATTAACCGGGCATTCCTGTGAACATTTCGTACAGCCAGTGCAATCATCTGTAACCACATATTTAATAAGGTCGCGGCATTTTTTTGACGGACAAATTCCCAAAGTATGTGCTTCATATTCTTCCCTGAAATACCTGAGACCGGTTAAAACAGGATTGGGAGAACTCTTCCCAAGTCCGCATAAGCTGCCATCTTTAACTGATTTACAAAGCTTTTCAAGCTCGCTGATATCAGCAAGGTTAGCTTTGCCTTCGCTAAGCTTTGTAACGATATTCAGCATTTGCCGTGTTCCTATTCTGCAGAAAGTACATTTCCCGCACGACTGTTTGTGAGTGAAGGTGAGAAAGTATTTTGCCATATCCACCATACAGTCTGAATCGTCGAGCACTACCATTCCTCCCGATCCCATCATTGCACCCATTTTTGTAAGTTCCTCAAAGTCAACGGGAGTATCGGATTCACTTGCAGGAATACATCCACCAGACGGACCACCAATCTGAACAGCTTTAAATCTCCTCCCGTCCGGGACCCCGTCGCCGATTTTTTCGACTATATCCCGGATGGTAATACCCATCGGTACTTCGATAAGACCTCCTTTTGAGATCTTGCCTGCCAGTGCAAAGACTTTTGTTCCTTTACTCTTTCCTGTTCCGACGGAACTGAAAGCATCAGCTCCATTTGTAATTATCCAGGGCACAAGCGAAAGAGTTTCCACATTATTAACCAGGGTGGGCAGGTTCCTGAAACCTCTTACTGCCGGATAGGGCGGCCTTAAGTGAGGCGTGCCCCGTTTGCCTTCAAGCGAAGAGATCAATGCTGTTTCTTCTCCGCAGACAAATGCGCCTGCTCCTTCAAAAATCTTAATATCGAATGAGAAATCTGTTCCGAAAACACTTTTACCAATCAGGCCTTTTACAGAGAGCTGCTGAAGGGCATTCCTAACCCGTGTTACCGCAAGGGGATATTCAGCTCTGATATAGAAAATCCCTTTGCTTGCACCTGTCGCAAATGCAGCTATAATCATCCCCTCAATAACTCGGTAAGGAAATGATTCAAGGAGCATCCTGTCCATAAATGCCCCGGGATCACCTTCATCGCCGTTGCAGACAACATACTTTGAATCACCCTTCGCCATCGATGAAATTCTCCATTTCTTACCGGTTGGAAAACCTGCCCCTCCGCGTCCTCTTAACCCGCTTGCAGTTATAATATCGATTATGTCGCTCTTATTCTGCATATTAAGACAGCTTTTCAGCGCCTCAAATCCACCCAGCAAACAATACTCATCAAAGGAATCAGGAGTAAGCACCCCGCTGCTGGCTGTTGCCATATGAACCTGATAATTCAAAAAGTTATTCAGATATTTTTCTCTAAGCTCTCCCGGGATATTTATCCGGCTGGTCAGCTTATCGTCAGAAATAAATGTATCGGCAAGATCGAATAAACTATGCTTTATCCGTTTGTTTATAGTCCTGGGCCTGATATGTTTAAGAAGAATCTCCTCAACCTGATGTTTTCTTACATTTGTATATCGCGAATGAACATTATCGCGGCTAACTATCTCAAGCAAAGGTGTCTGGTTACAGACTCCGACACACCCTACAGGCTTGAGCCTTATTCTCAGGTCATACTTTTCCCTGATAACAGATATCTCAGACAAGATCTCTTTACTACCGCCGGCGACACAACAGGAACCTAAGCCAACCCTTATTTCGGCATCAATATCTTCTTCTAAATTTATATCTTCAGGTATAGCAGCAATATTTCCGCCGGCCAGAAAATCCTTAATAATTTCCTCTGCCCCGGTTGGTTTGACATTTCCGTAGGTTTTACCATCGATCTGAATAACAGGGGCAAGGGTGCAGCAACCAAGACAGGCTACTTCTTCAATTGAGAACAGGTTATCGGCTGAAGTAAAGCCTGAGCTGTCAATTTTAAGAACTCTCCTGAAGGCATCTGCAATAAGTGGAGCTCCTTTAACGTGGCATGCTGTTCCGGAGCAGATCTTAATAGTATGTTTACCAGACGGAATATGACGGAACTGCGAATAAAAAGTTGACACGCCTGACAACTGTTCAGGAGTTACGTCTGTAACTTTGCAGATATGCTTAAGAGCTTCTGACGGAAGGTAGTTGAGCCTTTTCTGCACCTCCTGCAGGATCAGAATGACATTCCCGGCATCTTTACCGGTTTGCATAACCACCTGATCCACAACCAAAATGATATCATCAGCAGTCGTAGAACAGTTGCATTCTGTGGTCAATATTTCTGGATCCCTGTTTTTCAATTGTCTGAAATGCAATAAAGGTATTTCTTCCCTCTTAAATATATCTTCTTATCAGAGAAAGCAGGAGTACAGTCGACTCTTTCTCCAAGAGGTGATTCCGCTACAAGTTTAAACTTTGAATCGGCTTCAATGATATGCATAACACCGCTTCTGTCAATAAGATAAATCAAATCATCTGCAATAACAGGTGAAGCATAGAACTGATCCTGAAAGTAATGGGTCCAGATGGTGTCGCCCTTTTCAGCATTGTAGCAGGCAACATCACCGTTTCCGGTTGAAATGAATAAATAGTCATCAGTTGCCACGGGACTGGAAACGTCAGGGGTATAAGCGTTGTCTTCCCAGGCTATTGAGGCTCCTGTGCCGGGCTTAATAGCCGCAAGCTTTGCATAATCGGTAACAGCGAAAACCATTTTGCTGTTTACGGCTACAGAAGGCGCGACATCGCCGGTCATACATTCAACAGACCATAACTCATTGCCTGTTAAGGCATCATAGCTGACTACATTTGGATTTCCATTGATAATGACCTGGGCTTTTCCATCAAAATATCCAAGTACCGGAGAGGACCATACCGGGCGTCCCTGCCTGATAGTTTCCCACTTCTGTTCGCCGGTTTCAATATCAAAACCGATTACAGAATTCTTTGTTCTGCTGTCATATTGAACAATAAGTATGTTTTCATAAATAATCAGTGATGATGAATATCCATAGTTACTTTCAGGAACTCCAATATTTTTGGCCCATTTCTGTTTTCCTTCCATATTGAAGCAGATAATGTTGCCATTGGCAAAAACAGCGCATATTTCAGTGCCGTTTGTCGCAACAGTTGATACAGACAGACCTGCCTCCTGATCCATCTTCGGCAACTCTGCAGGCTCTCCTGCAATCCCTGAGGCTGTTCCTGTCCAAAGTAGAGCTCCCGTTTTTTTATCGATACAATAAACTTCACAATTCAATCCGCTTGCTCCGGTGATAAAGATTTTATCGTCCCAGATAACCGGGGAGCTCTTTCCCTGTTGAGGCACCTCTGTTTTCCAGGCAATGTTTTTTCCGGAAATACCATCCCACTCAGTCGGGTAACCTGAGCCGCCTGCTATTCCTCTGCTATCCTGTCCGCGAAAAAACGGATAATTTGATTTATCAGGCTTGGGAGCACTCTCTTTTTCGTTATTATTTGCTTTTGAAGAGAATCCTGATCTTCCTGATGGATCAGGAAGTGTGGTCCGGAGAATGAAGGAAGCCGATATTGCTGTTAAAGATATAACAGTCGCTGCGACAAGGAGATAACGTCTGCTGTTTTTCTGAATATTTACCGGCTCAGCTTTTGTTCCCGGAAATGCCGGCTTACGTTTTTCATTATCTGAAATAAGTCTCTGACATAAGATAAAAATAATGGCACCTCCCAGCAGAAGGTAAGAGCCTGTCTCGACCTGCCACCGTGATGAGAAGTAAGCTTTTCGTGCCATAAGATCCATTGCCCTGACCATTGCTGCCTTTGAGGCATCACCCGGATCTTTGTCGTACTGATCCTTTATAGAAAGCAAAACCGGATTATCCAGGGGGTTTATTGTTTTCAGCTGTACCAGACTGAATATCATTGTCAATGCAACAATAAGTGCAAACCCGCCTGCAATCTGGCTCACTACTTTCAGAATGGTGATATCTTTTTCAGAAAAGTCGAACTTCATTTCACTATTGTACTTTAATGGGACAATATTTAAAACATCTGCCGCAGCTGTAACATTTTCCCTGATCAGGCAGATATTCAATTCTTTTGCTCCTGATTGTCAGAGATAACATCCCTATACCTAAAGAGATACCCAGGAATACTCCGGCCCATGGGGATGATTTTCTGAACCGGTCGGTAATCGTCGCTTCTTCAGCAAACAGCTGAGCTTCCGTTTTACCCGATTCTTTAAACGCGATAACTGCTTTTGAGACCGATTCGATTCCTGACTCTTTTTCTGATCGAATGGCCCTTGCAAGGCTGACATTACTGTTTACCCCGGCCAGTGAAGGGGCGAGAGTGTAAAATATAGCTGCACCTGTGACAGCAAAAACCGGTATAAGCAGAAAATATAGTATAAATCGTTTTCTTGGTTTGGCTGGTTCTTCCCTGTTAAGTTCACTGTCGGAAGGAATTATGGCATCATAGGGACAGACTTCTTCACAGAGTCTGCAATTTGTACATTCTGCAGGTGTAATGGTAAGATGCTTTCCAGCAAATCTTGAAAAAACATTAAGCAAGACCCCATAAGGGCAAAGGTATCTGCAGTATGGCCTGTTAACAAATATCCCGGCAAGAAGCAGAAGAATTCCGAAGATTATCATTGTGTAAGGGGCGTCGAGTCTGAAGATCCCGATAAACGGATCGTATCTGCAAATAATAAACTGACTGTCAGTTGACGCAAAAAGAACGGCAAGTGCAAGATAGATAAAAGGAACGGAGGCTAGTACTGCTTCTATCTTTTTTGGAAGCTTTACCGGTTGAAAACCTGTGAGTTCCTGAATAGCACCAAGCGGGCAGACCCCTGCGCAAAAGACTCTTCCGTAAGCAAGAGCAAAAAGAAGAGGGATCATGAAAAAGAGCAGGGCGGAGAGGGGAATTGTATATCCATCGTTAAAAAGGGCAAGGGCCACATTTTGAACCGACCCCACCGCGCAGATACAGCCCTCCCTGTAAAACCCGAAATAGGCAAGGGAAAATACCGACATCCAGATAAGACCCTGCCGCGAACGTTTTTTCAATGCCAGCCAGGTAGTAAGAGTAAGCGCACCAAGAAGGACAGCCACATCAAAATACTCCCATCCGGGGGCCCTCTGAAGCGGCATCTGATTAGTAGCATAAACATATCCCGACTCAAACTCAGGTCTCGGAAACCGGTCCTGGGCAAAGAGAACCGCATGCCAGCATAACAGTAAAACAAAAATAATATAGGGCAAAGTTTTTTTCATTCTTATCTGAAACTCTCTTTTTTGAAATAATCTGTCAACCATTGTTTTTTTCCTTGTCTTTCTGCAGATAAGGAGAACCGGCCGGGACTCTGATAATTGCATCAGAAGGGCAGGTGCGTGCTATGGAACAATCATTGCAGTTTACACATTTATCGTGTCTTATCTGCATATATAATGAACCATTGCCAAAATCGGCACACCCCTTTACACATTTTGCACAACCGTCGCAAAGTGCCTCATTGATAGTATATTCAAAATATGGTTCTTCAACAAATTTCCTGGTAATTGCCCCGGTAGGACAGAGTTGATTTTCAGCTCCGGTACTTATTGTTTTTACACCCTGCCGGAGATAACCGCCGCAGAGGTCGCAATAGCCGCACATCTGAAAGGCATGAACACACTTTGATGCCGATGGAGTAAGTACGCAATTCGTCTTGCACTGACCACACTGGGTACATTTAAAGGGATCAATCTGCCAGACAAATCCGGCAGCTGAAGTTTTTTTAACAAGCGCAACAGGTATCAGGGCAAGGGGAAGGATCACTGCAAGCTTACCTGCTTTGCGCACAAAATCCCTCCTCGACTGATATTTATTCTTTTCTTTGCTCATACTTCCTGCATTCAATACTTACTACAGTCTGTTTTTCCATTACAGACTTCATTTCCGGGACATCCCGAACAATCCTTCCCTGCAACTACTTTTTTTCCCAAAGCGAAAACAAGCAGGGCAAGAAGCAAAAAAAGAGAGGCCCTTATAGTTTTTTTTAAAAAATCATTTCTCGTCATCAGGTAGGTTTTATCTGGCAGAAATATCATAAACCATCAGCGATGTACCATGCCTGACGTAAAGTTTTTTATCGCGAATCACAAGATGCGCCCAGTGAGGATTGGCGCCAAAAGGAACAGGAAATGAGCTGATGATATTAAACTCATTTGCTTTAGGTTCAACAAGCGACACCTTGCCTGATTCACTGTAAATATATAGTAATCCGTCGTTCAGAATGATGTTTGCTGGGGCGAGATCTTTCAGGGAGAAAATTTCTTTTCCTGTCATCCAGTCAAGGCAGAAAAGTCTCCGGTTTCGGTCACCTGTACCATAGATTCTTCCGTTGAGAACAACAACCCCGCCGGTCTTTGGATCAAGCTGGGCATTTCGCCACACTTCAGTAACGGAGCTGCCATCGCCTGCCAGCTTCAGCATAACGCCGCCCTTTCCGTAACCTGAAGTGCAATAGAGCATACCGTTAATAAATATTGGCGTATTAGGATGTACATTAGTGTCGTTGATATGTTCAAATTTCCAGAGCATTACACCAGTTTTTGCATCAAAACCGCAGATATTTGTCTCCAGCATTGTGACAAGGATCTTTTTCCCCGAAAGATTAATAAGCATTGGGGAGCAATAAGCCGATTTCTCACCGGTAGCTTTACTTTTCCAGATCGTTTTTCCCGTGGTCCGGTCAAGTGCAACTACGCTTGCCCCGCTGCCGCCAGGAGCACAGTAAAGTACATTTCCGTCGGATAACAGATTTTCAGTAACACCCCATTCAATATTCCTCCCACCAAACTCCTTTACGAGATCTATTGACCAGACTGTTTGTCCGTTTAAGCTGTTCAGACAGAAAAGTTTTAGATAGCCACTCATAAAATACATTTTGTCACCAATAATAAGAGGAGTGGATCTGACTCCATTATGACTTTCGGCCCATTCAGTGCCATATTCTTTCTTCCACAAAAGTTTTCCCTGCAGATCGAACGAAAAGACAACGCCTTTGCCGTCAATCATTCCTGTGGTGACTACTCCGTTAGCGGTTACAGCTGCAGAGGTATGGCCATCGCCCAGTTCATCGAAATGCCAGAGGAGTTTTGGTCCGCCATCGGGCCATTTTTTCATAAGGCCTGCCTCAGTATAGATACCATCTCTGTTTACCCCGCGCCACTGGAGGATATCCTGTGCAAAAATGGAGGAAGCAGATATAAAAATCAGAAGAATTAAGAGAGTTTTTTTCATGATAACCGGTTTTTGATGGTGAAACTTTTCAAATATAGTTAATAAAGTCGTTTGACTGAAGTTGATGTTTTCGTTCATTGTCAGGGCAGATTATTTTTAGTAATTACGAACTGCAAGCATAATGATCTATTTTCGTGTGAATATGTAAAGCACTGAGTCTGCGGGATTGGCGGCATATATTGTTTTTCCATCTGCTGAAGCCAGGTCGAGTGGTATTGAGGCCATAAACTTATTAACAGAAGAGACATATTCAATAAATTCGCCTGCTTTGTTTATGATTTTAATTCTGTTCAGTCCTTTTTCAGCGGTTACGAATCCTTCAGGGATAACAGCAAAATGAGACGGGTTACAACATCCGCAGAATGCTCCGGGAGCAGCTCCTGCCTCTCCGAAATAACTTTGAAGTACTCCTTCAGCAGTTCGTGTTTCAACTCTTCTCCTGCCTGTATTTGCCACAAAGAGGGTATTGTACGAATCGAGAGCCACATCAAAATAGGGACTCGGGACAATGAACTGACCATCATTCTGCCCAACGAGTTTCTTAACCATTCCTTTTTTATCGAGCATAAATACCATTTTGTTCCCTGCATCGGCAAATGCGACATTATTTTTGTTTGAAGCAACGGAAGTAATGATTGCATTATCTTCGAATGGGCCCCATTCATCTTTAATTACACCCCCTTCTCCAATAATAAGAATAAGTTCCATAGTTGAAGCGAAGAGAGTATCGCCATAAACTGAAAGGGAGGTAACCGGATAAGGAGTTTTGAGATTCCAGAGCAGATTTAGATTATTGTCATAGCAGGAGACATAGGAATTGCCTCCGAGAAATATTTTTCCTGACACCGAAACTGCCACCGCTTTAAGCGATCCTTCCTTCATCTTAAGCTTCTGTGAAATATTCCAATTATCAGGCGGCGCATCCTCTGTGACTATCTTTTCCTCCTTTTCAAATCCTTCAGGCCGGGCGGTATCGAAAACAATATATCCGATAAATACCACTATTACAAATACTGAAACAATTGCTGCAGTTTTCCTGTTCATCTTACTGTTTTATTCCAATGTTAAGACATAATAAATTTCTTGCATCCCTCATAATAAGGTAATTACCGGCAATTGCCATTGGTCCCCAAGCCTCGATTCCTTTAATTATCTTATGACTTGCCAGAAGGGTAACAGTGCTCTTTTCTATTTTAAAAAAATATAATGTGCCATCGTCATCGAGGAGATACATTTTATCTCCGCTTACAATATACGGGCCAAGTCCTCTGCCGTATCTGTTTTCTTTTCCGCTCGACCAGAGTGGTTTCAGGAGATCAGATTTACTGAAACAAACAAGCTGTTTCTTGAGAGGGCCGGCATTCTCGGGCATCAGGCACCAGATATAATCTCCTGTAATTATGGGAGTCTGCTGGTCACTCGAAATCCCGTTTGTTGCTTTATGCTGCTCAAGTACAACCGCCGAGTATCCCGATCCCTCAGCATTAATTCTTATTCTTGCACCGCCTGCTCCGTAGCTCCCGAAAACAGCAATCTCATTATTACCAAGGTAGAGGGCAGAGGCTGCAGTTGTGGCAGGGTCCCAGTCTGTTGTCTTCCATAATAATTTTCCGGTATCATCTCCTTCGGCAGAAACTCCGCAAACACCACCAACTGCATTATAGACATACATCCGTTTGCCCTGTATCACCATCGGCATTATTGAATTATGAGACATTCGCAAGGTATCGGTATTCGGTGTTTTCCAGATAACCTTACCTGTACTGCAATCTACTCCGATCATCAATGCTTTTCCGCCCGGAGCAAAAACGGCCACATCATTATCGATCAGCGGGCACTGTCCGGAATAAAAATCGGGAGTAATCCGGCCCTTCTCTTTTCCGGGGATCTCATACTCTTTTTCAAGGTCTATTGTCCATAGAAGGTTGCCATTTAAAGGATCGAGGCACATCACATGCGATCGCGGACCCAGTGATATCAGATATTTATCGGTAACAGCTGGTATGGTTCTCGAATAACCATGGTTCCTCTTCATCTCTACATAATACCAGCGTCTCCATAACTCCTTCCCTGACTTAAGAGAAAAGCATCTGAGCATATCAGCTTTTTTTCTTTCGTTATAATCGAGAAGATAAACTCTTCCGTTATGAACAGCAGGGCCGGAGTATCCTTCACCAAGCGTTGTCCTCCAGATTATTTCAGGTCCGGAGGTATCCCATTTTTCTGCAAGTGGAGTTGAATCTTTGCTGATATTATCAAAATCAGCTCCTCTGAACCGTGGCCAGTCACCTGCAACAATTTCATCCATTTGGCCAAGAGTATCGAAAAACTCACCAATAATAACAGTATCCGACCTGGCTTCCATTTTTGGCCTGTTATCCATTCCGGGAACCCTCTCAGTAACCTCAAATGGTTGACTTTTAAGCAACCACAACAGAAAAACCACAGTGAGAACTGTAACTATTAGAGCGATAATTATTGTATATCTTTTCTTCTCAGATATCATCAGCAATTAAATAATTATTTCAGGGAGAATACACCAAGATAATCACCATGCCTTACAAATAACCTTCCTTTATCGATAACAGGATGAGCCCAGAAAGGTCCTTTTCCTTTTAAAATTTTATATTCACTTACAACATCCAGCTTTTCTTTTCCCGGTTTAACCAGACCGACATGACCACTCTTTTCTTCATAGATATATAACATTCCGTCAGCTGCAATAACAGAACCTTTATTATACCATTCTGTTATCCATACTGTTTTGCCGGTGTTCCAGTCGACGCACACCCACTTTCCGAAGGAGCTTGTTTCCCAGTTTGAGCCATAAAGAAAATTTCCCAGAAGGAGGGATGCACCAAGGCAGGGATCAAGGTCATCGTTTCTCCAGACAACGGTGGGAACAGATCCGTCGGCTTTAAGTTTCAGTTTCAGGGCTACTTTATCGTATCCGCTGGAGATAAACAAAAAGCCATCGCGGAAAAGAGGAGTATTGATATGGGCAAACCTTTTCTCAGGGCCTGTATTTTCAGCAGCATAATCGAACTTCCATATCAATTTGCCGGTATTCGGATCTACTGCAAAAACATAGTTAGCAGATTGGGTAACTATCATTTTTTTTCCCGCGAAATCGACTATCAAAGGATTTACATACTGAGTTACATCATTTATTGAAGGAGTTTCCCAGAGAACATTTCCATTTTCAACATTTAAGGCAACCATTGCTGCTTTCTTACCTCCTGGTGTTCCAATAACCTTATTACCAATTACTACCGGAGATTCAGAAAAACCAAAATCAGGTGTTACACCATCATATTTCTTAAAATAATTGTTGGACCATATTAACTTGCCCTCCTTGCTGATACAAACCATATCGCCCATACCGCTTACTAAAAATATTCTGCCATTGGTAACAGTAGGATTACCACGGGTATCGGGATAATTACTATCGGAAGCTTTTCCGTACACAACCTCCCATTTTTTCTTTCCATCCTGAGTTAATGCCGTCAGAACATCATCATCACCTTTTCGTCCGGTAATATAAATAACGTCATCAGTGACAGTAGGACTTGAATAGCCGGTCCCGAATTCTGAAGCTTCCCATAATAGTGAAGGGCCGGCAACCGGCCATGTTTTTAATAATCCCGTCTCATTGTAAATGCCTGTACGGTCCGGTCCGCGCCACCCGTAGTGAAGCTGAGAGTAAGAAGCAGTGGTGATAATCAGTAAAATTGCTGTTGCTATTTTTAATCGTAGATAGGTCATCCTCTAAAATATATTTCAATGAATGCGCAAGATAGAAAAACCATATGTAACAGGAGGAATAATATGATAATTAACGACTTTATTCTTATTAAATTTAAGGATTTTTAACAGCCGACAGGGTTTCCTGGTCTCAAGGTTTCAGAGTTTCAGTGTTTTTCTAACTTCAACCCCTTCACCCTTCGTCCTCCGAAGCTTTAGCGAAGGAGGACTTTCAACTCTTTTAACCCCTTTTTTCCTTTTAACTTACTTCACCCGGAACTCCAGTTCACTCCAAATATTCAGTATTCCGATATTAATAATTTGTTTTAAATTCAGTTAAAAAGTATAATATATTTATAAATACTGCATAATATGTTAAATATGTCTATAAAACAGCACTTATTACTTCATTTTGATTTTTTAATGTTGAAATAATAATTACCTTTGCCAATAATTTTTTAAAAAGAGCAGCAGCAATTATGAAAAAAGGGCGACGAATATCAATATGCAGTTCTGATTCATAATTGGCGATAGTAATTTTTTAAGTTCTGAAATATTCAATTAATAAAAACTAAGCATATGTGTGGGATTGTAGGAGTTTTTGATTTGAAAACCGATTATATGGAGTTAAGGGCAAATGTCCTTAAAATGTCGAAAAAGGTAAGGCATCGCGGACCGGACTGGTCGGGTATATTTTATTGTGAGAAGGCAATACTGGCTCATGAAAGATTATCGATAGTTGACCCGCAGTCGGGAAAGCAGCCATTGTACAGTAAAGATGGCAACCTGATACTTGCTGTTAACGGCGAGATTTATAACCATCAGGAAATCCGTAAAAAGTATGAGGATTCCTATGAGTTTCTTACTCATTCCGATTGTGAAGTAATTCTTCCTCTTTACCGCGATAAAGGTCCTGCCTTTCTTGAGGAGTTAAATGGCATTTTTGCTTTCGCCCTTTATGACAAGGAAAAAGATTGCTACTTCATTGCCCGCGACCATATCGGCATTATTCCTCTTTATGTGGGTTGGGATTCTTTCGGGAATTTTTATGTTGCTTCGGAACTGAAAGCACTTGAAGGGGTTTGCAACAAAATTCAGGAATTTCTTCCGGGCCACTATCTCTACAGTAAGGAAGGGGTTATGACAAAATGGTACACACGCGACTGGATGGAATACTCAGCTGTGGAAAATAACGGAACAAGCATTGAAGAACTTAAAACAGCATTCGAGGCAGCCGTTCATCGTCAGTTAATGTCTGATGTACCGTACGGCGTACTCCTTTCCGGAGGCCTTGATTCATCGGTTGTTTCTGCTATTGCAAAGAAATTTGCCCCAAAGAGGATAGAGTCTGAAGACAAAAGTGAGGCATGGTGGCCGCAGCTGCACTCCTTTGCAGTGGGTCTGGATGGGTCACCCGATCTGGCCGCTGCACGCAAGGTGGCAGAACATATCGGTACAATTCATCATGAAATAAATTTTACAGTTCAGGAAGGTCTCGACGCAATACGCGACGTTATTTATCATATCGAAACCTACGATGTTACAACAATACGGGCATCAACTCCGATGTACCTTCTTGCCAGGGTTATAAAATCAATGGGAGTGAAGATGGTACTTTCCGGTGAAGGTGCCGACGAGATCTTCGGCGGATATCTCTATTTTCATAAAGCTCCCGATCCTAAAGGGTTTCACGAAGAGACTGTCAGAAAGATCAGGAAACTACATCTTTACGATTGTCTGAGGGCAAACAAATCACTGGCAGCATGGGGTGTGGAAGGACGCGTTCCTTTCCTCGATAAAGAGTTTATGGATGTTGCAATGCGCCTAAATCCAAAAGACAAAATGATAAACAAGGAGCGTATGGAAAAATGGGTTTTAAGAAAAGCCTTTGAAGATTATCTCCCGGCAAGTGTAGCCTGGAGACAGAAAGAACAGTTTTCTGATGGCGTTGGCTATAGCTGGATCGATTCTCTGAAAGCCCTTACAGCAAAAGAGGTCTCAGATGAACAGCTTAAGAATGCAAAATACAGGTTCCCTATCAATCCTCCTCCAACTAAAGAGGAATATTTCTACAGAACAATATTCCACGAACATTTCCCATCCGATTCTGCCGCTTCATGCGTCCCTTCAGTGCCATCTGTAGCATGCAGCACACCTGAAGCCCTGGCATGGGATGCTTCATTCCGCAACCTGAATGATCCTTCTGGAAGAGCCGTAAAGAGTGTTCATAATGATTCATATAAATAAATAAACTATATCCATATATCTTTTATTTAGAATCTGATTTTAGTAATTCTCCTCTTAAACAGGCTATAATTCTAGTAATTTTAGCCTGTTTTCACATTGATGCAAGTCATTTTATACTGAATTCTAATTTTATTCTCTAACTTTATATCTTCATAGAATTGGAGTCTCCTTCTAAACTATGAACCGGAGTATATTTTTATGCTAACCCCATAAGAGTAAGCCAGGTAATACAAGGAGGTTCATTATCAAAGGCTTGTGAAAATCAGAATCTAATAATTAATGATAATGGTGAAAAACAAAAACTCTGATTTCTTTAGGAAAAAGGCAGAAGAGTTGCTTAATATCAATATGCCGGAATCCAGATCAAAACTTTCAGATGAAGAAACTTTAAAGCTTATTCATGAGCTTGAGATTCACCACATTGAACTTGAGTTGCAGAATGATGAACTCAGGCTGGCACAATCTGCTGCACAGGTAGCATCTGAAAAATATATCGAGTTATACGATTTTGCTCCATCAGGCTATGTTACACTTTCATCTACTAGCGAAATAGTGAAGTTGAATCATGCCTGCGCCAAGATGATTGGGAAAGAACGCTCCCGTTTGATAAATGCTATAATGCTGCTTTTTATTTCTGATGACACAAAGCAGGAATTCCTGAACTTTTTACAAAGAACAATTAATGGCATTTCCAAAGAGACATGCCAGGCAGTTCTGATCTCCGATACCATTTCCCCTGTTTATGTCCATTTTGAAGGCATTGCCTCCCTAGATGGGAGACATTGTCTTGCAACTATGATTGACATAACATCCGAAATAAATTCGCAGAAATCATTAGAAAAATTGATCCGTCAGAAAAACCTGATCCTTGAGGCGGCAGGGGAAGGAATATACGGTGTAGATCTCGATGGCAGAAATACTTTCGTAAATCCTTATGCGCTTGATGTTTTTGGATATAATATCAATGAATTGCTGAATAAGGATTCCCACGCAGTTTTTCACCATCATTATCCTGATGGAACTCTGTTTCCTATGGATGATTGTCCCATTCAGGCAACACTGCTATCGGGTAAGCCTTATGATGGTGAAGGTTATTTCTGGCGAAAGAATGGTACCTGCTTTCCGGTTGAATTCAGCAGTCATCCTATAATTGATGATCTTATAATCTCTGGCGCAGTTGTTACTTTTCGCGATATTACGATCAAAAAACAGGCAGAGGAGGGGATGCTTCTGCTCAAGACAGTTGTTGAGAGCTCCGATGAGGCCATAGCTCTCAGCAACCGGGACGGTGAACTTATCTACATCAATCCTGCTCACGAGAAACTTTTCGGGCGTCCGCTCGAAGAGGCCCGTCGCATGAACTATCGCGATTTTTATCCTCCAGAGTCAATTGATATTCTGAACCACATTGTCTCTCCTGCTCTTGAGCGGGGAGAGAGCTGGGAAGGTGAAATTGATGTATTTGATAAGTCAGGTCGCCGGTTCCCGCTATGGGAGCGTGCAGGAGTCATTCCGGACTCAAATGGCAAAATGCTTTACGGCTATGGTTTTATGCACGATATCTCAGACCGTGTCAATGCAGCGAAAAAACTAAAAAGAAACGAGGAGGTATATCGCTTAATTACTGAAAGATCAAACGACCTGATATTTGTATTCAGATTAAAACCTGAGATAGGGTTTGAATATGTGAGTCCTTCAGCAGAAATAATTACCGGTTACACTCCTGAGGATCACTATAATGATCCCCAGCTTGGCATTAAACTTGTTCATCCCGATGACCTCCACTTTTTAGAAACAATGCAGAATGGCCTTGTTAATCAGGAGATAATAAAGCTTCGCTGGATAAAGAAGGATGGAAGTATTATCTGGACTGAATCACAGAACATACCTGTTTATAATGATGATGGAGAATTGACAGCTATTCAGGGAAAATCTACAGACATAACCAAAAGGATTCAGGCTGAAGAGATCCTGAGGGCACGCCTCCGGATTTTAGAATTCTACCTTTCGCATACAAGAGAGGAGCTGCAGCAGAATCTGCTTGATGAACTTGAAATACTGACCGAAAGTAAGATTGGATTTTTTCACGTTGTTGAACCCGATCAGAAAACACTTAAACTTCAGAGCTGGTCAACCAGAACAATTCAGACGATGTGTTCGGCTGCAGGAAAAGGAGAACATTACAGTATTGATAAGGCCGGGGTCTGGGTTGATTGTTTTTATCAGAAAAAACCAGTTGTTCACAACGACTATGCCTCCCTGTCTCACAAAAAGGGAATGCCTGAAGGACATGCACCTGTTTTTCGTGAACTTGTTGTTCCTATAATACGGAACGATAATGTTGTTGCAATAGTTGGTGTTGGCAATAAACAAATTGATTATAATGAAAGAGATATCGAAATAGTCTCTCTGTTATCTGATATGGCATGGGATATTACTGAACGAAAAGGGGCAGAAGAGGAGTTGCGCTTAGTTAATGCAGAACTTGAGCAAAGAGTAAAAGAGCGTACTGAACAGCTCACGGCAGCCTACAAAGACATTGAATCTTTTGCATATTCAATTTCACACGATCTGCGTGCTCCTCTGCGACATATCAGCGGTTTCATAGGTCTTCTCAAAGAGATGAGAAAAGAGCAAAGCACTCCTGAGGAGCTAAAATACATCGACACTATTTTCAACGGTGCCGTTGAAATGGGAAGCCTGATTGATGCCCTGCTCTCATTCTCAAGATTAAACCGTGCTGAATTGCACAAGGCCATAATAAATACTTCTGATATTGTGAATCAGGTAATTAACCTGCTTGAACAGGATATTAAAGAGAGAAAGATTATCTTTAAAACGAGTAATCTGGCTGATTGTGAGGGCGATGAACAGCTTATTAGACAAGTATGGATAAATCTGATATCCAATGCTATAAAGTACACTGGAAAAAAAGAAGAAGCTATTATTGAAATTGGCTCACGATCCCAGAAGAACGAAATTGTTTTCTTCATAAAGGATAACGGAGCAGGATTTGATATGAAGTACTCCGGAAAGATGTTCGGTGTTTTTCAGCGTATGCATAAAGCCTCCGATTTCGAAGGCATCGGTATCGGACTGGCTATTGTAAACAGTATCATTACCCGACATAACGGCTATTGCACCGCCGAAGGGGAGGTTGACAAGGGCGCAACATTTTCCTTCACCCTTCCAAAAAAACAATAACCATTTTTACCATTTAACATTAACCATTATTTAAAATGTTCCTTCTTCCAAACCGAATCAATATCATCCCCGGAGCAATTGGTTTAATATCACTGGCATCATTACAAACTGCATGCAGGCAACCGGTTGAAAAACCCAATATAGTAATTATTTATGCTGACGATCTTGGATATGGCGATGTCAGCTGCTATGGTGCAACAAGAGTAAATACTCCAAATATTGATCTGCTTGCAAATCAAGGCTTACGGTTCACGAATGCGCACTGCACCTCATCTACAAGCACACCTTCGCGCTACTCTTTGCTTACCGGCGAATATGCGTGGCGAAAAAAGGGAACTGGCATTGCCCCAGGTAATGCAATTGCAATAATCAAACCCGGAAGGACAACCATTGCTTCCGTAATGAAAAACGGAGGGTATAAAACAGCAGTCGTAGGTAAATGGCACCTCGGCCTTGGTTCTGAAGCTGGTGCCGACTGGAACGGTGAAATTAAACCTGGTCCGATGGATATTGGTTTTGATTATAACTTTCTGATTCCTGCAACCGGCGACAGGGTTCCATGTGTATTTGTTGAGAACAGAAGGGTAGTGGGACTCGATCCGAACGATCCCATCAGAGTGAGCTACGATGAGCCTATCCTTGCTGAACCCACAGGGAAAGACCATCCTGAGCTTCTCAAAATGCATCCGAGCAATGGCCACGACATGACTATTGTAAATGGAATAAGCAGGATAGGTTATATGAGCGGAGGGAAGTCAGCCCTCTGGACTGATGAAAACATTGCCGACACCATAACCGGAAAAGCAGTTAAATTCATTGAGGCAAACCGCGATAATCCATTTTTTCTCTACTTTTCAACACACGATATTCATGTTCCAAGGGTTCCTGCCCAAAGGTTTGCCGGAAAGAGCGGTATGGGCCCAAGAGGCGATGCCATCCTGGAATTTGACTGGTCGGTAGGAGAGATTGTTAAAACTATTGACAGGCTTGACCTTTCCCGTAAAACCATCATTATTGTTACAAGTGATAACGGGCCTGTTGTTGACGATGGCTATATGGATCAGGCCACAGAGCTTCTCGGCGACCATAAGCCTGCAGGTCCGCTGAGAGGTGGCAAATACAGCGCATTTGACGGAGGAACGAGGGTAGTGTTTGTTGTACGTTGGAACAGCAAAATAAAACCGGGAACCTCTGCAGCACTTATTTCACAAATTGATCTGTTATCATCCTTCGCCTCACTTACCGGCCAGAAGCTTGAATCAGATGCCGCACCTGATAGCTTTGACCAGCTTGGTGCATTGCTCGGCAAAACAGACAAAGGACGCGATTGGATTATTGAACACGCAATAAACGGCAGATTATCAATTATTAAAGGAGATTGGAAACTAATAGAACCCGGACCAGGCGGTAAACTGAATATAAGCACAAATACCGAGACAGGAAATGATCCGCTTCCTCAGCTTTATAACCTGAAAAGTGATATCGGTGAGAAAAATAATCTGGCAGAACAAAACCCATCTGTTGTGAATGAACTAACAGATCTTCTCCTGAAGATAAAAAATGATGGACGAACAAGATTCTGAGCAATTTTACCTATTTTCGGACTTTGGATCTTTCAGGATAACAACCGGAGGATAATTCAAAATTTGAAAAAATATCACAGATGATTAAAATTGAATCAGCAATCGGACTTGGGATGGCTTCCATTCTGTCATTGAACGCCTTTTCTCAGAAAAATGAGACATTTAAACCAGTTACTCCGAACATCATCCTTATACTTATGGATGACATGGGCTATGGTGACATCGGGAGAACAGGTGCAACCCGTTATGAAACCCCCAACCTCAACAGGCTTGCTAACCAGGGAATGCAGTTCACCTGGTATTATTCCCCGCAGGCAGTCAGCAGTGCATCCAGGGCAGGTTTGCTAACAGGTTGCTATCCAAACCGCATTGGCTTTTCAGGTGCTCTCATGCCCTGGGCTGAAGTCGGTATAAACTCTGAAGAGACAACAATTGCCGAAATGCTGAAAGTAAAAGGTTATCATACCTCAATAATCGGGAAATGGCATCTAGGCCATCTTAATAAATTTCTTCCGCTTCAGCACGGTTTCGATGAATATTATGGTATTCCATATTCAAACGATATGTGGCCAGTTGATTTTGATGGAGTACCAATTAAGCTTAAAGATACCTCGAGTGCAAAGATGCATTACCCCATTCTGCCTCTTATTGAAGGAAATGAAAAGAGAGGAGAGGTGGAAACACTTGCTGATCAGGATAAGCTTACCACCACCTATACTGAACGTGCTGTTAAATTCATTGAGCAACATAAAAAAGAGCAGTTTTTCCTCTACCTGCCTCATTCCATGGTACATATTCCGCTTGGCGTATCAGATAAATTCAGAGGGAAAAGCAACCAGGGACTTTATGGCGATGTTATGATGGAGGTTGACTGGTCGATAGGCGAAATAATGAAGGCACTCGAACGAAACGGCCTTGATAAAAACACTCTTGTAATTTTCACAAGCGATAACGGTCCATGGCTCAACTTCGGAAACCATGCAGGTACAACCGGCGGATTGCGCGAGGGCAAAGGAACAAGCTGGGAGGGCGGTCAGCGGGTCCCATGCATTATGCGATGGCCCGGGGTAATACCGGAAGGAGCGATATGCAGCAAGATTGCTTCTTCAATAGATATATTACCGACACTTGCAGCAATAACCGGAGCTCCTCTTCCTGAAAAAAAGATTGACGGCATAAATATTCTCCCTCTTCTTCTGGGAAAAAAGGATATCACACCGCGACATAATTTCTACTATTATTACCAGAAAAACAGTCTTGAAGGCGTTCAGAAGGATTACTGGAAACTGGTTCTTCCTCATAAAGGATTATCATATGTTGGTGTTGAACCGGGGAAAGACGGATGGCCGGGAAAAACTGTTAGTGTCACGCTGAATGAAGCCGAGTTATACGACCTGCGAAGAGATCCGGGTGAAAGATATAACGTGGCAGCGATTAACCCTGAAATTGTAAAAGATCTTCAGTCGCTTGCAGAAGAGGCCCGGCAGGATCTCGGAGATGACATAACAAATAACGCGGGTGCCAACAGACGGAAAATAGGTACAATAAAATAACACTTCACCTATGATAAATCTGAAACAGCTGTATGGTATAGGTATTGCTTCACTTTTAGCAGCAAATGTGAACGCCCGCCAACCTCAAAAACATCCGAATATTCTCTGGATATCTACCGAAGATATGAGTCCTCATTTAGGCTGCTGGGGCGATAAGGTCGCCGTAACACCAAATATTGACAGACTGGCCTCGCAGGGAGCTCGTTTCACAGGAGTCTTTTCCACAGCGGCAATTAGTGCTCCTGTCAGGGCAGGTATGATAACCGGTATGTACCAGACTTCCATAGGTTGCATGCACATGAGAACCACCTCATACCGCCGCTCTGTTGAAAATCCTCTCGAGTTTACCGCAGTACCTCCTCATTATGTGAAAGCATTTACCGAATATATGCGGGCATCGGGATACTATTGCACAAACAACAGCAAAACCGACTATCAGTTTGCAAAAGACCCGGTGCCGGCCAGCATCTGGGATGAATGCAGCAAGACAGCACATTATAAAAACCGCCCCGATAAAAATCAGCCATTCTTTGCTGTTTTCAATTATCTGGGTACTCATGAAAGCCAGAACTGGGATATCAGCAAGATAAAGACCGACCCGAAAAAAGTTATCGTTCCCCCGTATTATCCCGACACTGAAATAGTACGACGAAATATTGCCAGAATGTATGATAATATTGCCCGGCTCGATTCAGTGGTAGGCGTTCTGCTGACTGAACTTGAGAATGAGGGAGAGCTGGAAAACACCATTGTATTCTTCTGGGGCGATCATGGAGACGGAATGCCGCGTGCTAAGAGGTGGCTCTATGATTCGGGTCTTAATATCCCGCTTGTTATTAAATGGGCCGGTAATATAAAACCGGGTACCATCAATGAAAGGCTGATAAGCTCCATTGACTTCGGACCAACAGTTCTCTCCATGGCCGGGATTCCTGTTCCCGTTCACATGCAGGGGATACCTTTTCTCGGTGATCAGGCAGGAGAGCCCCGCGATGCTGTCTTTGCTGCAAGAGACAGGGTAGATGAGTCGTACGACATGATCAGATCTGTACGTACAAAAGAATGGCTCTATGTTTGTAATTACTATCCGAATGAGCCATTTCCGATATGGGTTCCCTATCTTAATAAGATACCTGTTTTCAAAGAGATGCTCCGGCTCGATGCAGAAGGAAAACTTACCGGCCCACAGAAGAGCTGGATGGCATATTCACGTCCGCCGGAAGAGCTTTATGACGTCGTTGCCGATCCTTTCCAGATCCGGAATCTGGCTGATGACCCAAAGTATAAAACGGTAAAAGCGGAGTTAAGAAAACGACATCAGCAATGGACACTCGAAACCGGAGATATGGGGCATATGAATGAGCCGGAGATGGTTGAACAGATGTGGCCGGGAGGCAGGCAACCGGATACTGATATACCCTATTTTATTGTCAATGCTCCGGAAGACCGGGCATCAAAAAATTACAAAACCGGTGGACTGTTCTCTTATCCTATGACTCTGAGTTTTTATTGTTCCACACACGGTGCTTCCCTGGTTTATACCTTTGAAGAAAAACCCAACCCGCACTGGCTCTTATATTCCGGGCCGTTACACCTTAAACCGGGAACTCATAATATACGGGTAAAAGCAGTCAGATACGGCTATAAGGAGAGTGAAGCGTTAAAAGGAACTTTTGAAATTAAAAATTGAGATCTCACAAGGCCGTAGTGCCATGTGCAATTGAATCATTAAATTTTTTATCATGAAAATTAACCTCACAGTTGCAGCTGCCCTCGGATTAACTGCAATCGCCCCGTCACTCTATTCGCAAACAGCTTCTCAGCGACCCAATATTATCTACATAATGAGTGACGACCATGCTTATCAGGCGATAAGTGCGTATGGCGGACCACTGAAAGAGATAGCCCCGACACCAAATATAGACAGGATAGCTGCCAATGGCATGCGGTTTAACAGGTGCCTGGTTACAAACTCAATCTCCGGACCCTGCAGGGCCGTAATTCTGACAGGAAAATACAGCCATCTGAACGGGTTCGTTGCAAATGAACGTCAGCCGCCGTTCGACGGCTCACAGCAGACCTTCCCGAAACTTCTGCAGGCGGCAGGGTATAATACAGCCATGATAGGCAAATGGCATCTCGGTTCCAACCCTACAGGATTTAACTACTGGGATATTCTGCCCGGACAGGGAAATTATTATAACCCTGACTTTATTGACAAAGATGGACAGCACCTTGAGAAAGGGTACGTAACTGAGATTATTACAGACAAAAGTATTCAATGGCTGAATGAGGCCAAAAGCTCCGGCAAGCCTTTTATGCTGATGATGCATCATAAAGCTCCGCACCGCGAATGGCAACCCGGACCTAATGAATTATCACTTTATAAAAATGTTAAGTTCCCTGAACCTGCCACACTTTTTGATGACTATTCAAACAGGGGCACAGCAGAGAAGAGACAGGATATGACCATCTCAAAAACTATGCGCATTGAGGAAGATCTCAAGATGTACAAAGATCGCTCAAAGATGAAAACAACCGGCCTGAACAGGATGGATCCTGAACAGCAGAAAGCGTGGGATAATGTTTACGACCCGATTATCAGACATTTTTATGAAGAGAATCTTACCGGCGATGAGCTGGTACGGTTTAAATATCAGCGCTATCTGCAGGATTATCTGGCTTGTATTGCAGCTGTGGACAAGAGCGTGGGAAAGGTACTTGACTTCCTTAAAGAAAATGGGCTCGATAAGAATACAATAGTCATTTATGCTTCCGATCAGGGGTTCTATCTGGGCGAACATGGCTGGTTCGATAAAAGGTGGATGTTTGAGCAATCGTACCGAACCCCGTTACTCATTGAATGGCCGGGTATCACAAAACCCGGAAGCATTAATGAAGATATGGTTTCAAATATCGATCTGGCAGAAACGTTTCTCGATTTGGCAGGAGTGAAGGTCCCTTCAGATATGCAGGGGAGCAGCATGGTTCCTGTATTAAAAGGCAAAACACCATCAGACTGGAGAAAAGAGCACTACTACCATTATTATGAATATCCCGGTTCCCATATGGTTAAACGTCATTATGGCATAAGCACCGAAAGGTATAAGCTTATTCATTATTATTATGATATTGACGAATGGGAACTATATGATATCAAGGCAGATCCTGATGAAATGAAGAATGTGTACAACGACCCAGCATATGCCTCGGTAAAAGCCGGCTTGCATGAAAAACTTTTGAAACTGATGGAAAAGTACAAAGACAGTGACGTTCTGGCCAAATCCTTTTTACCGGTGAAATGACCCTTGCAACTGACATAATTGCATACCCTTATTAAATATTGGTTTTTTAATATATTTTTGATCGATTAAACTAATAAATCAAACTAAGGGTAGTTTATCAGGCATTCAAATTAATTTTTAAAAAGATGACTCATCAAATAATACTGGTTCTTGGACTGACATTTCTGATAAACCTGATAACAACATTATCTTATTCGGTCAGAATTGTAGGAATCAGGACAGGAAGAATAGCTGTATCGTTTGCACTTTTTAATATTCTCGTACTGGTCTCAAGAACAGCCAACGGATTTCAGGCTCCGCTTCTGGCCAGCACTATTGAAAAAAATATCAACTCCGGATTCGGAGCAAACCTGCTGGATTTCAGACTCATTATACTCTCCTGTACTATTTCTACAATAATGGGAGGCCTTATGATACCCACCTTTCAAAGAATTTTATCGATAGCAGTGGATAAATTCAGTATTTACAAATCTGTTCCGAAAGTTATTCTTTACGGATTTACAAAATCAGGCATAGCATCGATAAAAGAAAACATTGTAATTCCCAGTTCAAGGAACATTTCAAACATTGATCTGAAAAGTGATTTTCCGTGGAAAGTATTTATAATGAATGTAGTAGCAGTTGCTATAGTAACTGTTGGCGTATTATCATCGCTCTACGCCGGTTACTTTAATCCTGACTTCAGAACAACAGCAAGCAGCTTGTCAGCCATCATTAACGGATTTGCCACAATTCTGATGTTTGTATTTATCGATCCCTTCCTCTCTGTAATGACTGATGAGGTTGTATTAGGGAAAACAAGTGAAAGTCTGTTCAGGAAATATATCGTCTATATGGTTTTTGCCAGAGTAATCGGAACTGTTATTGCTCAGATTATTCTTGTACCCGCTGCCCGTCTTATTGCACTGGTAGCAGGACTGATTTAGCATTAACCATTAAAACAATATAGGCTGAGTTGAAGATGAGATTCAATAAATACCTCCGGCTTATAGTTGCTGTTCTTGTCAGCAGTTTCATAATGATGATGATAAATTATGAAATTATTACTGTTACAACACGCGATCTTATATTTAAAGAATTAACAGGCTTGCCTGTAAGTGATATCTGTCTGATACCGGGAACCCCGAAATATCTTCCCGGCGGGGGTGTAAACAGATATTATCAAAACAGAATAATATCAGCAATTGAGCTTTATAAAAGTAAAAAGGTATCCAGGATCCTTATCAGCGGTGATACACTCAATAAATACCGTGAAAATGAGGTGGAGTTAATGAAAAATGATTTAATGGATAAAGGAATAAGCGATACTGTTCTTATCTGCGACAGAAACGGTATCAGTACAATGAATTCAATCCGTAATTTAAATAAGTTCAAAGGAGAAAAATTTATAATTGTTTCTCAGAAGTTTCATCTGGAAAGAGCTTTATATATCTCAGGCAGGAACAAAACTGAGGCACTTGGTTATATTGCAGATGGATCTCCCGGCTTCAGATTGAAAATCAGAGAGCTTCTGGCGCGGCTAAAAATG
This sequence comes from uncultured Bacteroidota bacterium, assembly GCA_903824785.1. Taxonomy (GTDB): domain Bacteria; phylum Bacteroidota; class Bacteroidia; order Bacteroidales; family VadinHA17; genus LD21. The sequence continues at coordinate 99,652 of CAIJYD010000030.1, forward strand.
CAGGCAGAGTTGATGTTATACTGAAGTGGTTTATAGCTGCCGGATAACAGCTGAAAAGGGGCAGAACAAATCTTCACTAAGGCATAAACAGCGGTTTTCCTGCGCAGCAATTCTTGAATTTCTTCCCGCTTCCGCAAATACATGGGTCATTCCGTTCCGGCATTACAGGTCTTACAGCCTGATTTTCCCTGTTCTTTATCCAGTTCATAACATTGGCAGGTGGCCTCTTGTTTTTCAGCTCCTTTGACATATATTGCATGAATGGCTCCACGTGGTGGAAAAACATCTTATATCCCTCGCAAAGATAGTTTAACCCCTGCTGTCCGTCGGGTGTGGAAATAAATCTATGCTTGGGACACTCTCCATGGCAGGCATATCTGACATCGCATTGCAGACAATATCGCGGCAGTTTATTCCGCTTATCAGTTCCGAAGTCGAACTGGCGCTGCGACTTAACCAGGTCTATCATAGGAGTATCAGTGATATTGCCAAGGAAATATTCAGGAAAAACATAATGGTCGCATGAGAACAGATCTCCGTTATGTTCCATCACAAGAGCATCTCCGCATGTTTCCGAGAAAACGCATAGCCCCGGCATTTCTCCGGTGTAGTTTGCAAGTGTTGTATCGAAGATCTGAACATAATATCTTGCAACATCGCTGCGGACCCATTCATTGAAGATTGTAATCAGAAATTTTCCAAACTCTTTTGAGCCTACCGACCACTCAGCAACTGAACCATTGCCTCCTGACAGCGGAGAGAGGATGCTCAGCTTTCCTGGTTCAGAATTGCAGTCTATTCTTTCAACAACCGGCAGGAACTGAATAAAACCGCTGCCTATCCGTTTCAGAAAGCGGTACGTTTCGGATGCATAACCGGCATTATAGCTGTTAACACAACTGAGTGTATTGAATTCAACTTTATGTTTGTGAAGCAATTCAATACCCTTCATAGCCATCTTAAAGGTAGGTGCTCCTGAATTAGTTTTACGGTAATGATCATGGTTATGTTCTTCACCATCTATTGAGATGCCAACCAGTATGTTATTGTCTTTAAAGAACTTGCACCAATCATTATTCAGCCTTGTACCATTGGTCTGAAATGCATTCTCAATTGTTTTCCCGGCAGAATATCTTTTCTGAAGTTCAATTACTTTTTTGAAATAATCCAAACCGTTAAGCGTAGGTTCGCCACCTTGCCAGGTAAAAGTAACCACAGGTACCTGCTGAGCACCAATATACTCTTTTATGAATTTCTCCAGGAGATCTTCAGGCAACCGGAAGTCGCTCTTTCCAGGGTAAAGTTTTTTCTTTTCAAGATAATAACAATAGGTACAATTCAGGTTACATACCGGCCCGGCCGGCTTTACCATTATATTAAAAGCATCGGGCCTTCTCAGTTTCAAGGCATCAGCGAAAAGAATATCCATGATAATTATTAATGAACACTGATACAAAAATAGTATTATAGTTAAGATGTTCAAGAATTTTCACCGCCAGATTCCCGCAACTATTATCTCTTCACAGCCTTTCTCCTGTGGCGGCAAAGGAAACCATACTGAAAATATTTCCGCCTGATTTTTGGAAATGATCATTTTATCTTATCTTAGCACACTCTTCTGAGATGGAATAAGGGAAGTCGTTGTGCCCGTAATTAAATAACTTGTAAGAATGTCTAAAATCGCCCACAGGATCTTTTTAAGCATATTGGTTGCTATAGTATTTATTACGTTAATAGCCCTTATTTACAAAGGCATGTCGTACTACGGACTTAGCCTCGAGGAGAGGGTTTATCATCCCGACCATTCCTTGCTTAAACCAAGCGGCACTCTGGGACATGGCCTTGGAATAGCCGGTACTATTTTTATGATAATAGGAGTAAGTTCCTATATGGCCCGAAAGAGATTTCGCTTTTTACTGAGGTTAGGGATTTTAAAACACTGGCTGGAATTTCATATTTTTCTATGTACACTAGGGCCGATACTGGTTCTTTTCCACACATCTTATAAGTTTGGCGGACTTGTGGCAATAAGTTTCTGGAGCATGGTGGCTGTTTTCCTCAGCGGTATAATCGGAAGATTTATTTATCTTCAGATTCCCCGGACAATTGAGGGACGTGAATTAAGTTTAAATGAAGTAAGGGGGCTGAAAGGCGATGTTGCCGGTACAATAAAAAATTCATATAATCTGGATGAAGAGAGCTATAATATCATTGTCGATTCAATCAAGAAAAAATTTGAATTATATCATAAAAACGGAATTGTCCGTTATCTAAGAAAATATTCGGATGACCGGAGATCAATCAGGTCAGTAAAAAACGTATTAAAAAAGAACAACCTGCCAAAAACCGAATGCAATAAGGTGCTGGCGCTGGTAAAAGACGATATAACGCTCAACAGGAGAATTGAAAGGCTCGATACAATGCGTAACCTATTTAAATACTGGCATGTGGTTCATTCCCCGTTTGCCCTGGTAATGTTGATTATTATGGTTATTCATGTTGCAGTGACTATTGTTTTTGGATATAGATGGATTTTCTGATTATGGAACAGCTGATTGAAAAAATACTGATTTATTCGCTTGCCATCATTCTCTGCTTTACTATTGTTATGATCTATCTCCGTAAAAAAAGGAGAGAGTCAGGGATTGTTGAAGAGAAAATCAAAAAAGCAAAGGAAGATGGTCTTCATGAACCAATATCCCTGCATCCTGTAGTTGATGAGAACAGCTGTATCCAGACAGGCGCCTGTATAACGGCCTGTCCGGAACACGATATCCTCGGTATAAGAAACGGAAAAGCTACCATTATAAATGCTTCGCAATGCATAGGGCACGGAGCCTGCTTCCATGCCTGCCCGACAGAAGCTATCAGTTTACGCATCGGTACCGAAAAACGTGGTGTTGATCTTCCGCATGTAAACCAGAACTTCGAAACAAATGTTCCCGGAATATTTATAGCCGGCGAACTCGGAGGAATGGGTCTTATTAAAAATGCTGTGGAACAAGGCAGGCAGGCAGTTGAAAATATTGTTAAATCGCTGAAGAAAGTTCCGGGAGCTGATTACGATATCATTATCATTGGTGCCGGTCCGGCTGGTATATCCGGTTGCCTGACAGCAAAAAAGAATGGGTTGAATTACCTGCTTCTTGAACAGGATACCCTCGGAGGCACTGTCTTTACATTTCCCCGTAAAAAAATTGTAATGACATCGCCAATGAATCTTCCGCTTTTCGGCAAAATCAAACTTTTTGAGACCAGCAAAACCGAGCTTCTCGATTTATGGAATACAGTCCTGAAAAAAAACAACATTTCAGTTAAGGAAAACTCAAAAGTTGAATCAATAGTTTCTGAAGAGGGAATGTTTAAAGTAGGAACACTAAAAGGCGAGTTGTTCACCTCTTCAACTGTTCTGCTTGCAATAGGAAGGAGGGGAACACCCCGTAAGTTAAACATCCCCGGCGAGATGAAAGAGAAGGTAGCCTATCGCCTGCTTGAACCTGAAGATATCAAAGGCAAACATATTATGGTTGCCGGCGGTGGGGACTCAGCAGTAGAATCGGCGCTGATGCTTGCCGATCAGAACCACGTTATATTATCATACCGGAATGAGGTTTTCAACCGTATTAAACCGCTTAACAGTATGGCCCTGAACAAGGCTATTGCTGAAGGAAAAATCGAAGTCAGGCTTAGCACAAACCTTTTATCCATTGAAGATGATATCGTTTTGCTTTCATCAGGAAAAGAGGGAGAGAATATTACATTGAAAAACGACCTCGTTTATATCTTTGCCGGTGGCGAACTGCCAACACAATTCCTCGAAAAGGCAGGAATAAAAATAACAAAGAAATTCGGGGAAACAGTATTGAAACATTAGGAGTTTAGTCCTTCAGCATCGTAAAATATGGCCAAAAACAGAATTAATTTTCCCCATGAACTCACCCCCTGCTTCGACTTCGCTCAGCATCCCCCTCTCTGCTCCGCAAAGAGGGGGCGTAACATACTGTATGTCTGAGCATTCCCCCTCTTTGCGGAGCAGAGAGGGGGAAAAGAAGGGGGTGAGTTCATGAGAACTGAGAAGATTGCAGAGATCCATAAACAAAAGAAGTAAAATAAGAGAGTTTAGAGTGAAAAATGAAAAATAAAAAGTGAAGAGATCCGGAATCCTGATATTGTTATGGTTATCAGTCATTAAGGTGGCTGCACAGCTTTCCCCCGGCGACTTGTCTAAACCCCATTCGCACCTTGAGGGTATGTCAAATTGTACACAATGCCATGTGCTGGGAAATAAAGTATCGGGCGAAAAATGTCTTGTCTGCCATACTGAAGTTCAGAAGAGAATAGCACTTCAGAAGGGCTATCACTCTTCATCCGATGTAAAGGGAAAAGAGTGTTTCTCCTGTCACAGCGAACATAACGGCAAAAATTTTCAGCTTATCCGGCTCGATACTGCAAAATTCGATCACAACATTACCGGCTTTGCTTTAACTGCGCCCCATGCAAAAAAAGGATGCAGAGACTGTCATGCCGGTAAATACATTGAAGATCAGAAACTTAAAGTTAAAAAGAGCACTTATCTTGGCGTAAGCCCGGCTTGTCTGAACTGCCATGTAGATAATCATCAGAAGACACTCTCTCCTGATTGCCTGAACTGCCATAACTCTGATTCCTTTAAACCGGCATCAAAATTTAACCATTCCACTGCAAGATTTCAACTGACCGGGAAACATATGAATGTCGATTGTCTGAAATGCCATAAGGTGGAAATGATAAACGGGAAGAAGTATCAGGAATTCCGTGGGATGCCATTCAGCACCTGTGTTAATTGCCATAAAGATCCTCATAACAATAAATTTGGTCTGGATTGCAAACAATGTCATAATGAAGATTCTTTCCAGGTTGTTAAAGGGGTTAAAGGTTTCGATCATAATAAAACAAATTACAAACTTGAAGGGAAACATCTGGCTGTCAATTGCAAAGCCTGCCACAAAACAAAATTTACTGACCCGTTAAAGCATGAACGTTGCATCGATTGCCATACCGATTACCACAAGAAACAGTTTACCAGGAACGGAATAACACCCGATTGCTCACAGTGTCATAGCGTTAAGGGATTTACACTTTTCTCCTATACAACCGAACAACATAATCTTGGCACTTTTCCTCTTCAGGGTTCACACAATGCAGTACCCTGTTTTGAGTGTCATAAGAAGAAGGAGGGCTGGAACTTCCGTTCAATCGGAATTAATTGCAGGGATTGTCACACCGATATCCATAAGCAATCTATTCAGGCCAAATATTATCCTGATGCCAATTGCAAAATGTGTCATACTGAAAACAGGTGGACCGATGTCACTTTCAACCATTCAATAACAGAATTTAACCTTACGGGAGCCCATACCAGACAAGCCTGCCGGGCCTGCCATTTAAAAAAGGATTCGAATGGAACAACCCAGCTGAAATTTTCAGGAGTGCAGAAGAGCTGTACAAGCTGCCACACCGATAACCATTTTAAACAATTTGAGAAAAACGGCGTTACCGATTGCATCAGCTGCCACGATACTGAAAACTGGAAAGCTCCTAAATTCGATCACAATAATACTGCCTTCAGGCTCGATGGGAAACATATTAATGTGCCTTGTATGAAATGTCATAAGCCGCAGCAGGAAGGGTCAGTTATTTATGTCAAGTATAAAATAAAAGAATTCAAATGCGAATCCTGTCACTCCTGATCTTCTATATAATACTTTTCTTATTTAACCGGCAGACCGATCAGCCGCATGGTCCCGGTTTTAAGATCAGCTGCAATACCTGCCACAGTTCAAAAGGGTGGAAGCTTGATAAAGAAATATACTCCTTCGACCACAATACCACCAAACTGCCACTGACAGGTCAGCATTCCGGCACCGACTGCAGGCTTTGCCACCGGACGCTTATTTTTTCGGAGGCAAAAGCAGAGTGCAACGACTGCCATAATGATGTTCATCAGGCAACAACAGGAGGTGATTGTTCCCGTTGTCATACCTCTTCATCATGGCTTGTAAACAATATAAACGAAATCCACCAGACAAGCCGTTTTCCATTGACAGGAGCGCACAGAACTGCTGATTGCTATAAATGTCATAAGTCGGAAAGCCTGGCACGCTTCGATGTTCCCGGAATTAATTGTATTGACTGCCACCGCGAAACATATATGACAACAACAGCTCCTGATCATATACAAGCCGGTTATTCAGAGGATTGCTCGTCCTGTCACCCTCTAAACGCATTTCAATGGGCCGGAGCAGGATTTAATCATAATTTTTTCTCTCTGGCACAAGGACATGCCGGAGCAAAATGTGCCGATTGTCATTTGAATGGAAATTACAAATCCACATCTCCCGATTGCTATTCGTGTCACAAGGCTGATTTTGAAAATACTACCAATCCCGACCACCAGACATTGAATTTTTCTGTTACCTGTTCACAATGTCATACTTTGAATCCCGGATGGAAACCTGCACCATATAAGGAACACGACAGCAAATCGTTTCCGATTTACAGCGGAGAACACAGGGGAGAATGGAGTTCATGTACCGAATGCCATCCAAATACCTCTGATTACGCAGCATACAGCTGTATTATATGCCACGAACATAACCAGAGCAGCATGGATAGCAAACACAGAGGCAGAAGTAATTATTCATACGATAGTGCAGCATGTTTCAGATGTCATCCACGTGGAATATCAGATTAATTATTTTTATGAGGCAATTAAGATTCATATTTCTCCTGTTAACTGTTTTTGGCGAACTCACCGGACAGTCATTGACTGAAAATGTACCAGGGAAGGTATCGTTTATCAGCTCACAAAATATCTATGTAAAGTTTAAGTCAACTGCAGGGATCTCTACCGGGGATACTCTTTTTGTATCAGCAGGAAATACTCTTATTCCTGTAATGACAGTTAAAAACCTTTCGTCGGTATCCTGCGTCTGCACCGCTATTTCTGAAGCAAATCTTCAGGTTGACAAAATTATTATTGCAAAAGCAAAGATAATCACTCCGCAGGCGGAGAAAACAGCAGTTGCTGTTAAACCACAGGAAAACCAGGTAAAGAAAGTATTATCTGATTCTCTTAAAAAAGATGAAGTTAAAAATGAACTGAAACAAAGAATAAAAGGAAGCCTCTCTGCATCTTCATATTCTGACTTCTCAAATACTTCCGCCTCTAATTCAAACCGGTTCCGATATACTCTTTCTCTTGATGCCAGAAATATAGCAGACTCAAAGTTTTCCGTTGACAGCTACATCTCCTTCAAACATAAAGCGGGTGACTGGGGAGAGGTGAAGAGTAATCTGTTCAGTGCTCTTAAAATCTATAACCTTTCTGTCAGATACGATGTAAATAAAACCACTCAGATAAGTCTTGGCCGTAAAATAAATTCCAGAATATCAAATATTGGAGCAATGGACGGCCTGCAGTTTGAGAAATCAATAAATAACTTTTCAATGGGAGCCATTGCCGGAACCCGGCCCGATTATACTGACTATGGTTTCGACAGTAAACTGCTTCAATATGGTGCCTATGTCGGATATAGTTCAAAGAAAACCGGTATTACCAATGAAAGTTCACTGGCATTCATGCAGCAGACGAACAATTCAAAGACAGACAGGAGGTTCATATATCTTCAGCATTCAAACTCAATAGTTAAAAACCTCTACTTCTTCAGTACATTCGAAGTTGACCTTTATAAACTTACCAGCGATTCATTACCTCAGAATACCTTCAACCCAACAGGCATGTATCTTTCGTTAAGATATAAGATCACAAAAAACATTTCATTATCAGGGTCTTACGATGCCCGAAAAAATATAATGTATTATGAAACTTACAAAACATATATCGACAGGATCCTGGAAACAGAGTTGCGTCAGGGTTTCAGGTTTCAGGTTAATTACCGTATAACAAAGGATATTATGGTTGGAGTGCAATCGGGCTATCGTTTTCTTAAATCAGATCCCCATCCATCGAAAAATGCCTATGGTTATCTCACCTACAGCAGGATTCCGGGAGTTAATATCTCAGCCACACTCTCTGCAACATTACTGGAATCAAATTATATGAATGGAAAAATTCTGGGCTTAAGTATCTCCCGCGAACTATTCAAAGGAAAACTAAGTACAGACATTGGCTACCGTTATGTTGATTACAGATTGCCTGAAAACTTACTAAATATCAGGCAGAGCATTGCTGAAATGAATCTCTCATGGCAGATATTTAAGAACCTGTCACTTTCAATGAATTACGAAGGAACCTTCGAAAAGCTGGATAAGTATAACAGGATCTATCTGCAGGTGAGAAAAAGATTCTGATTTTTTTTGCAGTTATCCATTGTGATGGAATAACCTTTATTAGCTTTACTATATGTTTATCAGGTAAAAAATTTATCGGCTTATATCCCGGTTTTGCTTTTCGTGTAGGGTTTCTACTACAGCGTGTAGGATTTCTACTACAGAAAATTGAGCGTTTTCCTTACAAGAAATGTTGTTTGATTGTAGTACTTTTATGTTAATATTTTAACAAGGCCGTCGAGATTAATTTTAATACGGGGAAAAATCCTGTCTTCTTAACAGGAACCTGAATTCAGGTAATCAAAAGCTGAGATGATGAATGATATTGAAAGAGTCAGAGAATACTTAAGTAGCGGTTCAATAGGTAAAATCTGCCTTGCTGATGCCGACCTCAGGGATGCTGACCTGAGAGGTGCTGACCTTAAAGGAGCTAATCTCATCTATGCTGATCTTAGCGGTGCTGACCTCTATAATTCAGACCTTAGTTGTGCTAATCTCACAGAAGCTTTCCTCAATAATTCTGATTTAAGAAGTGCCAATCTCTCCGGTGCCAACTTATCCGATGCTAATCTGACAGGCGCCTATCTTAATAATGCCGACCTCACAGACGCTGATCTCACAGATGCCAACCTGAGTGATGCCAATCTGAGCAATGCTGACCTCAGTGGTGCCAGGCTTAACAATGCTTACCTGAGAGGTGCCATACTGAAAGGTGCCATACTCAAAGAAGCTGTTCTGGTCGGGGAAGATTTTACAGGAGAAAACCTGGCAGGAGCAGATCTGACAGGAGCCGACCTAAGAGGAGCCAACTTCAGGGGTGCTAACCTTACAGGTGTCATACTTAAAAATGCTGACCTCCGGGGTGCCTGTATGAGAGGGGCTTTCCTCAGAAATGCTGACCTGAAGAACAGTGACTTAAGAAACGCTGATCTCACTGATGCTGTGATTGCCGGCGCTATTCTCGATGGAGCGGAATTGTCAGATTTCAGAAAATAGAAAATCAAAAAATAAAATATATGTACAGCAGGAACCTTACAGCAATTAAGATCCTTGGAATCAGTGCACTTCTTGTCCAATGCAGATCGGGAGAAAAGAGTGCTTCAGAAAAAAACACCGACAGACCAAACATAATCTATATTCTGGCTGATGACCTGGGCTATGGCGACCTTGGTGTTTACGGTCAGAAAAGGATTGAAACTCCGAATATTGACAGGCTGGCTGCCAACGGGATGCTTTTTACACAGCACTACTCCGGGGCTCCCGTAAGTGCACCCTCAAGATGTGTACTTTTAACCGGAAAACACACCGGCCATTCGCAGGTAAGGGGAAATGATGAATGGGGAAGCAGGGGAGACGTCTGGAACTACAGGGCAATGATTGCCGATTCAACACTCGAAGGCCAGCGCCCTTTGGCAACAGGCACAATAACAATAGCCGGGCTGTTGCAGAAAGGTGGCTATAAAACAGGGATGGTCGGTAAATGGGGACTCGGTGCACCACATACAGAAAGCATCCCCACAAAGATGGGATTTGACTATTTCTTTGGGATAAACTGCCAGCGAATGGCACATACCTATTACCCGCTATTCCTCTATGAAAACGAACACAGGGTCTATCTTAATAATGATACAGTGGCTCCAAACACGAGACTCCGGGAAGGAGCAGACCCATATAATCTTTCAAGCTATGATGCCTATAACCTCAAGGATTATGCTCCTGACAGGATGTTCGCCCGTATTACAGATTTTGTGAATAACAACAAAGATACCACCTTCTTTCTCTACTGGGCAACACCAATACCTCATGCTGCACTTCAGGCGCCGCAAAAATGGATAGATTTTTATGTAAAGAAATTCGGCGATGAAAAACCATATTCCGGCGATCAGGGTTACTTCCCTCACCGCTATCCGCATGCAGCCTATGCAGGAATGATATCTTACCTTGACGAACAGGTAGGAAAACTGGTACAGCAACTCAAAGAGCTGGGAATTTATGAAAATACACTGATTGTCTTATCAAGTGACAATGGCCCGACCTATAACGGAGGTACCGACTCTCCATGGTTCGACAGCGGAGGACCTTTCAGAAGTGAGCAGGGGTTCGGAAAAGGAAATGTCAATGAAGGAGGGATAAGAGTGCCGATGATTGCCAGCTGGCCCCTCAGAATAAAACCTGGTGCTGTTTCGGACCATATCTCAGCATTCTGGGATGTTCTGCCGACACTCTGTGATGTTGCCGGAATAAAGCCGCCAGAAAACATTGATGGAATAAGTTTTCTGCCTGAATTAACCGGCGGAAATCAGGTGAAACATGAATATCTATATTGGGAATTCCCTGAATCGGGTGGACAGCAGGCTGTTATATCGGGCGATTTCAAAGCTATGAGAAAGAATATGGACAAGGGAAACAGGGAATTTGTACTGTTCAATCTGAAAACAGACCCCGGAGAAACAGAAAATATTGCTTCAGCAAACCCTGATATCATTTTGAAAATAAAGGAAATAATCAAGAAAGAACATCAGGACTCTCCGACAAATCCACGTTATGTTAACGAATAAATAATTAGGCTGCCGGTTACTTTCCGATACAAAAGTTCCTGAATATATTTCCAAGGATCTCATCGGAGGTAATCTCGCCTGTTATCTCGCCAAGGTAGTGAATTGCCTGACGTATATCGATGGCCAGAAAATCTTCGGAGATTTGATTATCAAGGCCGGTCAATACTCTTTCCAGACTTTCAGAAACTCGCAGCAGCGCTTCATAATGCCTTATATTAGTGATTATTACATCATCCGAACTCAACTTATCCTTTTCAATAACTTCACTTAACTTAACCTTAAGTTCATCCAGACCCGATTTCTCTGTGGCGGAGATAAAAAGAAGAGGCTCTTTCTCCTCCCTCTTTATATTCGCTGCAAGCTCCGCTCTCTTTCCCGCAGTTGCCAGATCTGTCTTATTAATAATAATGAAAAGTCGTTTTTCGGTACCTCTTATCAATTCTCTGATTGCCTCTATGCGCCTGTTTATCAGCTCTGCAGATTCAGTTATATCATCAGTCAGAAGGATAACCGATGCCTGACTTATCTTCTCATGGGTTTTCTTTATACCCAAAGCCTCTATAATATCTGATGTTTCCCGCAAGCCGGCTGTGTCAATAAATCTGTACTCAACTCCTTCAATATCAATTGTCTCTTCAATAGTATCCCGTGTTGTGCCGGGTATTTCAGAAACTATTGCCTTCTCTTCCATCAGCAGAGCATTAAGAAGGGTCGATTTCCCCGAGTTGGGTTTTCCTACAATCGCAACAGGTATCCCATTCTTTAAAGCATTACCCGTCTTGAACGATTTTGTCAGGTTATCAGCCAGCTGCTTAATGGTGATGATTATTGCAGAAAGCTTTTTTCTGTCTGCAAATTCAACATCCTCTTCTCCGAAATCGAGCTCAAGTTCAATAAGTGATGCAAAATTCAGGAGCTCAGATCGGAGCCTGCTTATCTCACCCGAAAAGCCACCTCTCATCTGATTCATTGCTACTCTGTGATAAGCTTTTGCTGATGAAGCTATAACATCGGCAACAGCCTCAGCCTGAGAAAGATCTAACCGTCCGTTTAAAAAAGCCCGCTGGGTAAATTCCCCAGGTTGTGCCGGAATAGCTCCGTTTTTTATTAATAACTCCAGAATTCTCTTTTTTATATAAGGCGAAGCATGACATGAAATCTCCACCGACTCCTCACCAGTATAGGAACGTGGTGCCCTGAAGATACTTACCAGTACCTCGTCAATGATTTCGTTGTCTGAACAGATCTTTCCGAAAACTATCGTAAAGCCCTTTTGATTAATCAGTTGAATGCTTTTATCTGAAGGGAAAAAAATCTTTCCGCAAATACCCAGGCTATCGGATCCACTAATCCTTATTACTGAAATTGCACCACCTGAACCTGTTGCAGGTGCACATATTGTCTCTTCACGCCTTACCATTTTTAATATCTGATTTGAAACAAATGTATGAAACTTAATTGAGGTGCGAAACCACTTATTTTTGTGTGAAAAAAATAACAGATAATTCATCGGATAGCTTTTGCTGCCTGATCATGCTTATGGTTGAATAAGATTAAAAAAATCAATTAATCGTCTTAAAAAATAACCATGAAAAACCTCTTGTTCTTAATAAATGCAATAACTTGCGGCAAATTTTCTTAAACATGATGGACGATACCGTAGTCAGGGAAAACAGGATCTTAAAAAAAATTGCTCAGTCTGCTGGTGGGGCAGCAATGCTTATTGGTTTAAGTACTCTCTTTTTTCTTTCAGCCGCCATTGACAATCCGTTCCAGTTGTTTAAGGATTTTAAACCTATGTCGCCTTCAACAGCTATTCTGTCAGCCATTTATGGTTTTTTGCTACTATCGGGAAGTTATAAAGTTGAAAACCGGACTAAAAGATTTGCTGTTACATTGATGGTAATCATATTTACATCCTACTCACTTCTTAAATTTCTTGAATATTATCTGGGAACAAATCTCACACTCGATTCATATCTTTTCCCGATTGACAAAAAATTTACAGGGATCCCTCATAACCGTACTTCGCCTATCTCAGGACTGTTATTCTTTTTCTGCGGTGCAGCTATCCTGATCCGCCTGTATTTAAGTTCCCGTCAAAAATGGATGAGCTTAATCGGGATTATAGGAATCGGGATAGTCTATATCGGCTATGCGGGTCTCATTGGATATATATTCGGTACTCCCTTTCTCTATGGTGGAAATATTATACCGCTCTCATTTAACACCACATGCGTATTTTTACTATTGGGATGGGGAATTGTTGCAATTAGCGGCAGGGAGAGCTTTGCTTTGAAAACGGTAACTGGTACAACTGCCAGTGCCAGACTCCTCAGAGTGCTTATTCCACTCATTGCGGTTATTCTGATTGTTGACGAATTAATAGATTCTATATTTTCTCAATTCAATGTTGACTCCATTCTCCTTTCAACCGTATCTGTACTGATACTGATACCGCTTACTGTATGGCTGGTAGTAAGAGTTTCACGCATTGTTTTCAGAGAAGCAGAACAGGCACATGAGGAGCTCGAGAATTCATATGTTTTGTTAAAGGAAAATGATGACAGATACCGTAATCTTATCGAGAGTGCAGCCGATGCCATTATAACCATTGATAGTGAAGGGCGGATAATTTTGTTCAACCACGCGGCAGAAACTATTTTCGGATATTCTGCCAATGAGCTGTTTCTCAGTCCGGTTGATTTTCTTGTTCCGGATATTCTGGGGATCAGCCACAAAAACAGAATTAGTAACTTTAAGAGTACAGGACAATCATCAATATTCAGAATCGCCAGGCAGCTTTATGGCAAAAGAAAAGGAGGTGAGCTTTTCCCTCTTGAAATTTCCGTTTCAGTAACAAATGTAAAGAATGATACCAACTATACCGCAATAGTACGCGACATCTCAATAAAATTCAAAGAAGAACAGCTGATTAAAGAGAGTGAAGAAAGGTTTAACCAGCTCTCGGAACATTCCAGATTATATACCTGGGAAGTCGATTCCAACGGGCTTTATACATTCATCAGCCGGACATCCACCCTGATACTGGGTTATACCCCTGAAGAAATAATTGGCAAAAAACATTTTTACGACCTTCATCCCAAAAATGAGCGGGAAGCTTTCAAAAAAGCAGCTTTCGAAGTGTTCCGTCGCAAAGAACCTTTTCATAACCTTGAAAATACTGCGAAGACCAAAGATGGGGAGCTTATATGGCTCGTAACCAATGGAATCCCTATCATGGACAATAACGGCGCCTTAACCGGATATACAGGATCAGATTCAGACATCACTGAACTTAAACAAAAGGAGAAAGCACTTAAAGAGAGTGATGATAAGTACCGGGTACTGTTTGAAAGTGCGAATGAAATAATCGTTGTTCTTCAGGACGGAATGATCCGCATGATCAACTCTGCTTCAGAAGAAATCACAGGCTTCACGAAACAGGAACTTTTGGATGCCCCGTTTGTTTCATTTCTTCATGCCGATCATAAAGAGCTTCTTATAGAACGATATAAGTTGCGGATGGAAGGAAAACCGGCACCCAGCAGATACGAATTCCAGCTGATTGCAAAAAACGGAGAAATTTTATGGTTCCAGAATAATTCAGTCCTGATCAATTGGGAAGACCGGCCGGCAACTCTGAACTTCCTGACAAATATCTCCGCTCTAAAGCAGGTAGAAGAAGAATTGACTGAATCAAATAGCAGGCTGAAATCGGCCATTACCGAAGCAACTTTACTTGCTGAAAAGGCTGAAGCTGCCAGCAGGTCTAAAAGCACATTTCTTGCAAATATGTCTCATGAAATACGTACACCGCTCAATGCAATAATAGGGTTTTCACAACTGATGAACCGTGACAAATCATTGACAGATACGCAGAAAGATTACAATAACTCCATTACCCGGGCTGGCGAACATCTCTTAGCTCTCATAAATGATATTCTGGAACTTTCGAAAATTGAAGCCGGGCGATCAGATTTGAATTTAGCAAATACCGATTTTTACTCTTTTCTCTCAGGTATACAGGTAATTTTCAAAGAACAGGCGCAAAATAAAAACATCCAGTTTATTTTTGAATCGGCCGACGATATGCCGAGGTATATTATTATTGATGAAAACAAATTACGCAGGATCTTTTTCAATCTGGTCGGAAATGCAATTAAATTTACTGAAGAAGGTGGCGTGGCAGTACGTACCCGCATTGATAAAGTAAAAGATAATGAAAGCAGACTGATTGTTGAGATTCAGGATTCAGGACCGGGTATTTCCGTTGACGAGATGAGCAAACTCTTTAGGCAATTCGAACAGACAAGTTCAGGGATAAAAAAAACCAGCGGCACCGGCTTAGGTCTTGCCCTCAGCCGCGAACTGGCCCTGCTCATGAATGGCAATATCACAGTTACCAGCGAATCAGGCCTGGGCTCATTGTTTATTTTAAATGTTGAAGTAAAAGATGGAAATACCATACCGGCAGAAGAAATTGTCACAAAACGTGTAATCGGTATTAAAGAAGGAGAGGGACCATATCGCATATTGGTTGTTGATGACAAACCTGAGAACCTTTTGGTTATAGTAAAGTTGTTGGGAACTGTTGGATTTGAGACTAATAAAGCATCAAACGGAGAAATTGCAATTGAAATATTCAACCAGTGGGATCCACATCTGATCTTAATGGATATGCGTATGCCGGTTATGGACGGTTATGAGGCTACACGTCTAATAAGATCAACTGAAAAAGGAAATAAAATACCTATTATTGCGCAGACTGCCAGCGAGTTTGAAGAGAATAGAAAAAATAGTGAGCTTAGACTGGATGGTTATATACGCAAACCTTTCAGGGAAAACGTATTATTTAATCTGATAGGAAAAATGCTGGATATAAAATATATCTATGATTTTGAGAATGAACCTGTTAGTCAGGTATATTATCAGAATAATGAAAATAGTCTGGCAGACGATATTGCAAAATTGTCAAAGAATCTTTTATTACAAATGAGAAATGCAGTTTCGGTTGCTAATTTTGGCTTACTTAACAGCCTTATCAGAAAAATAGAGGCGGAGAATCCGGTTCTGTCAAAACACCTTATAATGAAGGCTGATAATTACGACTATGAATATTTACAGAAAATTCTAATTACAACAGATCAAAATAAAAGTGATAAAAATGAATGATTTGAAGTCAGATTCTGATATGCCGGGCATCCTTCTTGTTGATGATATACCTGACAATCTTAAGATTATGGGCAACATTCTCAGGAATGAAGGATACAATGTGAGGCAGGTTCTCAGTGGGGCCCTTGCACTACAGGTAGCAGAACTTGAAATTCCGGATCTAATTCTACTGGATATAATGATGCCGGGAATGGATGGTTATGAAGTTTGCCGCCGCTTAAAAGAAAACCCTAAATTAAAAGATATCCCTGTAATTTTTATAAGCGCGCTAAACGACACAAGTGATATTGTCAGAGCACTTAAAACAGGTGGCGTGGATTATATTAATAAACCATTCAAGGCTGAGGAGGTAAAAGCCCGCGTACACACCCACCTCATAATTTACCGGCAAAATAAAGAACTGAAGGAACTTAATGCCACTAAAGATAAGTTTTTCTCAATCATAGCACACGACCTCAGAAATCCTTTCACCGGATTTCTTGGTCTCACCAAAATGATGCAGGAAGAGATAAAACTACTCTCTACTAACGAAATAGAAGATATGGTTGGATTGCTTAACACGTCAGCTAACGACCTAATGAGCCTTCTTGAAAACCTGCTGGAATGGGCAAAGATGCAACGGGGTATCACCAGTTTTAATCCTGTTCAATTTCTTCTGACAGGAAGCATTCTTAACTGCATCAAGCACTCATCAGATTCTGTGCGTAAGAAGGAGATTACTACCAAAATTAATATTCCTGCAGATCTGAAAGCATTTGCTGACATTCAAATGTTCGAAACCGTTCTCCGCAACCTGTTCAGCAATGCTGTAAAGTTTACACCTAAAGGCGGAAAGGTAACTGTTTCAGCCCGAAAAGAGAATAATAATTTTCTGGAAGTTGCTGTCAGCGATACGGGTATTGGTATGAATAATGATTTGAAAGACAAACTGTTCCAGATCAGTGAAAAAACGGGGCGCCAGGGCACTGAAGGAGAACCAAGCTCAGGACTGGGATTAATTATATGTAAAGATTTTATTGAAAAACATGGAGGCAAAATATGGGTGGAAAGTGAAGAGGGCAAAGGGACAACCTTCTATTTTAACCTTCCTCCGGCTTCATAACAGGCAGGGTATGATATATATTACCCCTATATAATCAAAAGCAAAAAATAAATAGGTATTTTTGAAATTGTGCTGATGAGCAACGGCAATATGAGAAACTACATTATTTTTAATCACTAAATATCTTATTATGAGTGTTTTGTTAAATAGTAACTCCAAAATTATTGTACAAGGATTTACAGGAAGTGAAGGGACTTTTCACGCTACCCAGATGATTGAATATGGAACAAAAGTTGTCGGAGGGGTAACACCGGGAAAAGGAGGTCAGCTACATCTTAATCTGCCGGTCTTTAATACCGTAAGAGATGCCGTATCAAAAACCGGTGCCGATGTATCTGTCATATTTGTACCACCCCCCTTCGCTGCCGATGCCATTCTCGAAGCTGCCGATGGTGGAATAAAGCTTATTGTCGCAATAACTGAAGGTATTCCTGTTTCCGATATGGTTATGGTTAAGGAACATCTCAGTTCACTCGACTGCAGGCTTATCGGACCAAATTGTCCGGGTATTATTACACCCGGCGAATCGAAAGTCGGAATTATGCCAGGTTTCATTCACAGAAAAGGTACTGTAGGAATCATATCACGATCAGGCACATTAACCTATGAAGCAGTTGATCAGGTTACAAAAATGGGGCTTGGCCAGTCAACATGTATCGGTATCGGGGGCGATCCGGTTGTAGGAACCACAACACTGGATGCAGTCAGATTACTTATGGAAGATGATGACACTGAAGCCATTGTAGTAATAGGGGAGATCGGCGGAAATATGGAAACAGAAGCTGCTGAATGGATCAGGGAAAATAGCACCAAACCGGTTATCGGGTTTATAGCCGGTCAGACAGCTCCAAAGGGACGTAAGATGGGACATGCCGGAGCCATAATAGGAGGGAAGACAGATACAGCAACCGCAAAGATGGAAATAATGAAGAACTGCGGTATACATGTTGTTCAGTCTCCTGCAGAAATTGGTATTACTGTTCTGAAGGCATTACAGGCATTATAGACATCAGGGCGCTACGGCTTGCGGCCTGGATTTTCAACTTTCGGCTAAAAAAACTTTTCTTTACATTTGCAGAAATTTAATAATCCGAAATAAATGGGACTTCTGGAAGGAAAAACAGCTCTGATCACCGGAGCATCACGTGGCATAGGCAAGTCAATAGCTCACCGGTTTGCACTTGAGGGTGCCGACATTGCCATAACAAATATAGTTGATGATGAGGAATTTAAGGCAACTATTAAAGAGATTGAAGCTCTGGGAGTAAAAGCAAAAGGTTATGTGTCGAATGCTGCAAGCTTTGACGATTCACAACGGTTAATAAATGATGTGGTAAAAGATTTCAGCCGTATTGATATACTTGTTAATAATGCCGGAATCACCAGAGATACATTGCTGATGCGGATGACAGAGGATCAATGGGATTCCGTTATCGCTGTAAACCTGAAGTCGGTCTTTAATCTTACCAAAGCAGTGCTTCAGACTATGCTCAAACAAAGGTATGGCTCTATAATAAATATGAGTTCCGTTGTTGGCGTTACAGGCAATGCAGGTCAGAGTAACTATTCCGCTTCTAAAGCCGGTATTATAGGTTTTACAAAAAGTATTGCAAAAGAAGTAGGATCTAGAAATATCCGCTGCAATGCAATAGCTCCCGGGTTCATTCTTACTGAAATGACAGAAAAACTACCTGAAAATGTAAAAAATGAATGGGCAGAAAGAATACCTCTCCGACGTGGCGGAACCCCTGAGGATGTGGCAAATACAGCTTTATATTTAGCTTCGGAACTCTCTTCTTATATAACCGGACAAACAATTCATGTGTGCGGAGGTATGTTAACTTAAAAATATTTATTATCTTTACAGAACCGCAGGGCGCCTATCCTTTCTAGCACGAGGAAATGCAGCGAGACATATTATTCCACAATTATTTTAAAAGGGCGCCCTGCTTCTTTTTTTAACAGCACTCTGACGATGCACAATTCCATATTTTTCTTAATTCTTATTATTCCTTTAACCGGCTTTGCTATTGAGAGATACCTTGACCATCTGAATAACTCAATGTGGTCCGATACCCTTCCCGATAAGCTGAAAGGTATCTGCGACGCGGATGAATACAGGAAAACCCAGTTATACCAGAAAGAGAATAACCGCCTTTCATTAATGACATCAGTCTTTAATCTGGCAGTCATCCTGATTATGATTATTTCCGGAGGTTTTGCCTTTATCGACACTTTTGCCCGTACCTTAAGCCTCAATACTGTGGTTATCTCGCTTCTTTTTTTCGGAATAATAGGCTTTGCTTCGGACCTGATAAATATCCCTTTCTCCGTTTATGATACTTTTGGGATTGAGAAGAAATACGGTTTCAACACAACCTCTGTCAGGACTTTCATAACCGATCATTTCAAATCGTGGTTTATTGCCTTGCTGGTCGGAGCTCCTGTACTGGGTCTGATAACCTGGTTTTATTACAAGACCGGCACAAACTTCTGGCTTTATGCCTGGAGTCTGATCACACTTTTTTCAGTTTTCATAAACCTTTTCTATTCTGAGCTGATTGTTCCATTGTTCAACAAACAAATACCGCTGCCGGAAGGATCATTAAGAACAGAGATAGAAACTTTTGCACAAAAAACCGGATTCAGGTTAAAAAATATCTATATAATCGACGGATCAAAAAGAAGCACCAAGGCAAATGCATATTTTTCGGGATTCGGGCCGAAGAAGAGAATAGTCCTTTACGATACATTAGAAAAAGAACTGTCTGAAGAGGAGATTGTTGCAGTTCTGGCACACGAAATAGGCCATTATAAAAAGAAACATGTTCTGCTGGCTCTCTTGTTTTCTGTGCTGCTGACAGGAGTAATGCTTTTCCTTTTTTCGCTTGTTGTGAATAATCCACGGCTGTCGCAGGCTTTGGGATCGGAGAATACAAGTTTTCATCTCGGACTGATTGCCTTTGGTATACTTTACAGTCCGTTATCCTTGATTATAGGTATGTTTTCAAATTATATCTCCCGTAGAAATGAGTTTGAAGCTGACCGGTTTGTAACCGACAACCACCAGCCTGCAATTCTGGCAGCTGCATTAAAAAAGCTTTCGGTTAAAAACCTTTCAAATATGATGCCTCATCCGGCATATGTTTTTTTTCACTATTCCCATCCTCCTTTGCTCAGCAGGTTGGAAAAGCTGGAATAAATTTCCATATATTTGCACGAAATATTTTGCCTCCTTAGCTCAGTTGGTAGAGCAGCTCATTCGTAATGAGCAGGTCGTGGGTTCGAGTCCCATTGGAGGCTCTATAATATTGATAAACAATCTATTAGATTTGAGATAATATATTATTAACCAGATTAATATTTTGTTTTCTTTATTCCAATCATTATTATTTCATCCTCAGTCGTACGACAAAAAGGTTCACTTCTATGAGTTGTGCTGTAAAAGAAAACGTTGTAATTTTATGACTGATCCGTCAGATCCGGAATAGAAAATACTGAAGAAAGTAATTTCCAGATAATTTATAAATAATTCAATATGAAAACATTACGAAAAGAAGCAATTAAAAATTTATTTGTTGGTTTTTATAACCATTTTTTCCGGAATTGTTGTATCGTTTGCACACTGCTGCTGGTATTAACTTTTACGAGTACTGTTTCAGCTCAGGTGCATAAATTTACTGAAGAGCAGATGAAGGATTTTACTTCACTTAATCCTTACGGCCGTTTTCCTGATGGCCGACCCATGATCCCGGATGAAGTACTCGATACGGTCAGGCAGATGCAAATCCAGGTTATAGAGGCTATAGGAACGCTGACATCACATAAATATAATAACCAATTCGATGGAAACTGGAAAACGCTCATTCCGGGTAAGAAAATTATGGGGCGTGCTGTTACTGTACAATTCATGCCAACCAGGCCCGACCTGGAAGCCGGCATACAAAATGTAGCTAAGAAAAACAATTATATAAGCGTTACCAAAACAAACACTATCGATATGCTTCAGAAAAACGATCTGGTCGTTGTCGATCTATTCGGTAAGATAGAGGGTGGACTTCCATATGTAGGAGACAAGCTGGCCTATTATATCTGGAAGACAACAGGCACTGGTCTTATTGTTGATGGGGGCATTTATTACCTGGAAACTATTGCACGAAGTGGCATGCAGGCTTTTTATCGTGGTACACAAATTGCTTTATCGGGACAAGCGATCGTATCCGGCGTCAATATTCCGATCCGTATTGGTAGTGCAGTTATTATGCCCGGGGATCTTGTTATTGGTGACGATGATGGAATTTTAGCTATCCCACCTCAATTTGTTTCAGAAGTTATTAAAACCACTATTACAAATCGCCGGCGTGATGTCTGGATCAAGAAGGCGTTCGACCTCGGTAGATTTAAGTCAAACGAAATATATGGGTCACCGAAAGATCCGGTGTTACTCAAGCTATTCAATGATTACAAAGCGACCGGGGACCCTAAATTTCTGCCAAAGTAATTTACACAGGTTGTCTTAATCGTTTTGAAAATAGCAGATTGATTTTAAATGCAACGATCAGATAATTTGGTGAATTGAATCTATTGATTATTTTTGTCACCTCATAATTATTCTATTGCGGGAGTAGCTCAGGGGTAGAGCATCAGCTTCCCAAGCTGAGGGTCGAGGGTTCGAATCCCTTTTCCCGCTCAAACAAAAGGCTGTGCAAACAGCCTTTTATTATTTACCAGGGACGACCCGGGTTTATCCGGGGGAGGAGCTGGTAAATAATAAAGAGCGAAACGAAGTGGAGCTTTTGTTTGAAAGCACCACCCTCCGGGGAACGTTGCGCTGAAGGCGCAACAATCCTTTTCCCGCTCAAAAAAAAGGGTGAATGACAATACAGGAAATCAAGTTATTCACTACAAAGTAATTGTGAATGACTGCAGTATTTATTCAATGGCTTGTAGTGATGAAGAGCTTGGATTGCAAATTGACACGAGTTTTAGATGAGGGTCTGCATTCAACTGCAGGCAAGACCATAAAAATATGTTCCACAGACTTTTTTTGAATTCGCTTAGAAGTGATGTAAAAAACAATCCTTTTCAGAGACTTCTGCAAAGAATGGTAGTAAATGTTTCTTATTTTACTGATACCTGAACATAAATATTGGTATACGCTGCCTCGGCTTCTTTATCACATCAGCACATCAATCAGTTTTTAATGATTTTGAATGTCTTTATTACTTTTTTATTGTCAGTTATTTTTAAAAAATAGGTTGCCGGAAAAAGGTTCTGCATTGAAATAATTGTCTCCTGACCTTCAATTTTTATTGTCCGGAGAAGGCTGCCGTTTATGTCATAAAGAGAGGCAATGCATTGACTCTTTACCTCTCCATCAATTTTAAGATTCAGATAGTCTGTTGCAGGGTTCGGATAGACTACCATTTCCAGGGAAATGTCTTTTGCTGCTTCAATACCTGTAATTACTGATATCTCATAAGGTTGTTGAACTCCCTGGGCAACACTGCCATTTGAGTTGGAGGTTGTGTTATAAACAATCTGCCCGACGGTATAACTTACCGATCCTGAGCCTGTAGCGGTTCCACCTGATGTCGGGATTGTGGTTTGAGCCTGCATTCCTGTATATCCAATCAAAAACAGGATTATTAAAACATATTTTAGTTTGATGTTTCGCATAGGTTAGGTCTTTATATTTTTGAATTTTGTTTTATCTATAGTTTTTTCTCTTTGATTTTCAATTAAGTTATCATTTCATCATGGCTGCTTTTGATTGATGTGAATAGACTAACACCAAAAACTCCGATGAAAATTATAAACTCCATTAATACCGTTCTCCAATCTGATAGGCCAATTATAGCAAAGAAAACTTCGACCATTATTAATATTGATAACAGTATGGTGAATAAGACAGTTATTTTAGAGAAAATCCCCATTTGGTTAATACTTAATTAATTCATTAATAATCTGTTTATTATCGGATACATTAATAGTTGCTCTATTCTTTTTTTGCTTGTTTTATTAAAATGAATAATCCTGAAAGTCCCGACTGACATATTATTATGAATTGATTTCATTTAAAAAATAAACTAAAAGATATTGTTCCCCCAACTAAGTATGAAAAATTTCTGCAAGTAATAAAAAATATTCCCAATCCCCAATATTTATTATTTAACTGGAGGTATTTGATGATTTATGGTAGCAGCTGGTGAGTTAACGGGAAATCGAGTTTACCGTTTTTCCAGCGTAATTGTAAAAAGTTTTGTTCAATTGATTTCAAAGAGCACAGTATATCTAACCAAAGGGCGTGCCAGAGATAATGGAAAATCTGAAACAGGTTAATTACAGATAGATAATCACCAGAGGATATGTTAATTAAAAGTAAATCTTATTTTATCAGATGAAAGGCTGAGAGTGTTATAATGTAGAGATTATGATGTTTATGTTGAAATTATCGCACTAGTGTGCGGAAATAGGGGAAATCGGCACGTTTTTGTTTCTCATCGTTCTGATATGCCAGTTCTACGTTGGCAATAGTCAATTCATCGGCACGTTTTTGCTTCTCTTCGTTTTGATATATTAATTCTTGGTTGGAAATTTCTAATTCAGCTTTTGTCTTATGGAGTTCAGTAATATCAGCTATGGTCATAAGACATTCTTCCCTATTTTCAACAGCAATACCAGAAATAAGAAAATATTTTGGTAAATCGTTATTAGACAATACAGTAACTTCACACAATTCTTTTGCTTTGTTCTTGAATACTTTTTCTAAAAACAGATTGAAGATTGGTTTTGTGTCGTCAGAAACAAAAAAGCCAAAACGACTTCCTATTAGTTTCAATGGTCCTTTACCAAGCATTTTTGACCCCAACAGATTCAATTTAGAGATTTCACCTTCTTTTGAAAGTGTAAAATAGCCAATTGGTGCATAGTCGTACAATTCCTGATATAATTTACAGGAACGACTTCTCTCGGCTTCGGCATGTCTTAATTCAACAATTTGTATTTCCAGCTCATTCTGGTGCACCTCAAGTTCATGATTAAGTTTCTGTGCATCAGTTTCAGAAAGAGAAAAATTTATTGATGGTTGTTTTTTTAATCTCGCTTCTGCTTTTTGGCGAAGGATTAATGCTTGAGATGTGTTCTCTTTTTTCATTTTTAAGATACCTCGCTGCTTGCCGCGGGGAGTTTCATTAAACGTCAAATGACAACTTTAAGAATTGGGAAATTGAAAAGAATAAATCTGATCATATAAATGTAATTGTTTGATTTTCAATAAACAAATTTTATTCAACTTCATTATAGTATTATATATCAATGTATTACGATAAAGGTTATTTCAAATCCCATCAAATCAATAGCATTCAGCATCTTTTTTTGCCTGATACAATGAAAAGCATAGAAATTTATATAACTGATTTTCGACTAATTTACACCCATCGCATTAGCAAGCTCCCCTTATTCTAAATAGCCTGCGAAACGATGCTGCATATTTTTTTAGATCGGCATTCGCAGAATTGAAATACCGGTCCAGGTTGTCAGTGTTTTCAACTTTTGACTTTAGGCACTCCAAACTCCCATTCACTGTAAAACTGCTTCAGGAATACTTCCATAAACTCGTGTCTTTCAATAGCTAATCGCTTTGCTGTCAGGGTATTCATTCCGGATTTCAAAACCAGAAGCTTTTCATAGAAATGGCTGATAGTTGAGGAGCTTTTCTGTTCCGTTTCAGGATTATAAATCTTATTATTTCTGAATCCTCCATAATTAAATGCCCTCGCGATGCCAATAGCCCCAATTGCATCAAGCCTGTCAGCATCCTGAATAATAAAAAGAACCGGATCCTTCAGATTTCC
Source organism: uncultured Bacteroidota bacterium (assembly GCA_903824785.1). Lineage (GTDB taxonomy): Bacteria > Bacteroidota > Bacteroidia > Bacteroidales > VadinHA17 > LD21. Next base: position 124,674 of record CAIJYD010000030.1, read on the forward strand.
CGAAGGATTCTTTTTACTGAATGAAACATTCCTTACAACAGAGACCACCTGTTCCTTTATATTTGTCAATCCGATCTCATCCATAAAAAGTTCAATCCGGGCAAATCCTTTCTCAGTTTCGCTGCCTGCAAATTTCGAATCAACCGAATCATGCAGCAGTGCAGTTACTTCCAGAATGAAGGGATCAGCTGCCGCCTCCTGTTCATTTATATATAATGCAAGCCGCCTTACTCTTTCAATATGCCACCAGTCGTGGCCACTGTCATAACCTGCCATATTCTGCCTGACAAACTCCTCGGTTGCTTTTATTGCTTCGGTTTTATTCATTTTCTGATATTTAATTGCCAGATGAACTTACAAAATATATTTTTGTAAACCATTTAAACTGAAAAAATAATGAAGGCATCAATAATAACAATCGGAGACGAGCTTCTTATCGGACAAACTATCGACACCAACTCAGCGTGGATGGGAGCGGAATTGAGCAAATCGGGGTTTGATGTTTACCGGATGACATCAATTCACGACAGGAGGGAGGAGATAATTTATGCACTGGCCGAAGCAGAAGGAAAGTGCGATGTTGTTCTTATAACAGGCGGACTTGGTCCTACCAGCGACGATATTACAAAGCAGACCTTATGCAACTATTTCAATACCAGCCTGATTGTAAATGATGAAGTTCTAAGGATGATAGAAGGAATGATGATCCGCCGGAATTTCCCGATGAATGAAAATAACCGACGGCAGGCTGAGGTTCCGAAAACCTGCAGAGTTCTTTATAATGCAGCAGGCACCGCACCCGGAATGTGGTTTGAAAAGAGTGGAACCATTTTTATATCCATGCCTGGTGTTCCCGGCGAGATGAAATACCTTATGACAGAACATGTCCTTCCTGAGCTGAACAGGCGCTTCACTTCTCAAATCATCATCCACAGAAATATAATGACTTATGGAACATTCGAAGCAAAACTTGCTGAAATCCTTTCAGGCTTTGAATCAGCTCTGCCTGAAAATATCAAACTGGCATATCTGCCTGCCTCTGGGGTAATAAAACTGAGACTTACAGGAACAGGCATTGACCACGATTCATTATCAGACAGTATTAACAGCCAGGTCAGGAAGCTATATGAGATCATTCCTGAATTTATTTACGGTGAGGATGAAGAATCGCTTGAAATGGTAATAGGAAAGCTTTTAAGATCCGAAAACAGTACCCTCTGCACGGCTGAGAGCTGTACAGGTGGAGAAATTGCCCATCTTCTGACCACTGTTGCCGGAAGCTCTGCATATTATAAAGGTTCGGTTGTGGCATATTCAAATTCCATTAAAACTCAATTGCTTGGTATAAAAGAAGATACAATTATTGAAAATGGTGCAGTAAGCGAAAAAGTGGTTAGCGAAATGGCCGTTGCAGCAAGAAAACTATTCAAATCCGGATATTCTGTTGCAACCTCCGGAGTTGCCGGACCTGATGGAGGCACTGATTCCAAACCAGTTGGAACTGTGTGGATTGCAGTTGATTCAGATAAAGGAACTGTTACTGAAAAACGGGTTTTCGGAAACGAAAGAGTTCCAAATATCAAAAGGTTTTCACTTGCCGCCCTGAACCTTCTTAGAAAACAGATAATCAACCAATAAGCCGTATTTCTGAAGTATGATCAAAAAAAGAGCACCAAATATTTGTTTAATCAGATAAAAATCACGTATTTTGCGCTTCGTTTTAAAAGGACAAACGTTAGTTAAGAAGTAAAATAAACATCAATGTCAAGAATTTGTCAGGTTACAGGGAAAAAGGTGATGGTTGGAAACAACGTTTCGCACTCAAAGAGAAGGACCAAGAGGAAATTCTTTCCGAATCTTTTCGTAAAAAAATATTACCTGCCCGAAGAAGAAAGGTGGATCTCCCTTAAGATATCCGCTTCAGGCATCCGTCTTATAAGTAAAAAAGGACTTACAACGGTCCTGAAGGAAGCAAAAGTAAAAGGTTACATTTTGAATTATTAAAACAGGATAGAAAATGGCAAAGAAGGCTAAAGGTAACAGGCAACAGGTAATCCTGGAATGTACCGAGCATAAAGAGAGCGGGAAGCCGGGCACATCGCGGTATATTACAACAAAGAACAGGAAGAACACTCCTGATCGTCTTGAAAGGAAGAAATACAATCCTATTCTTAAAAAACATACAGTTCACAGAGAAATAAAGTAAAAAGCTTACACTATGGCAAAGAAAGTTGTTGCAGCACTTAAGACAGGAGCAGGAAAAGCATTTACAAAATGCATTAGAATGACTAAATCTGATAAATCGGGCGCTTATCTGTTTAAAGAAGAGATCGTTCATAATGATCATATTAAAGACTTCTTCACAAAGAAGTAACAGTATTAATTGCCTATAAAATACTCACGGCTTTCTTCTTTGCAGAAGGAAGCTTTTTTTTATACTGGCAGACATAGAACCGACGACGTAACGCGGTGAAACCGACGACGTCAAAATCAATTAACAAACAAATTACCAGATGTCATTGCTTGGATTCCTTGGAAAAGATAAAAAAGAGAGCCTCGATAAAGGCCTTGAAAAAACTAAGGAGAGCGTATTCCACAAGTTATCAAGAGCCGTAGTCGGAAAATCGAAAGTCGATAATGAAGTCCTTGATAATCTGGAGGAAGTTCTGGTTTCTTCAGATGTTGGTGTTGCAACCACTCTGAATATAATAGAACGTATAGAAGCCAGGGTAGCTAAAGACAAGTATTTAAATACCAGCGAACTGAGTGAAATATTAAAAGAAGAGATTGTTCTGCTTCTTGAAAAAAATCAGACTGAATCTGCATCCGACTTTTCGGCTCCGCTAAAAAATACTCCATTTGTGATAATGGTTGTTGGCGTTAATGGTGCCGGAAAAACAACCACCATTGCAAAGCTGGCGCATCAGTTTAAATCGGCAGGGAAAAAAGTACTTATAGGAGCTGCAGACACATTCCGCGCAGCGGCAATAGATCAGCTGCAGATCTGGGCCGACAGGGCAGGGGTACCTCTGATAAAACAACAGATGGGATCAGATCCGGCATCTGTGGCATTCGATACTCTGAGATCAGCATTATCAGCGGGTTCCGATGTGGTTATAATCGACACGGCAGGCCGGCTCCATAATAAAATCAACCTGATGACCGAGTTATCAAAAATAAAAAGGGTAATGGAAAAGGTTATCCCTGAGGCACCTCATGAAGTGCTGCTGGTACTCGACGGATCGACAGGTCAGAATGCCTTTGAGCAGGCAAAACAGTTCACCGCAGCAACCAGTGTAACGGCCCTTGCAATTACAAAACTTGATGGCACAGCTAAAGGTGGAGTTGTTATTGGCATCTCCGATCAGTTTAAAATACCGGTCAAATATATTGGCGTGGGGGAAAAAATCGAAGATCTTCTGCTTTTCAACCGCTACGACTTTGTCGATTCCCTTTTCAGTAGTAAATAGTTAATAGTACTATCCTGATTTCTAATACAATCCAGAATATTTTCATGTGATTATATGAAGAAAAAAAAGATCAATATTGTTACATTAGGATGCTCCAAGAATGTGGTCGATTCGGAAAAACTTCTGAAACAGCTTACCTCAGGTGGTTATGATGTCATTTACGATTCAGACGATATCTCGGCTGGTACCGTAATAATAAATACCTGTGGTTTTATAAATGATGCCAGGGAAGAGAGCATAGATACAATACTTCGTTTTGTTAAAGCACAAAAAGCGGGATACATTGATAATCTGTATGTTATGGGTTGCCTCTCAGAACGGTACAGCGATGCACTAAAACATGAAATTCCTGAAGTAAAAAAATATTTCGGGGTAAATAACATGAGCGACGTACTGAAAGAACTTGGAGTAACTCTTAGAAATGATCTTTTAACAGACAGAACAATTACAGGACCAGGGCATTATGCATATCTTAAAATATCGGAAGGTTGCGACCGTGCCTGTGCCTTCTGTGCTATTCCTGCTATCCGCGGAAAATATATCTCACGTCCGGTTGAAGAGCTGTTTGAAGAGGCATCGCGTCTTGCGGAAAACGGCGTCAAAGAGCTGATACTCATTGCGCAGGATCTTAGTTATTATGGTCTAGACCTATACAAAAAACAGTTTTTACCTGAGCTGATAACCGAATTATTAAAGATTGAATCGCTGGAATGGATCCGGCTTCACTACCTGTACCCTGCAAATTTTCCCATGGCGCTTATTCCATTAATCAGGGATAATCCAAGGATTTGCCGTTATATTGATATCCCTATTCAACATATTACCGACAGGATGCTGGGGTTAATGAAAAGATCTCATAACCGAATAGAGACTGAAGCAATACTCGGGAAATTAAGAGAAGGAATCCCGGGTGCAGTAATAAGAACAACACTCATTGCGGGTCATCCGGGTGAAACTGAAGAGGATTATCTTGAACTTAAAGAGTTTATCTCAGATTTCAGGTTCGACAGGCTTGGGGTTTTTGCCTATTCGCATGAAGAAGATACCTATTCGTTCAATGAATATAAAGATGAAATCCCCGAAGATCTGAAGGAATCGCGAGTTGCTGAACTTATGGAAATTCAGCAGAATATTTCAATTGAATTGAATGAAGCAAAATCCGGCTCGGTTGTTAAAGTTCTTATCGACAGAAAAGAAGGAGAGTTTTTCGTCGGGAGGACAGAACACGATAGTCCGGAGGTTGATCAGGAGGTTCTTATAGCAGCTGCCAATAATCTGAGTCTGGGAAATTTTTATAATATCCGCATCACGCAATCAACCGATTTTGATTTATATGGTGAACCTTTCAATCCCGGAGTCAAATAAGAATCTCGGGAGTTGTTTTATCTCAGATCAGCTTCATAATAAATTAATTCTGAAGCCCTTCATTTGAAGGTTCAGAGGGTAAAATATCAGGAAGTGTTTCTTTCTTCTTCTGAATCTTTATCTTAATTTCCGATTTTATACTGTTAAATCCGACATAGATACAATCTCCCTCGTGAAGGCTGGCTTTAATAAGAACCTCAGCCATTGGATCTTCCAGATACTTCTGAATTGCGCGCTTAAGCGGTCTCGCCCCATATTTTGCATCAAAACCCTTTTCGGCAATAAAATCTCGTGCAGCCGGAACAATTTTCAGCTGGTAACCAAGTGATCTGACCCTTTCGTATAATCCCTGCAGTTCGAGGTCAATTATTTTATTAATCTCCTCTTTACCTAGTGAATTAAACATAATAACATCATCGATGCGGTTCAGAAATTCCGGGGCAAATGTTTTCTGCAGAGCTTTCTGAAGGATACTCTTTGTCTGTTCATCTTTTGAATCGTTCCTTGCTGCAGTATCGAATCCTATTCCATGACCAAATTCAGCAATCTGCCTCGATCCGATATTTGACGTCAGGATTACAATGGTATTTCTGAAATCGACGCGTCTGCCGAGACTATCGGTTAATTGTCCTTCGTCAAGTACCTGAAGCATAATATGAAAAACATCAGGATGAGCCTTTTCAATCTCATCCATAAGCACCACGGAATAAGGTTTTCTTCTCACTTTCTCTGTGAGTTGTCCGCCCTCCTCATAACCAACATACCCGGGAGGTGCTCCCACAAGCCGCGATACCGAGAATTTCTCCATATATTCGCTCATGTCGATCCTGACCAGATTATCAGTAGTGTCGAACAGGAATTTGGCAAGTACTTTTGCCAGTTGTGTCTTTCCTACCCCGGTAGGACCAAGGAATATAAATGTTCCGATAGGTTTATTTGGATCTTTAAGTCCGGCTCTGTTCCTCTGAATCGATTTAACAACTTTTTGTATTGCCTCATTCTGACCAATAACACTTCCTTTGAGTTCATCTGCCATTTTCAGCAGCCTGGTCCCTTCTGTCTGTGCAATTCTCTGAACAGGAACGCCTGTCATCATCGCAACAACTTCTGCAACTTTCTCTGCATCAACTATTTCGCGATTAGCTGAAAGCTCTTTTTCCCACTTTTTCTTCTCCTGATCAATCAGATCAAGAAGATCCTTTTCGCGATCGCGGAAGCTGGCAGCTTTCTCAAAGTTCTGATTTTTTACAGCCAGCATTTTTTCCTTCTTTGTATCTTCCAGCGATTTCTCGAGCGAGAGGATTTTTTCCGGAACAATAATATTTGAAATATGAACACGCGAACCTGACTCATCAAGGGCATCAATAGCTTTGTCGGGCAGATGCCGGTCGGAGATATAACGGTTTGTAAGTTTCACACAGGCATCAATTGCATCATCAGTATAGGTAACGTTATGATGATCTTCATATCGTTCCTTAATATTATGAAGGATATGAATAGTCTCCTCAATTGAAGTTGGTTCGACAATTACTTTCTGAAATCTTCTCTCAAGAGCACCGTCTTTTTCAATATGCTGACGATATTCGTTAAGCGTGGTAGCGCCAATGCACTGAATTTCGCCACGGGCCAATGCAGGCTTGAGCATATTGGCTGCATCGAGTGAACCTGTTGCTCCACCTGCACCAACTATAGTGTGAATCTCATCAATGAACAGAATTATGTTGTCGTTCTTAGAAAGTTCATTCAGAATTGCCTTCATTCTCTCTTCAAACTGGCCGCGATATTTTGTACCAGCTACAATCGACGCCAGATCAAGGGCAACCACTCTTTTGTTAAACAGAACTCTGGAGACATTCTTTTTAATAATACGCAAAGCCAGACCTTCAGCAATTGCAGATTTTCCAACACCTGGTTCACCGATAAGAACCGGATTATTTTTTTTCCTTCTTGATAATATCTGGGCCAAACGCTCAATCTCTCTCTCTCTTCCTACAACAGGATCGAGCCTTCCTTCTTCTGCAGCTTTTGTCAGATCAATCCCGAAATTATCAAGCACAGGAGTGTCAGATGATGATTTGGCAGGTGTAGGCGGCGTCGGCTGACCTTTCCCGGGACTACTGTAACTCTGACCTTCGTCATCCTCATCCCTTGGGAAATCAGCTTTAAACGATGGCGATTCAGCTTCAACAATACGCCTTACTGACTGATAATCGACATCTAATTCAGAAAGAAATCTTGTTACAAGAGCATTCTCGTCTTTAAGTATTGCAAGAAGCAGATGTTCAGCATTGATGGTACTGCTTTTAAGCGCCTTGGCTTCAAGGTACACAAGCTTAAGTATCCTTTCGGTGCTTCTCAGCAGCGGGATAATCTCATGGTCAGCCACGGTAACGGGACTGTCCACTTTAATGCTTTTCTCCAGAGAACCTTTTAGTACCAGAAGATCAATCCCCTGATTAATCAGTATCTCTATTGCAGAACTTTCTCCATCCCGTAATATTCCAAGGAACAAATGTTCAGGACTTATGTGACTGTTTCCCAGCCTTATAGCCTCTTCTTTGGAATAACCGAGAATATCCTTAACCCGTTGTGAAAATTGTGAATCCATATTTTGATCTCTCTATTATCTGATTAAAACAAACTAACCGACAATCTGTCATAAACCATCGGACAAAGTTACTCATTACTGTTTTTTAAAAGCTAATTTACTCATAATATATATATGACAATATTCATGCCTATTTATGAACAATTATTGTTTAAAATTCACTGAGTTAAAAGCTCAAAAATAGCCAAATATTAACTATTTTCGTAATTCTAAATCAGGGTAGTTTGGTTTATTTGTAAATGTTTAATTAATAATCTGTTATGTCAGAGAGAGAGAGAATCATCAAGGTTAATATTGAGGAGGAGATGAAATCAGCTTACATCGATTATTCGATGTCAGTTATTGTGTCGCGTGCATTGCCTGATGTAAGAGATGGTCTGAAGCCGGTCCATCGCAGGGTATTATTCGGAATGTCTGAGCTCGGAGTAATGTCGAACAAACCATATAAAAAATCAGCTAGGATAGTAGGAGAGGTGCTTGGTAAGTTTCACCCTCATGGCGACTCATCAGTTTACGAAGCCATGGTAAGGATGGCACAGGAGTGGTCGTTAAGATATCCATTGGTTGACGGACAGGGTAACTTTGGATCGGTAGATGGTGATAGTCCTGCAGCAATGCGATATACAGAAGCCCGGCTTAAAAAAATTGCAGAAGAGACTCTCGCTGATATTGATAAAAACACCGTAGATTTTCAGCCCAATTTTGATGATTCCCTTACAGAACCAACTGTTCTTCCGACCCGTATCCCGAATCTTCTTGTTAACGGCGCTTCAGGTATTGCTGTCGGAATGGCAACAAATATGCCTCCTCACAATCTTTCTGAGATAATAGATGCCACAATTGCCTATATCGAAAATAATGATATTACTTCTGAAGAGATTCTTCATTTTGTAAAAGGTCCTGATTTTCCGACAGGTGGTATGATTTATGGCGAACAGGGAATCAGAGATGCCCTGGAAACAGGCAGAGGGCGAATTGTTGTCAGAGCAAAAACCGAAATTGAAATTACAGCTACAGGCAGGGAATGCATTATTGTCAATGAGATTCCTTATATGGTCAATAAGGCAGAGATGATCCGCAAAATCGCTGACCTTATCAATGAGAAAAAACTTGAGGGCATATCATATATAAATGATGAATCGGACCGCAATGGAATGCGAATTGTAATTATCCTTAAGAAAGATTCCAGCGCAAATGTTGTTCTCAATAATTTATATAAATATTCTTCACTTCAGACATCGTTCAGCGTTAATAATATCGCCCTGGTAAAAGGACGTCCTAAGACACTGAATACCAAAGACTTAATACATTATTTCGTAAAACACCGCCACGAAGTTGTAATAAGAAGAACACAATTTGACCTTGATCAGGCTGAAAAGAGAGCTCATATCCTGGAAGGAATGATCATTGCCAGTGACAATATTGATGAAGTAATTGCGATAATCAAATCATCGCAGACTCCTGAAATGGCAAGAGAGAGACTGATGGAGCGATTCGGACTTTCAGATATACAGTCACGGGCTATTGTTGAGATGCGTCTGCGTCAGCTTACAGGTCTTGAACAGGAAAAACTAAGAGCTGAGTACGCTGAGATAATGGCGTTGATAGAATACCTTAAAAGTGTTCTTGCAAGCGTTGAACTTCAGATGAAAATAATTAAGGAAGAACTTCTTGAAATAAAAGAAAAATATGGCGATAAAAGACGGACTGAGATAATTCCGAATGCCGAAGAGTTTAATCCTGAGGATTTTTATGACGACGACGAAATGGTAATAACTATTTCGCATATGGGTTATATTAAAAGGACACCACTTACAGAATTCAGAAGGCAAAACCGTGGTGGTACTGGTGCCAAGGGAGGCGCAACAAGAGATGAAGATTTTATCGAACATCTCTATATTGCCACCATGCATAATACAATGCTTTTCTTTACAAGGAACGGAAAATGCTTCTGGCTGAAGGTTTACGCCATTCCTGAAGGCTCAAGAACGTCAAAGGGAAGAGCAATGCAGAACCTTATTAACATTGAACCCGACGATAATGTAAGAGCATTTATTAATGTTAAGAATCTGAATGATGAGGAATATATCAATAACAACTTCATCGTTCTCTGTACCACAAAAGGAATTATTAAAAAAACATCTCTTGAAGCATATTCACGACCCAGAATAAATGGAGTAAATGCAATTACTGTCAGAGATGGCGATGAACTGCTTGAAGCCAGAATGACTAACGGACAACATCATATTATGCTGGCTATCAAATCGGGACGCGCAATCCGGTTCCCGGAAGCATCAGTCAGACCAATGGGCCGCACAGCATCCGGTGTGAGAGGAATAAGGCTTGCCAGCGAAGTCACCGACTTTGTAATTGGTATGATAACTGTGGAGAATAAAGAAAAAGATATTCTTGTTGTCTCTGAAAGAGGCTATGGAAAAAGGTCAGATATAGATGGCTACAGGATTACTAACAGGGGAGGAAAGGGAGTTAAAACAATAAATGTAACTGATAAAACCGGTTCTCTTATTGCCTTGAAAGACGTAACAGATAACCATGATCTGATGATTATTACTCAGTTTGGAAATATTCTCAGAAGTCCCGTTTCAGCTTTAAGAGTAATGGGAAGGGCAACTCAGGGAGTCAGATTAATAAATCTCAGAGAAAATGATATTATAGCTTCGGTGGCCTGTGTGCTTGTAAATGAGGAAGATGAGGTCGTTGAAAATACGGGTAATGAAGAAAATAATATAATTTCCAAGGAAATTGGCAAAGAATTTGAGGATTAATAAGTAATGTTTAAATTTGGGAGAATTTTTTAACGACAATTTAATTTAAAATAATAATCATGAAAAAGTTTTTTCTGCTGATTGCAGCTATTAGTATTTCTGTTGGAGCAATGTCCCAGAAGGGAAAGGTAACAAGTGCACTGGGTTATATAGACCAGGGTGTTCTTGACAAAGCAAAAGAAGCAATTGACCAGGCGCTGTTAAACGAAAGTACAATGAACTGGGCTAATACTTATTTTGCAAAAGGTAAATTATGCAACGCAGCGTTTGAATCTGAGAATCCCGGATTCAAAGCGTTCTATCCGGATCCTCTTGCCGAAGCCTATACCGCTTTTGAAAAAGCAATTGAGCTCGATCCTAAAGGTGCAATTAAAAAGAAAATTATTGCCAGCATGACCTACAGTACTCTTGCTGTAAATCTTTATGCACAGGGAAGTGCAAAATTTGAAGCCAAAGATTTCGCAGGAGCACTCAAGTCTTTCGAAACTCAGATCCTGATTACTGAGAGTGATAAATATGCAGGAGCAATTGACACCGGAATGTATTATAATGCCGGACTGGCCGCAGTAAATTCAGGCAATAATAAAGAGGCAATCAAATACTTCGAAAAATGTGCAGAGATGAAGTATCTGGGCATTACACCTTATTATCAGATTTATGAAAGCTATCTTGGCCTTGGCGATACAATTAAAGCAGAGTCAGTACTTATGAACCTGACAAACATATTTCCGAATGATAAAACCATTACACTTCAGCTGATCGATTTGTATATTAAGAGTGGCAAAAATGATGAAGCACTGAAATATATCAAAATTGCCAAAGAAGTTGAGCCTGATAATTACAGTCTTTATTTTGCAGCCGGTATAATGTACCTTAATCAGAGCAATTACGATGGTGCAATTACCGAACTAACCAAGTCAATTGAACTTAACTCAGAAGTATACGACACTCAATATGGACTGGGAGCAGCCTATATCAATAAAGCATCTGATATGTTTGTTAAGGCTAATGAAATAATGGATGTTAAAAAGTACAGCGAAGCCATAGATCAGGCAAACATTGTCTATGCGAAAGCACTTCCTTATATGGAAAAAGCTTATTCCCTTAATCCGGAAGATGTATATGCAATGAGAAGCCTTCAGGAATTATACTACAGGCTGAAACAAACTGATAAATATTCAGTTATCAAGGCAAAACTTGATGCTATAGATAAAAAGTAATCTGCTTTTACAGAATTAAAAAGGGCTGTCTCAAAAGGGGCAGCTTTTTTTTGTCCTAATAGCCTGCGGCCGTTTCAGGTTTCAAGTTTCAGGGCCTGAAACACTGAAACACTGAGACTCTGAAACATTCATTATGAGGATCTATCGGGAGAAAACAGCCTGTTGAGTTTAGCCAGTCGCCTTTGTAATAGGTTAGGAGTTTATTTAAGAAGTTTCTGCTATAAGAATATCCTATTTGACATAATATTAATTATAGGCTTTATTAAGAATATTCATTAAACTCTGCGAAACGGCATTTTATCTGCAGTTGCTATACAGGTAACGTTCCCAGAAGATCCTTTAAAAGCCTGTCGAAATCCATTCCACCGGCAGACGTTGAAGAATAACCAAGTACAACAACAACTAAATTCTGTGAAGGCATAATAAAAATACGCTGACCATCGTGTCCGACACACAGATACATATCTTCCGGTGCTGACGGAAGTTTTTTACTTTTGTTAAGCCAGAAAAAAGCTCCGTATTCTCCTTTGCTTTCTGAAGCAACGGTTGTGCTGTACTTAACCCATCCTTCCGGCAAAATCCGTTCACCGTTAAATACTCCATCATTAAGATACAGTAATCCGAATCTTGCATAATCGCGTGCCGTGGCATACAAATATGAAGATCCAACTAATGTGCCTGACGGATCTGACTCAAAAACTACATCAGGCATCCCGACCTTATTGAAAAGTGCTGTATGTACAAAGGAATAATATAATGAATCGTTAGCAAAATTACTGCGAATAAGATAATTAACAATATTTGCAGTACCTGATGAATAATACCAGAAAGTTCCCGGAGGGTAATCTGATGGTTGTTCAACAGCATACCTGCTCATATCACTTTCACAATGCAGCATGACATTTACTGAAGATCTGTTTCCGTAATCCTCATTCCATCTTAATCCGCTCTGCATCTGCAACAGGTTGTTGAGTGTTATCCCTGATCTGGCATCACCTTTCCATTCTTCCAGTCCGGTTGGCTTTGAAATATCTATCTTACCCTCTTTGACAAGTATCCCTACAGTTGCATTCGTGAAACTCTTTGCTACTGACCAGCTTAAGAATCTGGTGTTACGGTTGAATTGCGGTTTATAACCTTCGGCAACAGGCATCCCTTTATGAAGGACAATAAAAGCAAATGCATTGCCGCCATATTCATTATTATCGACTAACTTTTTTGTTATCTCTCCGAGAGCAGGCAGATCAATACCTGTAACCGTATCTGGTAAAATATTCCCAAGCGGCCATGAGATGCTGTCCTGAAGATATGACGGAGCTGTACATGCGGGATATTTCAACTTCCGTAAAGTTGATTCAGGGATATCACGCAAAAGTGTAACTCCAAATCCTTCTCTGTAAATAGCCTTCGATTTTCTCCATAAAAAACGGCTGGTGACACTCTTTTCATCATACTTTACACTATTGGTTGTGTATTTTATGAATGAAAAATGAAGATCAACAGCTTCTACATTTTTCTGTTCCCTTCCTGACACAAAAATAGCTGAGCAGAGGTTTTTTGCAGCATAACCTGTTATAATCGGCAATAGTGTATTAATATATACCGCAGCACTGATAATAATGCCGCCAATGAGTGATAAAACTCCGTAAAATATTCGTTTTTTTGTCATTTTGAAATTATTTTATTCCTCCACGGGGGTTAAAAACTCGCTTTAAAAAGATCATTTTTCCTGATTCCTATTCCGGGTGTTTCCGGCAGAATTATCTTTCCATCAACAATCGTCAGGCCGTCAAAAATATCATTTCCAATAAGAAGATTACCATCAAGATCGGCCCAGTCAACCAGAGGCGAAAGCTGTGCCGCGGCAGTAACAGCACACGATGTTTCAGTCATGCATCCTATCATTACTTTCATATCCATCGCCCTGGCCATGTTAATCATGGTAAAAGCTGAACGAAGTCCGCCGCACTTCATCAGCTTGATATTGACGCCACTATAAACTCCCTGTATTTTTTTAAAATCACCTTTGGTTTGAATTGCTTCGTCAGCTATTACTGGCAAAGGGCTATTCTGAGTAAGCCAGGTTAAATCAGCCACAGCAGCTTTGGCCATAGGCTGCTCAACAAATACAACTCCCTGATCTTTAAGCCAGTGTATCATGTCCAGGGCCATATGTTTATCGGTCCAGCCCTGATTAACATCTACACATAAAGGCGTGTCGGTTACACTTCTTACAGTGGTAATCATCTCTTTATCATTACCCTGACCAAGTTTTACCTTGAGAATCCTGTACGGAGCTGCCTCACGTACTTTCTCTTTAACAACATCAGGCTTATCAATACCTATTGTAAATGAGGTGTTTGGCGTATGGTCTGGATTAAGGCCCCAGATCCTGTGCCATGGTTGTTTCATAAGTTTTCCGACCAGATCATGCAGTGCAATATCAACTGAAGCCTTTGCAGCATAGTTTCCGGGTGCCAGCTGGTCGACATATGAAAGGATATCCTCCATAAGAAAAGGTGTCGCAAACTGACTCAGATCAACCTTTTTAAGAAATGTACCAACAGTCTCATGACTCTCGCCCAGATAAGGTGGCATCGACGCTTCACCATACCCAGTAATATTCTCAAATTCAATTTCTGTAAGCATTACAGGTGTTGTGCTTCTTGAGCTGGAAGCAATTGTAAAAACATGTTTTAACTTCAGTTCGTAAGGTTTAAATCGCAATGACATTCCCGAACTCTTCCCGGGTTTTCGGAAAACCCTGCCAGGCTCAGAAGAACCTAATGACAGATAAGAAAAACCAGCCCCTCCGGCAATAATCCCGCAATCTTTCAGAAAATTTCTTCTTGTCTTCATAATTTCATAAATAATACCTTAATCCAATATCCTGTCTCCGCCCCTGGGTAATTAAACTACTGGTTATCAATACCATTCATGTTTTGAAACAGGAACTATCCCCAAATCATTTTCTGTCCCGATAATTTGCTTTACTGCCAGCAGTGAATTTTTTCTGAATTTACTGAAATTGGCGCGTGTGGAGTCAAGACTGCTTATCATAACCCGTCCTGCCGAATGAATAAACTCACTATCTCCCTTATATATAGCGACATGGGTAACCCGCAATGCCGAGTTACTTCTCGATCCGAAGAAGAGAAGATCGCCTTTCCTGAATTTGCCATAGCCTTCAGCCGGATCTATTGATACTCCGTGGCCAGCCTGCAATGAGGCGTCTCTCGATAAAATTACTCCGTTTCTGAAATACACAGACTGAACAAAACCGCTGCAATCAACTGCCTTGGATGATGAACCTCCCCAAAGATAAGGCAATCCCAGAAATGTGGAGGCAGTATTGCAAATGGATTCTTCAGTCAGAACCTGTGCCTTCCAGAGATTAAAATCCATTACTGACCTGTTTCTGATAAAACCTTCACGCCCGTCAGGAAAAACAATCTTTACATATCCCTTTGATTCGCCGGTTTTTACCAGAATACTTCCTGAGACGAGATCTCCAACAACCTCTTTTTCATCTGTTGTGACATAGATCCATCCAGAATTCTCAATAAAGACAACTTTTCCACCATGTTTCCAGCTCTCAATTTCAGCACTACTCATCAGAGCAACAGATGCCTTTTCAATCCATGCAATATATTTGTCGGGTGTCTGCACCAATAGCCAGCCATTACCATTTTTAAGAATAAGCACCGGTGTACCTAGAATGGCCTGAGATACAAGTTCAGAACTATGCTGAGGTTCTTTCCTCAGATTTCCGGCACTCAATGTAATTAATCCGTGGTATTTGGCATTAACAACTGTATCTGGAAGTGTTATTATACTATCAATAAGCATATTACCAGATTTACCTAATGCTTTTATTATATCCTGTTTTGCCTGCAGAATAGTTGTCTCTCCCCTGAGAATCAGTGCTCCATCTTTTCCTTTAACTGCTGTAACAGAGCATATTCCTTCCCGGTGATCTGGAACCCACCTTGCCGAGATTTCGTCAATTACAGACTGTTCTTCCTTTAATAAAGAAGAATGACACCCAAAAAGTAAGGTCAGGATTCCGGCACAGAATCCAATTTTAAGGAAAAACCTTTTGATTATTAAGTATTTCATCCGAAGGAGATATTCGTGTATATACTCCTCAAATATACCTATTTATTATGGATTTTATCAAATGAATTAGAACAATAAGAAGTGGATTCCCCTACCCTGTTAAAGAATTAACAAAGAGTTGTTCCTATTCCTTAATAAACATTAAAATATTCCCGGAAATATTATTTTTCAATATCTTAGTCACATTCAAGAATTGCAATTTTGAGCTTTTCAGACCAATTTTACCAATATTGTTAAACCAAATACTGACTGTTATGAATATCTTAAAACCATTATGGAATTTCTGTTCCGGCAGGAAAATTCTTACCTCGATTGTATTTTTTATTTTAATCAGCTCACTGTTAAGAGCTCCTCTGCTTGCCCAGCCCCTTTCAATTCTTCAGTGGCAATTAACAGCCGACTATTCGGTATTAACTGGTGATGGTGTTTTTGGCACAAAGGGTCCGCTCATTCCCACCCAGCGTTTCTGGAATCTGAAACAACTCGCTTCAACACCGGAAAATGCTTTCTCACTCCCATTCACGGTGAATAAAGAAGGTATTAACTGTGCAGCATTTGGCTACATAGCAAAAGGAGAATATGCAGTTCATATTGTCAATAACGGAGCTGAACGCCCGGCAACTGTAAAGGGAATACCTGCAGGGGTTTCCACATTAGAGATTTATGTTACAGATAAGGCTATGAAAATGGAAAAAACCGGAGAGGTAAAAGTTACCGATGGAACTGCAGTATTTAAACTTCAGCAGGCAGGATTTACAACTCTGATTAGTAAAAGATAGAAAGAAAAACAGATCTTAAAATAACAATATTGCAATATAAACCGGTATTAACTACCTGATATTATTGAGATTATCCTGCAAACTGTAACATACTTAGATTGCGATAGATTCCATTTTCCAATGCGATTAATTGTTCATGGGTTCCATTCTCAACAATCTGGCCTTTATCGAGTACAAGGATCTGGTCTGCCCTGCGGATAGTTGACAGACGGTGAGCAATTACGATTGAAGTTCTTCCTGTCATAAGCTTTTCAAGTGCATCCTGAACAAGTCGCTCTGATTCAGAATCAAGCGATGAGGTAGCTTCGTCGAGAATAAGTATTTTAGGGTTTTTAAGTACAGCCCTGGCAATAGCTATTCTCTGTCTCTGCCCGCCTGAGAGCTGAGTCCCCCGCTCTCCCACAACTGTTTCATATCTATCAGGAAAACGATCAATGAATTCAGAGGCATTGGCATATTTGGCTGCCTCAAAAATCTCCTCTTCAGTAGCAGAAGGCTTTCCGTAAGCAATGTTCTCTCTGATGGAGCCACCAAAAAGAAAGATATCCTGCGGTACAAGGGCTATCTGGCTCCGCAGAGCAGATATTGAAAAATCCCTGCTGTTCTTCCCGTCGAACAGGATCATGCCTCCTGTCGGCTCATGCAACTTAAGCAGAAGCGATGCAATTGTTGATTTTCCGGCACCGCTGGTTCCGACAAGCGCCACAAGCTGATTGGCTGAAATCTTTATGTTTATGTTGTTGAGAACCTCCTCTTCGGGGCGTGTTGGATAGTGAAAGGTAAGATTCTTAATGTCAATTTCACCGTTAATATGTTCACCTTCTGTTATTTCAGTCAGTTCACTCAGAGGTTCTTCGGCCTCATTGAAAATCTCGAAAAGTTCTTCAGTTGCCCCAATAAATTTCTGAATCTGTGTAAATACATTGGCAAGACCGCCGATAGTACCGCCAACAAATCCGGAATATATGACAAATGAAAACAATTGACCTGCATCAATTATTCCTGATGACATCATAACCGAACCACGCCAGATAACCGCGACCATTGCACCAAACAGTCCGAAGATCATGAATGCCGAAAAAGCACCACGGTACTTTCCCCCCTTTATTCCTATTGTGGCAATCTCCTGGGTCCTGTTCCTGTACCGGCCCATCTCAAGGAATTCATTAGTATAGGTTTTCACACTCTGAATGCCCTGCAAAGTCTCTTCGACAATAATATTTGATTTTGCTACTTCAGCCTGTACCTGTTTTGAATATTTCCTTATAAACCTTCCGAAAAAGACAGCCAGCAACATCATTCCCGGCAAGATTGCCAGCATAAAAAGGGTCAGTTTCCAGGATGTGATAGCCAGCAATGTTATTCCGCCTGCAATAATGACTATCTGTCTTATAAATTCTGCCAGAGTAGAGGTAAGTGTCTCCTGAAGCAATGAGATATCTGATGAGATCCTGCTGTTAAGTTCTCCAACCCTGTGCTTTTCAAAGAATCTTAAAGGAAGCTTAATTAAATGATTATAAGTATTCTGCCGGAGAAATGCGAGTGTTTTTTCAGTCACATTGACAAATAGTACTACTCTGAAATAGGAAAATACCGATTGTACCAAAAGAGTAAGTATCAGCAGAAAACCAATCCTGTTCAGATCGTGTGCGAGATTTCCGTTATTACCTGAATTAACCAGTTCGCCAAGAAGCTTCGGGAATGCCAGACTTGCTATACTTGATCCCATAAGAAAAAACATACCCCAGGCATATTCCGTTCTGTAGGGTTTAATATAACTATATAGCTGAAAAGCATTTTTTAGACCTTTTACAGTAATCTTCTTTTTTGGAACTTCAACCATAACTCATTCTTTATTATATTTGATTATCAAACATACTAACAACAAAGTGGCATCAGTTGTTGTTAGAAGGTATAATTCAAAATTAAGTTTATAAATATGGAAGCTATTAAAAGTTCAACTCTCGATTTTCTGAATAAGCTGAAAATCAATAACAACCGTGACTGGTTTACCGCTAATAAACCACTATATTACGAAGCCAAAGATAACTTTGAATCGTTTGTTCAGGAAGTAATTAATGAAATAATTAATTTCGAGCCTGTAATGAAAGGGCTGGAAGTAAAGAGTTGTGTCTACAGGATAAACCGCGACATACGCTTTTCCAAAGATAAATCGCCCTATAAGACATATTTCGGAGCCTTTATTGTCAGAGGAGGTAAGAAAAATGGTGATAAATTTTCCGGATACTATATTCATATTGAGCCCGGACACAGTATTATTGCCGGCGGTGCCTATATGCCTCCGACTCCCTGGCTGGCCGCCATAAGAGAAAAGATCGATGAAGAGCCTGAAAGAATTGCCGGAATTATTACTTCAAAAGACTTTATTAAATATTTCCGGACAATAGATGGTGATAAACTTAAAAAAGCTCCAAAAGGTTATCCTTCTGACCACCGAAATATTGAGCTTCTTAAGCATAAATCTTTCCTTATTATGAATGAAGTAAAAGATGAATTTGTTCTGAGCGGGAAATATTTTGATCATGTAATAAATGTATCAAAAGCAATGAAGCCATTTAATGATTTCCTGAACGACTATTGATTAAATAACTGAAATCCTGCCCCCAGATACCTTAAAAAAACCTAACCATGAAAAATAATCAGAATATTAAAAAACCATCTTCAGGATATGAAACCTCCTTTTACCTTATTGCAATAACCCTTGTTGCTACAATCGGCGGATTTCTGTTTGGGTTTGATACTGCAGTAGTAAACGGGGCTGAAAAATCATTGGTTGATCTTTATATTACCAAAGCTCTCGATCCGGCTAATTATGGTTATGCTGTTTCGCTTATTACACAATACAGATTATTGGTGGCAATAGTCTTTTTTCTTGTGTTCCTTGTTATTTCAGGATTGATAATAAGGTTGTCCGGACTGAAGAGAGGAATAATTACAGATTCTGTCCTTCTTATTCTTCTTATATTTTTCATTGTAAGATATTTAAGCCAGCCTGTTCCATTGAGTGGTGCGTTGGATGAAATAAAGGAATTTGCCAATTCAGTAAAGGGATTCGTGGTCTCAAGTGCTTTGGTAGGTTGTATTATCGGCGGTGCTCTTGCAGGTTTTATTGCAAAGCTGGCAGGAAGAAAAACAGGGCTTATCATTTCAGCAGTAACGCTTACTGTATCTGCATTTGGAGCCTGGCAGCCTGAAACACTCAATTTTTTTGGTACCCTTGATGTCTACTCATTTTTGATTTACAGAATAATTGGGGGCGTCGGAATCGGTCTGGCCTCACTCCTCTCACCGATGTATATTGCAGAAATTGCGCCTGCAGAAATACGTGGAAAACTTGTCTCATGGAACCAGTTTGCGATTGTCTCCGGTATGGTAATTATTTATTTTGTGAATTATCTGATTGCAAGAAGCGGCAATGAACAATGGCTTATAAATGAAGGATGGAGATGGATGTTCTTTTCCGGAGTAATCCCTTCAGTTTTATTTCTTTTGCTTCTGCTGCTGATTCCCGAAACCCCACGGTATCTGATGATGAAGGGCAAGGATGATGAAGCTCTTGCCATTATTACCAGAATATCAGGAAAAGAGAGTGCCCTGCGGATTCGCTCTGAGATAAAAGAAACCCTTCATGAAAAAAACGTACCCTGGCTCTCTTATGGGTTTTTCATAATCTTTATCGCTGTTACATTGTCGGTATTCCAGCAGTTTGTCGGAATCAATGTTGTTCTTTATTATGCCGGAAACATCTTCAGAAATATGGGCGCAAGTACTGATACCTCTCTTCTTCAAACTATTATTGTAGGTGCCATTAATATGCTTTTTACAATAATAGCGATATTTACTGTTGACCGTTTTGGAAGGAAACCTCTGCTGATTATCGGAGCAGTTATAATGTCTGTCAGTATGTTATCCCTGGGATTCTCGTTTTTTGCCAGACAGACAGGCTTTTTTGCCCTGTTTTGTATGCTGCTGTATATTGCGGGATTTGCAATGAGCTGGGGACCGGTAACCTGGGTATTGCTTTCAGAGATCTTCCCGAATTCAATCCGCGGAGCAATGTCAGTTCCTGGTGCAACATTATGGATTGCAAATCTGATCGTCTCCTGGACCTTTCCTGTTTTAAATGATAATGTTTGGCTTACCGCGAAATTCAATCATGGATTTTCATACTGGATATATGGCCTGGTAGGAATAGTTGCTGCATTATTTGTGTATAAATTCATTCCTGAGACCAAGGGAAAATCACTTGAAGAGATAGAAAAATTCTGGAAGAGGTGATTAATATTATACCAAACCAAATCTGCGAAGGGTCCTGAGAAGAAACATTTTAATGTATAGTGTTCTTGAGGTCAGAGGTCAATAATTACTACTGTTCAATCAGAATGCTGATGAGAGATGCTGCAGGATCCATTTAACTGAAGCTCTGTTCTGATAATCCGGATCAAACTGAACTGCAGTAATAATTCCCTCACGGTTTATGATGAATGTTGCCGGAACCGGCAGACGGGCGGCATCCCTTCCATTATTTTCAGCAATATCAGTTGACAGTGCAGCCTTTATTTCATCCTGATATGCTTTTGTTACACTGAACATAACATCATAATCCGCCATAATCTTCTCCTGGCAATCATAAATTACTGTAAATGTAAGCTTATGAAATTTCACCGTCTGCTCAACGTTTTCAATAGATTCGGGCGTTATTGCCACCAGGCTGAAACCCTGATCAGTAATAATATTGAGGGAATCCTGATAGTTATTAAGATATCTGCTGCAAACGGGGCACCATTTACCCCGGTAGAAAAACAGAACAACAGCTCCTTTTTCAAGCAACTTCTTCAATTCCACCTGTTTACCCATCTGATCATATCCGGTAAATCCGGGTGCTTTATCGCCAGCCTTTAATCCCTGAGGTATATGGCTCGCATTTGTTTCAATGCCGTATGCCGACAGATTTGTCCCTTGTCCGCTCCCGGCAGAAACCATGGAAATGGCAAAAGCCACTAACAGAAATAATTTTCTGCTTAAGGTGAAATTACTTTTCATTACATGTTTCATCAGGAATGTTTTTTATGACCATTCGCTTAACGTAAACCGCTGAATATAACAATACTAACTGAATTTATAAGCAGGGGTCTTTCTCATTCTCAAATTAAGAGGAGTAACTTCAAGATATTCATCATCTTTAATCTGCTCCATAGCTTCCTCGAGTGAAAATTTCAGCTTTGGTGCTATTCTGAGGCTGTCATCAGATCCTGAAGCTCTCATGTTTGTAAGCTTCTTGCCTCTTACAATGTTTACCTCAAGGTCGCCAAGCCTTGTATATTCTCCGATAACCTGACCTTTGTAGACCTGTTCTCCCGGATCAATATAGAACCTGCCTCTGTCCTGAAGCCTGTCAATGGCGTGCCCTGTGGCCATACCCATATCAAGAGAGATCAATGAACCGTTCTGTTTAGGCAGAAGGTCATCTCCTTTATATTTATCGTATGCTCTGAACCGGTGGTGCATTACAGCTTCACCCGATGTTGCAGTTAGCATGTTATTTCTCAGTCCGATCAGTCCTCTTGATGGAATATCAAACTCAATATGGGTAAGATCTCCTTTTGGTTCAATAACAATCATTTCACCTTTTCGCTGAGTAATCAGTTCAATTGCCTTACCGGAGAAGTCAGGCGGAACATCAATTGTCAATGTCTCATAAGGTTCTGACTTTACACCATCTATTTCTTTCAGAATAACCTTTGGCTTTCCAACCTGGAATTCATAACCTTCCCTTCTCATTGTTTCTATAAGTATTGAAAGATGAAGGATTCCGCGTCCGAAAACATTAAAAGTATCTTCTGATTTTGTATCTTCAACTTTCAGGGCAAGGTTTTTCTCGGTCTCTCTCATTAAGCGGCTCCTGAGATGACGGGAGGTAACAAATTTACCCTCTTTTCCGAACAGTGGAGAATTATTGATAGTAAAGACCATGCTCATTGTCGGCTCATCAACTTCAATTCTCTGTAAAGCTTCCGGAGCAAGCAGATCGGCAAGAGTATCCCCTATCTCGAAATCTTCCAGACCGATAACAGCACAAAGATCGCCGCATCTCACACTCTCGGTTTTTATTCTTCCAAGACCCTCAAAGACATATAATTCCTTAACGCGTACTTTTTTTACTTTGCCGTCTCTCTTGCATAAGGTATAGTCAACACCTGTGGTAATATCACCTCTGAAGACACGGCCAATTGCAATTCTTCCGACATAGCTTGAAAAATCGAGGGAAGCCACCTGCATCTGAGCTGTTCCTGAAATATATTCCGGTTCAGGAATCTCCTTCAGAATTGTATCAAGTAAATATTTGATATCCGTTTCAGGCTTCTTCCAGTCACCGCTCATCCATCCGAACTTAGACGAACCGAAAACAGTTTCGAAATTAAGCTGGTCATCAGAAGCATCAAGGTTGAACATCAGTTCATAAACATCCTGCTGAACTTCATCAGGCCTGCAGTTATCTTTATCTACCTTATTTACAACAACAATAGGTTTCAGACCAAGGGCAATGGCTTTTCCAAGAACAAACCGCGTCTGAGGCATCGGCCCTTCCAGGGCATCGACAAGTAACAAAACGCCATCGGCCATTTTAAGAACCCTCTCAACTTCGCCTCCGAAATCCGCGTGCCCTGGGGTATCAATAATGTTTATTTTAACCCCTTTATAGTTTGCCGAGACGTTTTTAGAGAGGATTGTTATCCCTCTTTCCCGCTCGAGATCGTTACTGTCAAGAATAAGATCACCCGCCTCCTTCCGTTGGTCCAGCACCTGGCATTCCTGTATAATACGGTCAACCAGTGTAGTTTTCCCATGATCAACATGCGCTATGATCGCAATATTTCTTATTAACTGCATACAAAATAATTAGACCGCAAAAGTAATATTGTTGCCGGGATTTATGATAAAATTCACAAAAATTAATTAATGATAAATAATTCATATATTTCGGAATAAATTTTAAAAGCCTATTTATGAAAAAATTGATGATCGCTCTCGTTTTTTGTTTTTTTGCTCTTCCCGGAATTTTCGGTCAGCAGAATGTGAAACTGGCTGTTGGGATGAAAGCTCCTGACTGGATGTTTACCGATTCCGAAAACAAGGAATTTACGATGAATTCCTGGGCCGGAAAAGTGATTCAGGTCAATTATGTTGATCCTGATGAATCTGAATTGAATGAACCATTCAACGAAGCTGTAAATAAAGCTGTTGATATTGATAAACGTATCAGCAGGGATTATTTTAAAGGATTTGGCATCGTTGACTGCAAATCTACCTGGAAACCAAATAGTCTGATCCGGGTAATTGCAGGTAAAAAAGCTAAAAAATTCGGCACTACTATTCTGTTTGATTATGAGGGTACTCTTCAGAACCTGTGGGGTTTGCCACAAGATAATTACACAGTTGCAATCCTCGATAAGAAACGGGTATGCAGAGCTTTGTTTATTGGGAAAATTCCTGAATCAAAAAACGAAGAGGTCATACAGATGATATTAGGATTAACAAAGGAATAAGAATATTCCGTTTTTTTTGTTTAACTCTGTGTATATATGTGGCTTCCCGTTGTTTCCCGTGAATGATTTTTCTTTACAGGACCACCGGAAATCCACAGATTGCACAGAGTTTTTCTTTAATACAGTAATAAATGGTTATCCCAAATCTTTTACTTATAGCCGGAACCGGTACAAAATCGGGTAAAACATCAATTGCCTGCAGGATCATTGAGCAATTTCCCGATCTTGAAATTACTGCAGTTAAGATAACTCCTCATTTTCACGAAACAACGCCGGGACTGGTTGCAAAAGCAGAAGAAAACGGATATTCCATCTATGAAGAGACAGACAGAGATTCCTCAAAAGACACATCGCGTATGCTCCGGGCAGGTGCAAAAAGAGTTCTGTTTGCCAAAGTATGGGACGATCAGCTGCCGGCGGTATTTCGTGAAATAATGAAAGAGATCGCTGCTGGTGTTCCGGTAATATGTGAATCGCCTGCTTTGAGAAACTTTATTGAACCCGGAGTATTTATCATAATGACCTCTGAGATTGTCAATAAACAAAAGAATTTAAAACACTTACAGGCATTACCTCACTTAATGTTCAAGCTGGAAGAACTCGATAATATCGATTCACTGCCAATAGGATTTGAAGATGGGAAATGGCATCGGAAGTCCGAAGTCTTGTTAAGTTGAAGAGATTGAAGTAGTTGAAGGAGTTGAAGAGGTTGAAGGAGTTGAAGGGGTTGAAAAATGGCATGCGGCGTGCGCCGAAGGCACTGACGACGTGAGGCAACATTTCTCTCTTCTGTCATTTCTCTTCATTAATATCAGAAATATCCTTTCCAAGCTTGGCTTTTATCCTTTCAAGATCATGCTTCATCACTGCAACTGCCTGAAACAGTTGTTTTTCAGGTAATATCGGATCTGGAAGCTCACTGCTGATATAATTAATGAATTTCCATATCTCCCTTACCTCATTTATATGCACCTCGTATGGTTCATAAATAGGATTGAGGGAATAAAGAACCAGTTTTCCCTCTTTTCTAAGATTATTCTCTACTATCTTGAAGACAATTCCGTCATCGAGGGTAAATACCACATAAGCTTTACCGTTGGTTATTTCCGTCCAGTCCTGCAGATACTCTCCTGTTACCCATGAGCCATCAGGTATCGGAAGCATAGAGTCGCCTTTCAGCTGAAAAGTTCTGTACTTCTTTTTCTCTGAAAGAAACGGCAGGGTGAAGACAGGAAGTTCGCCGATATATTCCGGATCAGCGTATCCGGTTGCATAACCTGCTTTTGCCTTCTCTGGTACCAGTTCAATATTCTCGCGGTTAACTGAATTGACAGTCGTTGTCAATACCCGGAGGTTACTTCCTTTAATATATGCATCATATCCTCTTTCCAGTTCACCAAGCTGACTTTCCGACAGCTTTGATATATCCAGTTTAAGGATTGTATCTATTGAGATGTTGAAGTACCCTGAAAAAGAGATCAGTATCTCTATCCCGGGCTGGGCAACACCATTCTCATAACCGCTGAGGGTTGAACGTTTCAGGTTAAGGGCAAAGGCAACATCATCCTGTGTTCTTCCCCTTCTTTTTCTTAAAAATTTTATGTTTGATGCAAAGTACATAATTAAAATTGATTATATTGTAATCATAGATTTGATTAATTTTTAATCAAAGTTAAAACATAATTTGATATAAACAAAATATTTATGAAGAAGTTTGGAGTGAATTAGAGTTGGAAAACCTTTTCAACCCTTTCAACTTTTTCAACTTTAGTCACTCCAGTCACTTAAAACATATAAAATGATTCTCTCCGGAAACATAGACAGAGCCGTTCTTCACCTCGACCTCGATACATTTTTTGTATCGGTTGAGAGGCTTAAGAACAGCAGGCTTGTCGGTAAGCCGGTGATAATAGGCGGCATGTCAGATCGCGGAGTCGTATCGAGTTGCAGTTATGAGGCACGGAAATACGGTGTAAGTTCAGCAATGCCGATGAAACTGGCAAGGAATATGTGTCCCGATGCAATAGTAATAAGGGGCGATATGGAACTTTACAGCAACTATTCAAACATTGTGACAGCCATTATTGCCGAAAGGGCGCCGGTATATGAAAAAGCATCCGTTGATGAGCATTACATCGACCTTACCGGAATGGACCGTTTCTATGGCTGCTGTAAATGGTCGCACGAATTACGGCAGTATATAATAAAAGAGACCGGTCTGCCTATATCAATCGGGTTGTCAGTAAATAAGACCGTATCGAAGATTGCAACCGGTGAAGCTAAGCCGAACGGTGAGATAGAGGTGCGAAAAGAGATTGTACTCCCGTTTCTCGATCCCCTGTCGATAAGAAAAATACCAATGATAGGCCAGAAGACCTACCAGATACTTCGTTCAATGGGTATTGTAACTATTTATACCCTAAGGAATATTCCCGTTGAGATGCTTGAAAAACTGATGGGAAAAAGTGGTATTGAGATGTGGAAAAGAGCCAATGGAATAGACTCTGCTCCCGTTATCAGCTATTCGGAACAGAAATCAATAGGCACTGAACATACCTTCGAAAAAGACACCACCGACATGGTAAGGCTCAACCAGTTGCTGGTAAGCATGGTGGAAAAGATCGCGTTTGAATTGAGAACACAGGAAAAACTCGCTTCATGTGTTACTGTAAAGATAAGGTATTCGAACTTCGATACCCACACTCTGCAGAAGCGAATACCATATACAGCATTTGATCATGTTCTTGCAGATATCGCTAAAGAGCTCTTTGCCAGACTCTACCAGAGACGCATGCTTATAAGGCTTATCGGAGTCAGATTGAGCCATATGGTAAGAGGAGTTCAGCAACTCGACCTGTTTGACGATACTCCCGAAAAGATCAGTCTTTATATGGCGATGGACAAACTGCGAAAACGTTTCGGCCAGAATGCCGTACGAAGAGCATCAGGCGTGATGACAATAAACGAAAGAGAGGAAAAAGCCATTAAACAACTCGAAAATGCTCTTAAAGAACAAAATATGATGGAGGAACGACTGAGAAAAGCCTGGAGGGGCTGAAGTAAAACCTTTCAACCATTTCAACTTTTTCAACCTTTTCAGCTTCTGACACTCCAGGCACTTTAAAATGTATATAAACTGTCACACATATTACAGTCTGCGCTACGGAACAATGTCCGTTGAACAGCTTGTGCAAAAAGCACTTGCGGCCGGAATAGATACTATTGCTTTAACTGATATAAATAACTCAACTGCCATTCCTGAGTTTGCAGGTGAGTGCAGTAAAAATAATATCAGACCTATTGCCGGTATAGAATTCAGAAATGATAATGAGCTGCAGTATATTGGTATTGCCCGTAATAACAGCGGGGTACAGGAACTGAATGAATTTTTATCTTATCATAATTCCGAAAAAATATCAATCCCGTTTCCTGCACCTCAATTCTCTGAATCGTACATAATTTATTCCCTGAAAAAAACTCCCTCGCGCAAACTATTTGATAATGAACGCATTGGAATAAAGCCACTTGAACTGAACAGCCTGCTGACACTGACTTCAGCATTAAACAGAAACTCAATGGTAATACTGCAACCTGTTACCTTTGCAGAAGCAGACGACATAATTATACATAAGAATCTGAGGGCTGTTGACAATAATATACTCCTGAGCCACCTCCAGCCGTGGCAGTGCGCAGGAGAAGATGAATTCTTCAAAAAACCTGCTGATAATGAAAGGTCATTCCGGGAACATCAGTGGCTAGTCAGCAATACACAGAAAGTAATGAATGACTGTAACTTACAGTTTGATCTCAAAGGTTTGAAGAACAAAAAAATATACTCTGCCAGCAGGTACGACGACAAGCTGCTTCTCGAAAAACTCTCATGGGACGGAATGTTATACAGATACGGCAGGAATAATGATGAAGCAAAAAGAAGAATAAGCCATGAACTTGAGATAATTGACAAACTTGGTTTCTCGGCATACTTTCTTATTACCTGGGATATAGTCAGATATTCAATGTCACGTGGATTTTATCATGTTGGTCGCGGAAGCGGAGCAAACTCTGTTGTTGCTTATTGCCTGAAAATCACTAATGTTGACCCCATTGATCTCAACCTTTACTTCGAGAGGTTTATCAATCCGAAACGAAGCTCTCCTCCTGACTTTGACATTGACTATTCCTGGAAAGAGAGAGATGAAGTGATAGACTATATCTTCAAACGGTATGGAAGCAAACATACCGCACTGCTTGGGACTATCAGCACCTTCAGAGGTAAGTCAATTGTGCGTGAACTGGGAAAGGTATATGGATTACCCAAGGAAGATATTGATTCACTGATCGATAATCCTTCATCTGAATCAAACAGGAGTGAGATTGCCAATACGATTTTCTCCACAGGGCTCAAAATTGCTGACTTTCCCAATATGAGAAGCATTCATGCCGGCGGTATCCTTATATCTGAAGAACCGATTACATGCTATACCGCACTTGATATGCCTCCGAAAGGTTTTCCGACAACCCAGTGGGATATGTACACTGCCGAAGAGATTGGCTTTGAGAAGCTTGATATCCTGAGCCAGCGGGGAATCGGCCATATCCGCGAGAGTGCGGAAATCATATTGCGAAACCGTGGCATCGACGTAGATGTTCATGCGGTACACAAATTCAAGAACGACGAAAAGGTAAAGGAGTATCTCAGAACTGGCGAAACAAAAGGGTGCTTCTACATTGAAAGTCCTGCAATGCGAGGGCTTCTTCAGAAACTAAGATGCGACAACTACATCACGCTTGTGGCTGCCAGCTCGGTCATCAGGCCCGGTGTTGCACGTTCAGGAATGATGAAGGAGTATATTTACAGGTTTCATAATCCGGGGAAATTCGAATATATACACCCGGTTATGAAGGAACAGCTTGAAGAGACTTTTGGCGTTATGGTTTACCAGGAAGATGTGCTTAAAGTCTGCCATCACTTTGCAGGACTCGATCTTGCAGATGCTGACACACTACGCAGGGCAATGAGCGGCAAGCACAGATCGAAACAGGAGATGCAGAGGATTGTGGAAAGATTCTTCTCAAACTGCCGCGAAAAGGGCTATAGCGAAGATGTGACAAAAGAGGTCTGGCGGCAGATTGAGTCTTTTGCCGGATATTCATTCTCAAAGGCGCATTCAGCCTCATATGCCGTTGAGAGCCTCCAGAGTCTTTATCTTAAGGCGCATTATCCTCTTGAGTTCATGGTAGCAGTTATCAATAATTTCGGAGGTTTTTACAGAACATGGGTATATGTGCACGAAGCCAGAAGGTTTGGGGCAACAATTCAACTTCCTTGCGTAAACAAAAGTTTTTACAAGACAACTATCTATGATACAGATATATATATTGGTTTTATTCATATCATGAGTATTGAATATAAGCTTGCCATATCAATTGAGGAGATACGCCGGAACGAAGGCCCGTTCACCTGTCTTAACGATTTTGTATCACGTGTAAATCCCGGACTGGAACAGGCCATTCTTCTGATAAAATCCGGAGCTCTCAGGTTTACCGGCAAAAATAAATCTGTCCTTCTGTGGGAAGTACATATGATGATCAACAAAACCAGGCAGGACAATATACGTCCGCTCTTCTCCTCTCCTGTCCGCGACTTCTCACTTCCTGAGCTTGTTCAGGGAAAGACAGAAGATGTTTATGATGAGATTGAACTATTTGGCTTTCCTGTAACCATGAGCTGGTTTGATATGCTTGAGACCTCCTTCCGTGGCGATGTGCCTGCTCGCAGAATGAGAGAATACAACGGAAAGAAAATCAGAATGGTAGGGCACCTGGTTACTGTTAAATATATTAAGACTATTAAAAACGACTGGATGAATTTCGGGTGCTTTATTGATACTGAAGGCAACTTCTTCGATACCATTCATTTTTCTCAATCGCTCAAAAACTGGCCATTCAAAGGAAGCGGTACTTATCTGATACTCGGGAAAGTAGTAGAAGAGTTCGGCTTTTCTTCACTCGAAGTGGAGAAGATGGCAAAACTACCTGTCAGGCCCGACCGGAGGTATTAATATTGCTGCTCTTTGACTTTGACCAGCGTACTGCAACAACCCTGTATGGAAATCTGGTAATCATATTATGGGCATTCGGACAGTTTTTCCGGTGGATTTTTATTCCATCAAGAATTGTCACAAAACCAAAGACATTATCTCCGAACAACGGATTGCAACAGCGTGCAAGCTTATAATCAAGACCCTCTACCCTGTCTTCAATTATCAGATAATCTGACAATTGCGAATCAATTAACTCTTTTGCCTCTTTTTCCGGAACAAATGCAGCAGTATTGGCTGATTCAACCGGCTCCTCCTTAAGTAAAATGTCTTTAATAAGAAGCAGCTCAATTTTTTCTGTTGCAATCAGATAATAGAGATCCT
Organism: uncultured Bacteroidota bacterium; assembly: GCA_903824785.1. Lineage (GTDB taxonomy): Bacteria > Bacteroidota > Bacteroidia > Bacteroidales > VadinHA17 > LD21. The sequence continues at coordinate 155,014 of CAIJYD010000030.1, forward strand.
GAGCTGTTTTCAGGTTGAAGGAATTAATCAGTTTCTGAATAACAATATCCCCATACACCATCTTCCAGTTTTTTAACCGCCGCATGAGTATCTCCCTTCCTTCTGCCGCTGCCTTGGTCTTTTCCTCGTTTAAAACCTGCTTAATCTTGGTCTTGGCCTTTGTTGTAACCACAAAGGAGAGCCAGTCCTGTTTTGGCTTCTGATTCTTTGATCTGGTTATGGATACATGGTCGCCATTATGAAGTACATATCTGATAGCAACATTTTTCCCATTAACCTTTCCTCCCACGCATGTTGATCCGACAGCAGTATGGATATCGAAGGCAAAATCGAGTACTGTCGCTCCGGCAGGTAACTGACGAAGATCTCCTTTTGGTGTAAAAACAAATATTTCGTCGGTATATAGACCCGACCGCACCTGGTCAATAAATGCATTGTCCTCTTTTTCAGACGATTCCAGTATTTCCCGCATTCGCGATAACCACGTATCGAGTCCACCCTCTCCTTTTATTCCTTTATATTTGAAGTGAGCAGCCAGCCCCTTTTCAGCAATCTCATCCATCCGGAATGATCTGATCTGTACTTCGACCCATTTCCCTCTTGGACCAACCACAGTAGTATGGAGAGACTCATATCCGTTCGATTTGGGAATGGATATCCAGTCGCGCAATCTACTTGGATCAGGCTGATACAGATCAGTCACAATGGAGTAAGCCCTCCAGCAGTCGGATTTCTCTCTCTCTGTATCGGTGTCAATTATTATCCTGACTGCAAAAAGATCATATACCTCTTCAAATTCCACACCCTGCTTTTTCATTTTAAGCATTATGGAATGAATTGATTTTGTGCGACTTTTAACTGTGAACCGAAAGCCTTGCTTCTCCATTTTTTCTTTAAGAGGAACTGAGAAATCACGTATCAGTTTATTCCTTGAAGCTGTAGTCTGCTTAAGCCGGCTTTCAACATAATTATACCGTTCGGGTTCGAGATACTTAACGGCAAGATCTTCCATTTCCGACTTGATGTTATAATATCCAAGCCGGTGAGCGAGAGGTGCATAAAGAAAATATGTCTCAGAAGCAAGCGGTATTCTCTCATTCTCCGGAGCCCTGTCGAGATTACGCATGTATTCAAGTCGCTCAACAAGCTTTATAAGTATCACCCTTACATCATCGGCAAGGCTTAAGAGCAGTTTACGAAAATTCTCTGCCTGGTAGGAAGATTGCATTGAATCGATGCTTGTAATACGGGTAAAACCTGTAAGAATTTCCACAACTTTCTTCCCAAAGCTCTTTTCAAGCTCTTTTGGAGGAAGGTTCAGATTATTATAGGCGTCGTGTAACAGGGCTGTAACTATTGAAGTAATTCCAAGCCCCATCTCCCCTGCAATAATTCTTGCAACCGACAATGCGTGAAGGATTTCCGGTTCTCCTGTAATGGTTATCCTCTCCCCACAAGCCTCCACCGCAAGATCCAGAGCCCCTCTTATCCTGCCAATATCTTCAGATGGTACCGTTTTTTTTGCAGCCTGAAGCAATGCTCTGTAGCCTGACTGGATTTTTCTTATATCTGCCATCCTTAAAACTTTTTTATTGTTGCTGACCCCGTTTAAACCAATATGCTCCAGCGGGATTCAAAAAACAATCCCCGGGAAGTTTTTGGAACCCCGGGGATTTCAGATGATATTTTGTTTTTTATTATCTGAACGAGATTCCCAATCCTGCTGAAAACACGTTATACTGTGCCCTTGTATAATCAGCATGGATAGTAATTATGGCAAGCTTTATCCTTAAACCGATATTGGCTCTCAAACCCGAAAAATTCTCGATATTAATTGACGGAAAATCCTTTCCTGTCTTTACTCCGGTATTATTATATTCTGCATATGGAACAGCCGGAAGAGTGGGAGTTACCAGAGAGGGTGTGGGAAAATTCCCCGTGATGAGCATAGCGGTCTTGGTTTTACAATATCCTAAACCGCCATAAAATGTAATTACAGGCAGGTTAAGTGAAGCTATTGCGCTAACGTTTAAGGCTGTAACTTCAAGATTAAGATTCTGGTCATTGAAAGAAGTTGAAGCATTAAAAGGAGTCGTATAGGCTTGCGGAATAGCAGGATCAGGTTTAAGGCCAAGAGGAACGTTGCCTTCGAGCTTTGTATAGCCGCCAAAAAGGGAGACATCGAAAGGCATTAGTTTATTTCCGGGGATATATTGCAAAACGCTATGAACGATACCTACTCCCCATAAAGAGATATCACCATTCTGAATAGTAACTTTCGGAATAAATCTTGCTTTCAGTTCTGTGCCGAAAGGGAGTCCTATTCCAATCTGGGCTGTTGGTACAGGAATATATTTCCAGGAAGTACCCGGAGGTGCCTTAAAAGATGCAAGTGTAACTCCGCCGGCTTTATAGGCCATGGCTGGACCGTCGATATCAGGCCCTGAAATGGATGAAGTGGGTCCGGTAGCGGTCAATGATGAAGAAAGCCCTAATGAAGAGAGCTCAAATTTATCTGCTGAAGCAGGAACAATTCCGACACTTATACCTGTTGTTACGTCGAATCCTCCGAATTTATGAGGCTTGGCAGTATTATACCACCCCCCGTTAAGTCCTGATCCAAAGGCATTTGCCCAGGGCGAAACATAAGCCTGAATGAACTTTGCACCATCAGCCGGAGCACTTTTTAAAAAGTCAACATTGTTTAACTGGGAAAATGATAAAGTTGAAAAAATAATAAGGGTGCTCAGAAGAGTCCCTGATCGTTTTGAGATAAGTCTGTTCATAGCAGTTAAAATTGATTCACATTTCGAATTTAATACAAATATAGAAAAAATTGAATATTCAAGTTACAAAGATGATTTACTTATGATGATATAACAAAGTTCTTGCGGTAAAGGTTGCAAGGAGCAGCGAGAAAAATTACCGGTAAAGAGTCACCACCTCCGGGACAGACATAATTAATATTAAGTGGTTATTTAATAGGTGATCGGGGTTCCTTCGCCATCTCGCGATAATATACCCAGTCAACCAGTCCGGGAATAATTCGCTGAAAGAGAGCCGTTAGCCTGCCATCCCAGGTAAGAAGTTTGTTTCTTTTCTTTTTTCTGATTCCTTTCAGAACCCATTTAGCAACATATCCTGGCGACATAAGCTTCTTCTCGTCCCTTGGCGATTCGCCCTGCTCTGCTCCTGTTGCAGTAAGAGCATGTTTTCTGATATCGGTAGCTGTAAATCCGGGAGCAATTATCATAACATGCAGACCTTTTTTCAGATTTTCAATTCTTATTGTCTCCAGAAAACCATGCATGGCAAATTTTGAAGCAGAGTAGCCGGTTCTACCCGGTAACCCGTGGAAGCCTGCGACAGAAGAAACGCCTACCAGTGAACCTTTTTGTTTAATCAGAAAGGGCAACGCATACCTGGTGCAATACACTGTTCCCCAGAAATTTACATTCATCAGACTATGCAGTACCTTTAGATCAGCATCGATGAATGAAGCTCTCATTGAAACGCCGGCATTATTTATAAGGATATCTATCCCTCCGTATTTTTCTAAAGTTTTATCAATAAGGCGTTTGCAATCCTCTTCAATACTTACATCAGTTTTAATAAAGATTGCATCCCCTCCAGACGCAATAATCTCATCTGCGATCAGTGAGAGTTTTGCATCAGACCGGGCTGCCAGAACCACTTTGCTTCCATTCCGGGCAAACTCACGGGCAATAGCTTCTCCGATGCCTGAAGATGCACCTGTAACAATAACAACTTTGTCTTTAAAAATATTTTTCATGCTTAATTTTTTGGATCAGACAAATGGTTTTGCTAAATTAACAGATTAAAATGAATAAGGAAAAATCTTATCATTTTTGTTAAAGGAAAAAGTGTAATATTTTTTTGCATTAAAATAAATTTATCATACATTTGCACTCGCAAAAACAAAGGAGGATTCAGTAGCTCAGCTGGTAGAGCACATCCCTTTTAAGGATGGGGTCCTGGGTTCGAGCCCCAGCTGGATCACTAAAAGCCCTCAGAGATGAGGGCTTTTTCACGTTTAATAGTCTGATTTACTGCAGAGTATGTTGTAAATATACTCTCCCTGATTGCTATTCGGACTATCGGTTCTTAGTAAAGTTAATCGTTCCTATAAGTTTCCGGAGTTAAGAGCGCTCCTAATCGCGCAAACAACGGACAGCGAAACCATTTTTCTTTTCGGAGCTTCCATTATATGTACGGTCATTATTATAAAACATGTACCGGGTGAAACCACTTGTAAGTTCGTTCTCCGTAGAACACCACCAGTAGGTCATTTCCCCAAGGTAATAGTACGGACCAGTGTTAGTTCGGAAGCCACCGGCAAGAGCTGTGAAACCGCTGCTGTTGTTAGTCGCCTGATCGTTACCTACTGTGCCTGCAGTGCCCCATGTATTCCAGCCGGATGTTGCTGCCATTGATTTTCCAATGTCTATTCCACTGCCCTGATAACCATTACCATTGGCTGTAAGATAATCTGTTAATTTAGTCCACTGAGCATCGGTTGGTACATGCCAGCCTGCAGGACAAACATTTTTGCCTCCATTGCTTGCCACCTTTGTGGAGGGATTATTATCTACCACAAACCAGTTATAAAGTCTTCCATTAGTAGTGGAATTATCAGGAGTATTACTGTAATCGCTATATGCACCTGTGGTTGCAGCCTCCCATGTTGCATCAGCTGTTACATTGGGTATAGATGTGCCATCGTTGTATTTGGTTGTTTTAAGGTTCTCCTTCATCCAGACCTGTGTACCGATTTTTACAACATTATACTGATTGCCTGTAATATCTGCCAGTTTGTATGTACCTGCTGAGATTAAATTGTCTTCGAGTATCTTTATATTCTGCTTTATTGTTGCGGATTCAGATGAAGTTGCTGATGATTCTGCATATTGGGCATAAGGCACGCTGAGTAACTGACTTACTCCGGTCACTTTATAATCGACTCCACCTGCAGGGTCTGTTTCTGTTTTAATATAATAAGGACCTGCTGACCAGTCAATAGCTGAAAACGTGCCTGAAGCAACTGTACCTGCACCTATTTCTATACTAACTAAACCATTGGCATTGGTTGTTGGGGTATGGGTTTCAACATATACTGCCGAGCCACTTGATGATCCTTGCAGAATGCTGATTTGCATTCCCACAGCTGTTGAAGTAACCAAAGCATTGCTGCTATTCCTGATTACTGCCTGGTAGCTCATCTTCTGTGGTGCCTGGGCGGAGGCGGAAGGCGACAGGTTGAAGGCGACTGGCAATAGGAAGAAAATTACCATGAGAAGGAATTTCGCAAGTGAATTCATTGTTATATTAGTTATCGGTTCACAAATTTTGTTAATTGTCAGTGTTTAACGTAGAAGGCTTAGCGTTTTTCGTTTACCGTTTAGCGTTTTGAGTAGTCAATTTTTTAAACAACGAACAGAGAAACCAAAAAGCTTATTAATAGAGTTGGCGAATGCATGGCTGAAACTGTAGCCCAGCTTCCGATAGTAGGCTTCTCCTGCCGAGGCCGCTGTAGAGCTACTCCACCAGAATCCGAAGTTTTCAAGATCGGAGTATGCATCTCCAGTGCTATGGTAGCCACCCGGAAGAGCTGAGAAAAAAGATGAATTTGTAGCACCACCATCAGCGTGGTATGTCCAATGAGATGAGCCTGATTCTTTAAGTTTACCTCCGGCAGCACTTTCGCCTCCTAAAGAGGTTGTTAGCGTTAACCACTCGGTATCGCTTGGCACATGCCAGCCGGTGGGGCATACATTTTTGCCACCATTACTAACTATCTTGGTCGCTTCATTATTATCTACTGTAAACCAGTTATAAAGCTTCCCATATGTGGTTGAATTATTGGGATCATTACTGTAATTGCTATATGCACCAGTGGTTGCAGCCGCCCATTCACCGGTAGCAGTTATATTGGGTATTGATGTACCATCATTATATTTCGTGGTTTTCAGGTTTTCGGACATCCAGATCTGTGTATTAATCTTAACAACATTATATAAATTGCCTTCAACATCAGCCAATTTATAAGAGCCTGCTGTAATTAAATTGTCTTCAAGAATTTTAATTTGTTGTTTCAATTCATCCACATAAGCCTTATTAGCTGCATCTGTAGCATTAACAGGAGTTGCAATTGTTGTTGTTCCGCTGACAGTTAAACCCGTTAAAGTGCCAACTGATGTAATGGCAGGTTGCGCTGCTGTTGTTACTGTGGCTGCTGTTGTAGCTGTTGCAGCATTACCATTTAATGCAGCTGATATTGTCCCTGCTGTGAAATTACCACTTGCATCACGTTTTACTATGGTGCTTGCTGTATTTGCGTTGGTAGCCGCATTGGCCAGGTTTGCTCCCGAAGCTACATTAGCGGCTGTTACTCCGCCCACTGCAGATACGACTGTTGCTCCTTGTGTACCTGTTACATCTCCAATCATACTCCCTGTAAAAGAAGCTGCCGAGCCTGTTGTGCTTTGATTAAGAGTTGGGAAGTTCGTTAGTGATGCTGCACTACCCGATGGCGTGAGGTAATCTGTTCCTGCCGTTGCAGCTGATATAGTAGTTCCATTACTTTTAACAATACCATTTATAGCTTTAACAGTTGCATCAGCTTCCGTTGTGAGATAAGAAACATTGCTCCCGGCAGTTGCCAGCCCTTTGGCGTTGATGGTAACATTATTATATGTACCCACGTTTGAGTTAACCGTTGCAAGTGTTAAAGCACCTGAACCTGTTGCATCACCAGAATGAGTTGCGTTGGTAACCAAAACGCTGTAAGTAGTATTGACTGCATTATCGCCGGTATTTGTCCCGCTTGTTCCTGCAACATTTTTGGCGTACAAAGCATAAGGTACACTTAATAACTGGCTTGTTCCGGTAATGGTATAACTGGTTCCTCCGGCAGGGTCGGTTTCTGTTTTAATGAAATAAGTGCCTGTTGACCAGTCAATAGCTGAAAACGTGCCTGAAGCAACTGTACCTGCACCTATTTCTATACTAGCCAAACCATTGGCATTGGTTGTTGGGGTATGGGTTTCAACATATACTGCCGAGCCACTTGATGAACCTTGGAGAATGCTGATTTTCATTCCAACAGCATGGCTCGTAACAAGAGCATTGCTTGCATTTCGGATTACTGCCTGGTAACTCATCTTCTGAGGTGCCTGGGCGGAAGCGGAAGGCGACAGACTGAAGGCAAAAGTCAAAATGAAAATTGAAAAAATCAAAATGCAAAATGAAGGAAATTTCTTTTCTGATTTGGATGTTTTTTGAATCATAATTATGTTTTATAACAGTTTAAAATACTTTTTACTAACAATCAGCTAATCATCGCATCAATCAGTTTTTAATGATCTTGAAGGTTTTTATTACTTTCTTATTATCCGTCACCTTCAGAAAATATGTTGATGGCAAAAGAGTCTGCATTGAAATAATAGTCTCTTGTCCTTCAATCTTTACTGTCCGGAGAAGATTGCCGTTTATGTCGTAAAGGGAAGCAATGGATTGCGTCTTTACCTCTCCATCAATAACAAGTTTCAGATAGTCTGTTGCAGGATTAGGATAAACTGACATCTCCAGAGAGATCTCCTTTGCAGCTTCAATAGCTGTAATTACCGATATCTCATAAGGCTGTTGTACTCCCTGGGCAACACTGCCTGAGTTTGTGATGGTCGTGTAAACAACCTGCCCCACGGTGTAGCTTACAGTTCCACCACTTCCTGTACCATTCCCGCCCGAAGCCGGGACTGCATTCTGTGCATTCAGACCTGTTAGTCCGATACAGCAGATAAATAAGGTAATTAATGTTACTCTTTTCATCCGTCCAATAATATTTGTTACCGCTCGGATAGAGCTCGCATGCTGACTGTTTTCATGCAAGCTTGTGATTCCAGTTAAACATACTGTTTTCATAGCTATGTAATTCATTAATAAGTTATTGAAAAATTGATTTTAGATTCCCCGGATAAAATACAAAAGATACATTTCCCCCGAATTCATCGGTAACAAGATAAAGAAAATTATTAATTCCTAACCTGAATTATTCATAAAAAGGTTTTTTTTGTTCTTTATTTATAACTTATTCAGCTATATTTTAAAGTCGTTACAACAACATAACCCCTTTGTACAATGATATACAAAAAACTGAAACTATTGCTTCCGTACTTAGTTAAACACC
>CAIJYD010000031.1 GCA_903824785.1 uncultured Bacteroidota bacterium
CACTCTTTTGTCAATTATTTAAACTTACAGACTCAGAGGCAACTAATTTTAGCAGAAAATATTCCATTGCATTTATTTAAACGATAATTACTAATTTATAAATTTTAAAATAAACCCCTTAATCGGAGGGGACTCAATATTTATTATTACAACATACAGAAGACTCTTTTACAACCAGTTCTGTCTTAATGACTACTGTCTGATAAGGACTTTCCCGGTTTTTCTCCAGACGGTCAATTAGCAACCGCACTGCTTCCCGTCCCATCTGATAGCCGTGTTGTTCAACTGATGAGAGTGTCGGACTTGTTATATCGGAGATCATCCCGCTTGTAAATCCAACCAGTAAAATATCCTCCGGAACTCTTAATCCTGATTCCTTTATTACCGACATGGCTGCTGCCGCAGTAAGGTCATTCACAGCAAAAAATCCATCAGGTCTGTTTGCTCTTTTCAATAATTCCGGAACAACTAAACGGGTCTCTTCTGGAGTATCGCACCTGATAATATTATTATTGTCAACAGGCAGGTTGAGCTCATCGTGTGCCCTGAGATATCCCTCCTTCCTGTTTTTCCCAATCTGAAGATACTGAGGCCCCGACAGATGGACAATATTCCTGCATCCTGAGTTAATCAGATGTTTCACTGCCTCACAGGCTCCGGCTTCATCATCTACAACTACCCTGTCTGTCTCTATCTCGCAACAGATTCTGTCAAAAAAAACCAATGGTATTCCGTTCCTCCGGATTTTATTGAAATGATCAAATTCATGGGTCCCTTTGGAAAGTGAAACCAGGATTCCATCAACACGACAGGAAAGCAATGTATTAACTGATTTAACTTCCCTTTCATAGGACTCATTTGATTGGCAGAACATTACATGATAACCTGAATCGTGAGCCAGATCTTCAATTCCACTGATGACTGTGGAAAAAAAATAGTGGACTATTTCAGGAACAATGACACCTATTATCTTACTCAGCCCGCTTTGAAGGCTCAATGCAATCTGATCGGGTTTATAATTCCATTTTTCAGCAAGATCCCTGACTGCGACTTTTGTTGAAACGCTAATATCAGGATGACCATGGAGAGCTTTGGATACTGTTGAAGGAGAAATTCCAAGTTCCCTTGCAATATCTGTTATTGTTACTTGTCCTTTATTCATTATTTACTGGTTATTTTCCCCTGTTGCTAATATAATAAAGTTATTCCGATTATATCACATTTTGTTTAAGTATAAATCTGGTCCGCTTTACTTAAACAAATAAAACGATGCTTTTAAGCGCTTTTTTTACTCCGGATTAAAAATAATAAAAATATTTTTTTCAAAAGGATAAACAAAAAGAATATCAAACAATCATTTCAAACGTTTGCGGAACTATTCGCTAATTAATTGAATATTAATGCTTTTAATTGATTACTTTAACATTTCTTTAATACATTTGCATGATTCGTTTAACAAGGGAATGCTCAAACTACTCTTTAAAAGTTTACTGTCATAATTTAAAAACCAGAAAATCTATGAAAAACCGAATTTTTACAATGCTGTCGATTTTTTTTCTTGGGATTTTTCTTTCCGGGGCAATTAATGCTCAGGGAATAAAAGTTTCAGGTAAAATTACTGATGCAGCAGGGGGTTCTGCTTTGGCCGGAGTAACTATCCAGGAAAAGGGAACAACTAATGGGACAATTACAGATGGAACCGGCAACTTCAGTATAACAGTTGGTGCTGCTTCAACTCTGAGAATCTCTTATATTGGTTACACCCCTCAGGAAATCCAGGTCACCAGCGGAACTGCAATTAATGTTGCATTATCCGTTTCCGACATGAGTCTCCAGGAGGTAGTGGTAATCGGATATGGAACTATGAAAAAATCAGATGCAACAGGTTCTGTTGTAGCTGTCAGTTCGAAAAACTTCAATAAAGGTGCAATTACATCGCCTCAGGACCTGCTTGTCGGGAAAAGTGCCGGTGTGGTAATTACAACTGCAGGCGGTGCCCCTGGAAGTGGTGCTACAATCAGGGTACGTGGTGGTTCATCACTGAATGCTTCGAACGATCCTCTGATAATAATAGACGGATTCCCTATAGATAACCATAACGTTTCGGGAAGTTCTAACTTTTTGTCGTTCGTTAACCCAAACGACATTGAAACATTCACAATATTAAAAGATGCTTCGGCAACTGCCATTTATGGCTCCAGAGCCTCAAACGGAGTTATCATTATTACTACCAAAAAAGGAAAAGCAGGAAGTCCGTTAAGCATTACCTATGATGGAAACACTTCAATTGCCAACGCTATTAATTTCGTTGATGTTTATTCAGGTGATCAGCTCAGGCAATTAGCCTTTAGCAGGAAAAGCTTATTTGGTGCAGAAAGCTTTACTAAACTGGGAAACGCAAACACTAACTGGCAAAAAGAAATTTTCCGTACTGCCATCTCCCAGGATCATAACTTAAGTCTCTCGGGCGCTTATAAAACCCTGCCTTACCGCGTTTCTGTCGGTTATACCGGTCAGAATGGTATCATGAAGAATACAGACATGCAAAGATTAACAGGTGCTATCAGCCTTGATCCATCATTTCTGAATAATAGTCTAAAAGTTAATGTCAATGCAAAAGGGATGTCAACCAATAATAATTTTGGTGATGCCGGAGCATTGGGCTCTGCAATAAATATGGATCCGACTCAGCCTGTTATGGATGGAAACGCTGCTTCAGACGGCTATTTTCAATGGGGTAATTACGGTGCCAATCTTGGTACTCCGAATCCTGTTGAGCAACTTATGGTTGCCGACAATAAATCGGTTGTCAACAGAGTTATCGCCAATATCAAATTCAACTATTCACTTCCTTTTATAACCGGACTGAATGCAAATCTGAATCTTGCCACCGACTATACAGAAAGTACCGGCCACAATAATCGTCCGATAACTTCACCTTCAGTACTTACCAGCCCTCTTTCAGGAAAATTAAACGATTATGATGGTAAAAACTATAATAACCTTCTCGACTTCTACCTTAATTATTCAAAAGACCTCGCACCGATAAGCAGCAAAATTGAAGCAACTGCCGGTTATTCATGGCAACATTTCAAGAGAGATGGCAGCAGCTATACAAGGGGCATTGTCGATGCAACTCATCCATACCAGAAATCAGACAGTTCATCTTTTGTTACAGAGAACTATCTGATATCATTCTTTGGCCGTTTGAATTATACACTTCTTGACAAGTACTTACTTACTTTTACAATCCGTGATGACGGCTCATCCAGATTTGCCGAGAAAAACCAGTGGGGTATTTTCCCATCGGCAGCTTTTGCATGGAAAATCAAACAGGAATCATTCCTGAAAGATGTAAAAGTAGTTTCTGATCTTAAACTGAGATTAGGCTGGGGTGTTACGGGACAACAGGATATCGGAAATGACTACCCTGCCCAGGCCAGATATATTACCTCTTCTCCGGGTTCCTATTATCCCATCGGCGGAGAGTTCCTTCCGACACTTCGTCCAAGTGCTTATGACCCTGATATAAAATGGGAACAGACAACAACATTAAATCTTGGCCTTGACTTTGGTTTACTTGAAGACCGTATTACAGGATCATTCGACCTCTATAAAAGAGTAACGGATGATCTGCTAAACACTGTAACTGTTCCCAGCGGAAGTAATTTCTCCAATACCTTACTTACAAACGTTGGCAGTCTGGAAAACAAGGGTGCAGAATTCTCTCTGAACCTGATACCAATTTCACAGAAAGATATGTCGCTGAATATTGGATTCAACCTTACTTATAACGTTAACGAAATAACAAAACTGCTTATTTCCGACGATCCTAAATACATCGGCATTCTTTATGGCGACGCCTTTACAGGCCAGAAACAGGTAACAAGAGTTGGTTATCCAGCATACTCATTCTTTGTAAACCAGCAGGTTTATAATGGATCAGGATATCCTATTGAAGGTCTGTATGTCGACCGTTCAGGGTTAGGTGGTACTGTAAATGGTAATACTGCCGACCAGTATATCTATCATAATCCGGTGGCTGATTTTCTGCTGGGTCTCTCAGCAAGTTTCAACTACAAGAACTTTGATTTTTCAGCATCCTCAAGGGCCAGTATCGGAAATTATGTCTACAATCAGATTATTGCAAGTGCCTCTTACGACCAGATGTACCAGATTGGCTACTGGAAGAATTTCCCAACTACTCTGTCTGACACCAGATTTGTAAAACGTCAGTTTACAAGCGATTATTTAGTAGAGAACGCCTCGTTCTTTAAATTAGATAATGTTAGTGCAGGTTATAAATTTGAGAATATTTATAAAAAACTCAATGGCCGTATAAGCTTTACCATCCAGAACCTTATGACAGTTACAAAATATAAAGGGCTGGATCCTGAAGTCTCAGGAGGAATTGATAACAATTTCTACCCCAGGCCACGGACATTTATGCTTGGCATAAGTTTAAGCTATTAATATTCAAAATAATAAGAAGATATGAATAAAAAGTTAATAATATTAGGAATTGGTCTTTTAATACTGATCGGAACATCATGTGTTAAAGATTTGGATGTAAAACCAATGGACCCGAATACCATTCTTGCAGGTAACCTGAGCGATGATCCGGTTTATATGAAAGAAGTTCTCGGGAAAATATATGCCAGCTTTATTATCCCCGGACAGGGAAGTAACGGTGGTGCTGATATCAGTGCCTCAGATGATGGCTTCTTTACAACTACAAGGGCTCTCTGGAATTGCCAGGAATTAACAACTGATGAAGCTATTTGCGCATGGGGAGATGTTGGTATTGCCGATCTGAATACACAGACCTGGAGTGCCAATAATCCATTTCTTACCGCACTCTACCAGCGCTTGAGTCTTAGCGTGACATTCGCCAACGATTTTATCAAGTTTACAAACGGAAATACTGATCCTGCTGTAAAACAATACAATGCAGAAGCACGGTTCCTAAGGGCTCTGGCTTATGCATGGGACATTGATCTGTTTGGCAACCCTCCTTTTACAACGGATGCCGACGGGGTTGGGAAATTTTTCCCGAAACAATTGTCTGAGGATTTTGCTACCGGAAGAAAAGCATTATTCAACTATGTGGTTTCTGAATTAAAAAGTATTGAATCTGAACTCGGGGAACCTAAATTCTCCTACCCTCAGGCAGATAAAGCTGCAGCATGGATGTTACTTGCAAGACTATATCTTAATGCAGAGGTCTACACCGGAACCGCCAAATGGGACAGTTGCAAATACTATTGCGATGCCGTTATTAACAGCGGAAAATATTCACTTGCTTCCAATTACAGACAGAATTTCAGTGCAAACAATGACGGAAACAGCAATCCTGAAATGATTTTTGCATGGGAACAGGATGGTGTTAATACCCAGGGATATGTTGGTACAACCTTTATCATCGAATCATCGAGCGATGCCACCTATATCAGAGCTGAAGATTTTCATGGCCTGACATCAAATACAAACTGGAACGGAAACAGATCAAAAAAGCAGTTTCTGAATGTTATGGTTGATACAATTGCCACTTACGGTAATGTACCGATCCCTGCATCAGATCCAACTTTCGCTCTTTGTAAAGATAAACGTGTATTTTTGAAAGCAAAGAAAAGCCTCGATATCCCAAGTGCTTCATCAAGTGGAGATTATGGGGTAGGTGTTTATAAATTTACTGCAAGAAACAGTGACGGAAGCCAGGCTGCCAATTATAACCCGGCTTATGCCTGTACCGATTTCCCTGTTTTCCGTTATGCTGATGCCCTCCTGATGAGAGCCGAAGCTTCCTACAGACTAACCGATAAAGCCAGTGCAATAATTGATATTAATGCTGTAAGGACACGTGCTTATGGAAATGCTACAGGTAATATTACTGTAGGCCAGCTCGATGATAACTTCTTACTTGCTGAACGCGGACGTGAATTCTATTATGAAGCTCAGAGACGGACTGACCTGGTTCGTTTTGGCAAATTCACCAACGGATCGTATAATTGGGTTTGGAAGGGCGGAACATACGGTGGAGCTAATACTTCAAGCCATCTGAATGTCTTCCCGATTCCCGGAGCTGAAGTTTCTGCGAATCCAAATATTAAACAAAACCCCTTATATTAATCTTTAATTCTTCAAACCATGAATAAAAAATTATTTATATACTTGATTATCATAGGGTTAATCACTATTTTTTCAGGCTGTGAAAAGGATGGAGAAAAAATGATTATACTGGCATTTCCGGCTGTTCCGACCATACAGACTTTACCGGACTTAACCCTTCAAAGGACACATGGTAATGATACTCTTGTGTTTGTTGGAACACCTGTCAATCCGGGTTTCAAAGCTTCTGCAAACTATTTTCTTGAAGCTTGTGCAACCGGGAATATGTTTAATGATCCTATTCTGATTGCTTCAGGCGTACAGGATACATTATTAAAAATTACAGTAAGTAATCTTAATGGATTGTTGCTCAAAAAATTTCCTGCCGACGTAGCTTCTTCTGTTGATCTGAGAATAAGATCTATTATGTCAGTTGATGCCGGTACCGGTGCAGAACCTAAGATTTATACCTCTCCTACCAGTACAGTCAGCATAACTATTTATGGCCTGCCTCGATTGGATCTACTCAATTCGGGTGTCGCACAGAAAATAGAATCTGCTCTGGGTAATGGAATTTATAAAGGATATGTGAAACTTGATGCAACAAAACCGTTTAAACTGAAGAACCCCGACACCAATACCGAATATGGTGTAACCGCAGGGAAACTAGCCACGACCAGCTCAACAGGTTTGTCGGTTGGAAGTAACGGATGGTATCTTCTGAATGCCAACACAAATGTCAGTTCACTCACATATAGTATGGAACCATATTTCATCGGACTTATTGGTTCTGCAACTCCTAATGGATGGGATTCTGACCAGAAGATGGCTTACGATGCCGTAAGCGGAGCATGGAAAATAACTCTCAATCTTGTTGCCGGTGAAATTAAATTCAGACTGAATGATGGCTGGGCCTGGAATTTAGGCGGTACACCAGACAATCTGACACAGGGTGGTTCCAATCTCGTCGTTACTGCAGGCAATTATACAATTGCATTAACTATCATAAACGGTACTACCGGTACCTGTAAGATTGTAAAGAATTAATCTTTTTAAAAGAAAATATTTATGAAAAAAATGTCAACATACAGAATTCTGGCTATCCTGATTACTGCGACTCTCTTTTTTGCCGCCTGTACAAAGGAAAAAACAGAAATAAAGTTAAATCCGAAGCTTTCTACTTCCCAGATATTTAATGTAACATCCGACTCTGCAACAGTTGTTGGTTTTGTGATTGCCTCAGGAGATGGTTTTTCAGAAAGAGGTATTTGCTACAATACAGCCGCAGCCCCAACAATTGACAATTCAAAAGTTGTTTACAGCGCCACGGACTTAAAAGCAACATTCACTGTTAAAATACCGGGGCTTGCCTATGCAACAAAATATTATGCAAAGGCTTATGCGATAGGTGCCACAGGTACAACTTACGGTGAAGAACTTTCTTTTACTACATTACCCGTAATTCCTGTGCTTACTACAGCTGTAATTACTGCAATAACAGGAAAAACAGCTACAGGAGGTGGTAACGTAACTGTCACCGGCGGTGCAACCGTTACTGCACGCGGAATATGCATCGGGACAAGCCACAATCCGGCTGTCTCTGGAACCAAAACATCAGACGGAACCGGCCCCGGAGCTTTTGTAAGCACACTGGCAAATTTGCTGGGAAATACTGTGTACTATGTTCGCGCATATGCCATAAACAGTGCAGGAACAGCTTATGGTCCTGAAGTAACATTTACAACACCTGTAGATTTACCTGCATTAACTACTGCTGCCGTAACCGGTGTCACGAAAATTTCTGCTGTATCCGGAGGTGATGTTACATATAACGGAGGAGGTACAGTTACAGCCAAAGGTCTTGCCTGGGCGACAACTTCAAACCCTACAACCTCTGATAATATTATTCCTGGAGGTACAGGCCCCGGACCATTTGTAAGTGAACTTGCCGGTTTAACAAAATATACCACCTATCACGTTCGTGCTTATGCAACAAACAGCGCAGGAACAGCTTACGGGAACGATATCCAGTTTACTACCTTGTCAGACATCCTTACCTGGAACATTCCGGGGAATTATGTTGGAGACAGCTACCCAGGCTCAGGTCTCTCTGACTGGTCACCTGACAAATCACCTCAGGTAATCAGCACTCTCGCCGGCCCAAATAATCTGGAAGGTTATGTTTATATGTCCAAGGTGAGTAACGCCTGGAAATTTGCAACACAGACAAACTGGGACGGACCAAATTATGGTGATGGCGGTGCCGGTAAGTTAGATGGTGGCGGAGGCGATTTCAGCTCTCCTGCAGGCTACTACAAAATAAATGTTAATGCCGAAGCTACTCCAATGACATATACTGCTGTAGCAACAGTGTGGGGTGTTATCGGATCTGCTTCTCCAGGCGGATGGGGCGACGAAACTGCACTGGAATATGTTCCTGCTTCTTCTTCCTGGAAGGGAGGAATGCACCTGACTGCTGCTGAGATCAAGTTCAGAGCTAATCACAGCTGGGATTTCAACTATGGAAGTGGTTCGACAAGCGGTTCCTTAAGAGGTGGCGGCGATAATATTCCTGTAGCTATCGAGGACGATTATGCAATTACTCTTGATCTAAGCCATCCGAACGCTTATACCTATAAACTGAACAGGTGGGGTTTGATTGGCTCTGCAACTCCAGGTGGCTGGGATTCTGACCAGAACCTGTCGTGGGATGGTGTAAACAAAGTGTTTAAAGTCACTCTTAACCTGGTAGCCGGGGCTATGAAATTCAGAGCAGATGACGGCTGGGATCTTAATCTGGGTGGTGATATTAATGCTCTTACTCCAGGTGGCTCAGATATTGCAGTTTCTGCTGCAGGTAATTATACAGTCACCCTGGATCTTAAGACAATGAAAGCAACTGTAACCAAAAACTAAACTGGTTATAAAGTTCAGATAATATTTGTTTGGGTTTTTAGGTTGTCAGGAGGGCTGTCAATAATATTGGCAGCCTTTCCTATCTTTACTTTATGATTACTGGATCAGGAAAAATGAAAAGGTGGGTCCTCATTATATTAAGTGTAATTGCATATTCAGGCTTTGTGACTGGTCAGATGATCATTACAGAACCTGCTGTCCCGACTGCCGGAAAAGTAATAAAGATCTTTTACGATAGCTCTAAGGACCCCGGAGATCTGCATAACTACACAAGTGATCTTTATGCCCATACCGGCGTTTTTATTCAGGGAACAAGCGGATGGCAGAAAGTGATCGGAACCTGGGGTAACAATTCCACTCAGCCAAAACTTACCTACCTTGGCAATTACAGGTACGAACTTTCAATAACAGCTGATATCCAGACATTCTATTCACTTACACCGGCTGATGTGGTTACAAAAATTTGTCTTGTAATCCGTAACGCAACAGCAAGTCAGCAAACAAAACCCGATATTCTTCTCGATGTTTTCAAGGTTGGGCTCAATGCCTCTTTTACCCTACCCTCAAAATCCTCTTTTGTAACCGAGATATATAAAAACATCCCCGTAAATGGTTCAGCTACAATGGCTGACTCTGTTTCATTATACATCAATAATAAGTTTATAAAATCAGGAACTTCACCTGATATGGTTACCTATAGTTTTCTGCCATCAGAATATGGTGAATTCCTTGTTAAAATAATTGCATGGGACAAGCCAGCATTTGCTGTGGATTCATTTTTCTGCTATGTCAGAAGAGCTGTGACTACAGAAACATTGCCTGCAGGAATGTCCGACGGAATAAACTACACTGAAAACAACTCTGTCACTCTTGTTCTTTATGCTCCCTATAAAAAATATGCTTTTGCCACCGGTGATTTTACCAACTGGGTTGCCAATGAAAAGGGATATATGAAAAAGACACCGGATGGTGAAAGGTACTGGCTTAAAATAAATGGTCTGATTCCCGGAAAAGAATACAGGTTTCAATATCTTGTCGATACAGCATTGTACATTGCAGATCCCTATGCTGACAAAATTCTTGATCCTGCAAATGATAAATATATATTAAATGATACCTATCCGGGTCTTATTGGTTATCCACAGGATACTGCCTCCGGTATTGTTTCAGTCCTGCAGACTTCCCAGATCCCTTACTCGTGGAAGAGTTCCGGATACCAGCCTCCTCTTAAATCAGATCTGATAATCTACGAATTGCTGGTGCGTGACTTTACTGCGAAACACGATTATAAAACCCTCATCGACACTCTCAGCTACCTGGACAACCTTGGGATAAATGCAATTGAGCTTATGCCTGTCAATGAATTTGAGGGAAATATCAGCTGGGGATACAATCCGTCATTCTATTTTGCACCGGATAAATATTATGGCCCCAAAAACGACCTGAAAGCTTTCGTCGACAGCTGCCATAACCGGGGCATTGCGGTAATAATAGATATGGTACTTAATCACAGCTTCGGACAATCTCCTTATGTACAGCTTTATCTTGATTATTACGGCACTGACCAGATCTTCATGAAACTGCCTAATCCGTGGTTCAATGCCAGTTCTCCTAATCCGGCCTATAAATGGGGAGCCGACTTTAATCATGAAAGCCTTCAGACACAAAAGCTTGTCGACCGGATAACAGCATACTGGCTTACTGAATATAAAATTGATGGCTTCCGGTTCGATTTTACAAAAGGATTTACAAATACTTCCGGAGACGGAAGCAGTTATAACGCTGCAAGAATTGCAATCCTGAAAAGAATTGCCGATAAGATCCGCATTGTCAACCCTGATGCCTATATTATTCTCGAACACTTTGCCCCTAACAGTGAAGAGATGGAACTGGCAGATTATGGAATGATGTTATGGGGAAATAACAATTTTAATTATGGTGAAGCTGCAATGGGTTATCCCTCAGACCTTTCAGGAGTAAGTTCAGCCGGGAGAGGCTGGACGGTTCCCAACCTTGTGAGTTATATGGAGAGCCACGACGAGGAACGTCTAATGTACAAAACAATTACCTTCGGATCCTCTTCAGCTGACTATAATACGCGAAGCACCACAATAGCCTTAAAGAGAATGAAGCTGGCCTCCCTTTTCTTTCTTACTGTTCCCGGCCCAAAAATGATCTGGCAGTTCGGTGAGCTTGGATATGATGTTTCCATTGACAATAACGGACGTACAGGTGAAAAACCACTGAGATGGGAATACTATAATGACACTGACCGGCATGGATTGTTTCTCTTCTATAAAATACTTACGAATCTCCGTAAAACACAACCCGCATTCGGGACTGATAACTATTCATATTCCTTATCCTCACCTCTCAAACGGCTCCAGCTCCTTCATTCAACGATGAATGTGAATATCCTGGGCAATTTCGGGGTTACTGCCTCTTCAATAGTTCCGGCATTCTCTCAAACGGGAAAATGGTATGAATACTTTACCGATGACTCGCTTAATGTTACCAATGTTAATGACCCGATCAATCTCCTACCGGGAGAATACAAACTTTATACAACCAGGAAACTACCTTCTCCAAAGCTTATTATAGGCATTGAAGAATATCAATCACCTGAAGAAAAACTTATAGTGCTCGTCTTTCCAAATCCCTCAGCGGGCGAATTTACGATTGAAATTGGAAGCCGCTATCCGGGTCCTTCCCTTGTTTCGATCGTTAACTTATCGGGAAGGGTTGTCAGACAATTGAATACAACAATTTCCGGTGACGGTTTACAAATTGTTAAATGGGATGGAAGAACATCAGACGGATCAGTTGCTCCTTCAGGTATTTATCTGGTAAATGTTAAAATGCCGATGGGAAGCAAAACCGTAAAGATTATTAAAAATTAACTCCCTTCTGTTTTTTCAGAACAGTTGCAGTAAGCGGGTCAAGAGTTATTTCAATCTGCCCTTCAATGCTCCTGATCGGTTTCATATTTCCGGAAAGAAGATCCTGATATTCAGTGCCTTTCTCAGAAGGAAGAAGAACAGTCTGTCTGCTTTGTGAGCGGTTAAAGAATACGAGAATTTCTTCATCTTTCATACTTCTCCTATAAGCCAGCACCATCTTTTTATCATCAGCCAGTATAAACGTTAAGTCGCCATACACCAGAACAGGATTCTCTTTCCTCAACTTACACAACTCCGAATAAAAAGTAAAAAGCTGACTATCGCGTCTTACAAGATCTGCGGATCGGCTTCTAAGTGGATCAAAAGCTGCTTTTTCATCTTCATAAACAATATCGTCCCATATTAAAGGCTTTCTGCAATCAGGATCATCGGCACCCCACATTCCTGACTCTTCGCCGTTCCAGATCTGCGGAGCACCTATATATGTAAACTGGTGAATCAAAAGAATTATCTGCTCCTTGCGCGTCAGTTCATCGGGCTTATTTATTTTATAGTCAGGATTATCTGATGGTTTTGCATTATACTTGTCCATCGTTTTATTATAAAAGGAGGTGGAGAGCCTGGGAGAGTCGTGTGTTGAAGATACATTCATCATAGCCTGAAGGTTTTGGGGCTTTATACCTTTATTTATCCGATTGATCTCAGATACAAAACCCGAAGCGGTTAGTACAGGTTCAGCCTGACCAAAAAAGCCCCTTGCAACCCGGAACCATCGGTAATTCATTATGGCATCATACTGGTCTCCTTCAAGGAATACTTTCGGATCGAGCAGCTTATCGGGCCATTCCAGCCACCAGATCTCACCGATAAGGTAGGCTTCAGGATTAACGGAACGTACCACTTTGCGGTAATCACGCCAGAATCCCATCGGTATTTCACCTGCCACATCAAGCCGGAAACCATCCACCCCATCAGCAGGTTTTCCATCTCCGTCAGGATCGAGCCATCGGCGGGTGACACTGAAAATATGTTGCTTTAATGATTCCGAATGAAGATTCCCTTCAAACGGCATTACTTTATCATCAGGGGGAACAATATCTTTTCTAAATACCGGCATCCATGGGTTATCTCCTCCCCATCCCTCATATCTGAATTCATCTTCAGGAGTGGCGGGATCATCATACTGAAGGATATTATACCAGTCTGTGTATTTTGAATTCCTGCCATTTTTTCTGATGTCATTCAATGCCCAGAAGACTCTTCCGGTATGATTCCATGAATAGTCCATAATAACATGAATCCCTCTTTTGTGAAATTCCGCAACAACTTTCAGGAAAAGCTTATCGGCTGAGGTCCATTTCCATGTCAGCGGATCATCTGGTATCTCTGAATTTATTAATATGGCATCTCCTTTCGGATCGGGACCAAAGTTCCGGTCTATGTGAGTGTAATTACGGGCATCATATTTATGAAGCGAAGGGGAATCATTAAGCGGATTGAAATAGATCGCTGTAACTCCAAGGGATTGAATATAATCCATTTTATCGAGCACGCCCTGAAGATCACCGCCGTAGCGCCTTGCTTGAATTTTTGAATAGAATCCGTTCCCTTTTACACTATCTAGCCATTGCTCATGTGAATACCAGTCTGAGCCCCAGGGGGTTATTTTCCAGTCAGCAGGTAGCTCACCCGGATAGGAGCCTGACATATCAGCCGGAGTCGGATCATTTGAAGGATCTCCGTTTCTGAACCTCTCTACAAAAATCTGATACCAGACAACCTCTTTTGACCATGACGGAACAGAAGCAAGATCTGTTTTCTCTCCATTATGATTACATCCTGAAGCCAACAACAAAAATCCTGCAATGAAAACAAGGATGAATTTAAAGGATCTCACTTTATCCATTTTCCGGAAGTTATAGTCTTACTTTACAAGAATCCTGAATCCCCATGGTTCTATCCTGAGAGAATCTGCAAAAGGAAGAGCTGTTTTATTCCCTGTAAAATACTCTGAATAATCACCACTTAGATTTTCAAGAACAGGTTTTACTGCTACACTTTTTTTACTGAGATTAAGAAAGACAATTACCCTGTTATCATTCTTCTCTCTGTAATAGGCAAATACCCTGTTATCGTTGTTTGTGGCTATCTTAACCATTGGAGCACCAAAATCGCCATTCCAGAGAGCTTGATTCTGCTTTTTAAGAGATATCAGATCTCTGTAAAAACCTGTCATTAAGCAACTATCCCATTCAATTGTATCACGCACAAAGAATTTCAGTTTTTTATCGAGGCAAACTTCCTGCCCGCTGTAAATAAGTGGTACTCCCTGCGCAGTAAATATTAAGGCTGAAAACGGCTTTTGTGCATCACCCATAAGTGAATCAATTGTTCCGGCCCAGGAGTTTTCATCATGGTTTGTCAGGAACTGAAGTCTGTAAACGCTGTTTGGATAAACCTCCCACTCTTTATTATAATATTTAACCAGTTTATTTACACTATCCTTACCCTGAGCTACACTGTTCATCAGATGATGCAACTCCCAGGCATAGTTCATATCAAAACCCTTTTCAAGAAATAAAGGGTCCTCAATTTCAGCCAGCAGAAGAACAGGTTTGATAGCCGTAAGTTCCTTTCTGACTCTCTCCCAGAATTCTTTTGGAGTATTATGAGGATGGTCGACACGAAATCCATCTGCGCCCATATTTACCCAGAAGGCAAGTGCCTGAGCCATATAATCCTGCAGCCCCTGTTTCGACCAGTCAAGCTGAATTACATCTGTCCAGTCAGTTCCAATGGGCGGGGTAAATTTACCGGCCGCATCTTTCATATACCAATCGGGGTGGTCAATTGTCAATTTATTATCCCATGAGGTATGGTTCGGCACCCAGTCGAGCATAACCTTCATTCCCAGTTCATGGGCTTTATTCAGCAAGGCTTTAAAATCGTCGAGTGTTCCGTATGAAGGGTTCACATCCATAAAATCTTTTACGGAATAATAGCTGCCCAGCTCCCCTTTCCTGTTAAGAACACCAATAGGGAATGTTGGCATAAGCCAAAGAACATCAATCCCAAGTTCCTTTAGTCGGGGAAGGTGCGCAGCAAATGCATTGAACGTCCCTTCTGGTGTATACTGTCTGATGTTGACTTCATAAAGTACCGTGTTTTTTGACCATTCAGGATGAACAACTTCCGAAACAAATTTTTCGGAAGTTTTTTTCCCTGAAAAGGATGAACATCCTGTTATTGTTAGCACAAGTAAAAACAGTATTGCAAGCAGACTTAGAGGTAACTTTTCCATAATATTTTTTTTGTTGTTTATGACTATATTTTCTGATAATTTATTTCCAAATAACTCTACTCAGTTTGCAAACCGACTGAATATTTTGAAGAACCTTCTATAAGGTGATCCTTTCCTGAGATAACCAGTGACAAAGGTTTTTCAGACAGATTACAGACGACAATATCGTTTTTTGTAACATCAACTTCAATTAAGATGCCTCTGAATCTCACCTTGAAAGAATAAGACACCCATTTCTCCGGAATTAGTGGATTAAAATGAATCTTATCGTTTATAATTCTCATCCCCCCAAAGCCCTCAACAATAGCGAGCCAGGTACCTGCCATACTGGTAATATGCAATCCGTCAGCTACTTCATTATTATAGTCATCAAGATCCAATCTGGAAGTATGAAGATAAAGTTCATAAGCTTTCTTAATGTTCCCTAACCGGGAAGCAATTATTGAATGTATGCATGCCGACAAAGAAGATTCATGAACTGTCAATGGTTCATAAAAATCAAAATTTCTTTTTATTGTTTCACTGTCGAACTGCTCTTCAAAGATATATAAACCCTGCAGAACATCTGCCTGTTTAATATAGCATGACCTCAATATTCTATCCCACGACCAGTGCTGGTTAATGGGTCTTTCATGAGCAGGAATGTGTTCCGCAGGTATAATATGCTTATCAAGAAATCCATCGTGCTGAAGAAAGACATTAAGCTTTTCATGGAAAGGCATGTGCATATTGGTTATCAGATCGCTCCATCTTGGGATCTCTTCATCCTCAAGGAAGTTTATCTTTCTGAAAACAGCCTTCAGCTTTTCAGGATTCTTCTTCTCCAGAAGTTCTATATTCTCCCGTGTGTATGATAATGTCCATACAGCCAGCAGATTAGTGTACCAGTTATTATTAACATTATTTTCATATTCATTCGGGCCGGTTACTCCAAGAATCACATACTTTTTAAGGTTATCAGAAAAAGAGGCTCTCTGGCTCCAGAATCGCGAAATACCAATCAAAACCTCAAGACCGTAGTCGGCCATATAATTTTCATCTCCGGTATGCCTGATATAATTGAAAACGGCATAAGCGATAGCTCCGTTGCGATGAATCTCCTCAAAAGTTATCTCCCACTCATTATGGCACTCTTCGCCATTCATTGTAACCATTGGATATAACGCAGCGCCATTTTTAAATCCAAGCTTTTCCGCGTTGGCAATACTTTTTTCAAGATGTTTATACCTGTATAGCAATAAATTCCGTCCAACTTTCTGATCGGCTGTTTTAAGAAAGAAAGGAAGGGCAAAAGCTTCTGTGTCCCAGTAGGTACTGCCACCATATTTTTCTCCGGTGAAGCCTTTAGGCCCGATATTAAGCCGCTCATCATTGCCTGTATAAGTCTGGTTCAGTTGGAAAATACTGAATCGGATAGCCTGCTGTGCTGAAAGGTCGCCTTCGATTACCACATCAGAATTAGCCCATATTTCATCCCATTTTAATATATGGTCGTTTAAAAGCGTTGCATAGCCTTTTGTTATAGCCTCCCTCAGACTGAGTTTAATATGATCAGACAATTTTTTCTTAGGGTGATTAAGGGAAGAGAGAACCGAAACATATTTATAGAGGATAACCTCATCCTTTGGTTTAATATCTGCTGTGAATACGTTTGCAATATATTTCTCGCGATCGATGATATCCGGGGTAAGAGGAACCTTTTTGTCATTTTTAGTCAGTTCAAGAACCATTCCTGTTGCAACATGAAAATCTGTTTTCATTGTTCTTGAGATCTGAAAACCAGATTCTTTATTAACCTCCCTGCTGACCTCCTTCCAGAATTTTCTGCCATAGTTTGTATCTTCATTTCTTACATCTGCATCAATATATGCAGTGAACTCAATTTTACCTGTGAAGTCTGAAGATTTTACAGAATACTTTATTATTCCCAGATCAGGTTCTGACATGCTCAGGAACCTTCTGGAGTTTATTTCAAGCTGTTTCTTGCCTGAAACTGAAATAGTAAAAGATCTGTCAAGATATCCCTGTTTCATATTAAGGACTCTTCTGAAGGATTTTATTTTCGCGGTAGTCAGATCAACAGCCTGTCCGTCAACAGAAATATCAATACCAATCCAGTTTGGAGCATTGAGTACTTTGGCAAAATATTCCGGATAACCGTTTTTCCACCATCCAACCCTGGTCTTGTCAGGATAATATACACCTGCTATATAGCTTCCCTGAAGCGAGTCACCTGAATAATGCTCTTCAAAATTGGCTCTTTGCCCCATGGTACCATTCCCAAGCGAAAAAATGCTCTCGGATGCCCTGATCATTTCGGGGTCAAATCCATCCTCGATAATGAGCCACTCGTCTTCTTTATACTTAACTTTCATCAGAAATTGTTTAATTTACAAGGATTAAAAAATCCGTAACAGATTGTAAATGGAATACTCTCACTGTATTGTGATCAGGAAAAGTCATTCTTTTTTTGCAATCCTATTTCATTACCTGCCATTTCCAGCATTTCCAGATTCATTTTACTTAAATCTGAAATAACAATATGTGCCTTTGTTAAAACTTCGGCAGATCCTACACCAACACACATCATACCTGCATTGAGAGCTGCCTGCACCCCTGCAATGGCATCTTCAAAAACAATACATTTCCCCGGTTCAATTCCAATCATATCTGCTGCTTTTAAAAAGACTTCAGGATTGGGTTTTGCATTGCTTACATTATTTCCGTCAGCTACTGCATCGAAAAGATCGGACAACCCTATTCTGCTGAGTATAAGAGGTGTGTTTTTACTTGCCGATCCTATTGCAACACGAATACCTGCTTTTTTAAGTTCAATTATAAACTGAAGGCAACCCGGAAGAATATCTTCATCACTCATCCTGCTTATATATTCAACATACCATTTATTCTTGAGTTCAGCATATTCATTCTTAGTTTCAGCCGGCAGGCTTATGTTCCCGATCTCAAGAATTATCTCCAGTGATTCCATCCTGCTAACCCCTTTAAGAAGTTCATTATCTTCAAGTGTAAAATGAATTTCAAGTTGGTCTGCAAGTCTTTTCCACGCTAAAAAATGGAACTTAGCAGTATCAACAATAACTCCGTCTAGATCAAAAATACACCCCTTAACCTCCATCTCCGTCATTTGGAATTAGCGTCATCAACATCATTTACAAAAAGGATCAGGACTGAAGCAATAAACATTGAGACACCACCTGCCAGAAGTGCATAAATGCTCTCTCCTCCAAAAAGATTTTTTACAAAAAATCCGAGTATACTGGCTGCCAGTATTTGGGGGATTACGATAAAAAAGTTAAAAATACCCATATAGGTCCCCATCTTTTTTGCCGGAAGCGAACCTGTAAGGATGGCATAAGGCATTGAAAGAATGCTTGCCCAGGCAAGACCCACTCCAATCATTGATATTATTAGCATTTCAGGTGACCGGAATAAGATTATTGAGATCAGCCCAAAACCGCCGGCAATAAGACTTATTGAATGAGTTATCCGTCTGTTTGTCAGTCTGGCAAGCAGAGGAAGGAAGAAAGCAACAATTGCAGCAAATCCGTTATAAACACCAAAAAGGAGTCCCACCCAGTTTGCACCCTGGTTATATAACTCGCTGGAAGGATCATTTGTACCATAAATCTGGCTGGTTACAGCCGACGTTGTATAAATCCACATTGCAAACAGGGCAAACCAGGAAAAAAACTGTACAACTGCAAGCTGGCCCATAGTTTTTGGCATTGCTGCAAGATCTCTCATAACCACTACAAGGCCGTTTTTTGTTTTACCTCCTTTGATAAGAAATGCAGATATGATCTGTATAAATCCAAAAATAAAAATACCAACTGAAAGTATATAAAGCTCCGACATCAGAGAAAAGAGATTGATCAGAAAGCTTAGAATTATGCCTGAAGCAGACCATATTGCCCCTTTTTTATTAAATGAATTATTATCTGTCGGGGTAATAGATTGAATTTCATTTTCATCAGATAATCTTTCATCTGCTGAGAAATCGTGAAGTTCCTCAGGGGAGTACTCTTTTGTTCTTAGGATGGTCCATAGAACTGAAGAGATAAAAACCACCCCTCCAATATAGAAAGAGAGCTTAACCGATAATGGGATCTCTCCGGCCGGTGCTGTATTCTGAATATGAAACCAGTTTGTCAGAGCATAAGGTAAGCCGGAAGCAATAACAGCACCGGTACCGATAAAAAAACTCTGTGCTGCATAGCCGGTAGTTCTCTGTTCTCCTGGAAGCATATCTCCGACAAAAGCCCTGAAAGGTTCCATTGTTACATTTATTGAAGCATCCATTATCCATAACATTCCGGCTGCCATCCACAGAACAGATGAACCGGGCATTATGAAAAGGGCAAGCGATGCCATAATTGCCCCAACGAGGAAATATGGGCGGCGACGGCCAAGTCTTGTCCAGGTATTGTCGCTCATGTGTCCGATAATGGGTTGTATAATAAGTCCGGTAACAGGTGCTGCTATCCAGAGCAGGGGAATACTTTCGACCTTTGCTCCCAATGTTTCAAAGATTCTGCTTACATTAGCATTTTGAAGGGCAAAACCGAACTGGATCCCGAAGAATCCAAAGCTCATATTCCAGATCTGCCAAAAGGAAAGTTTTGGTTTCGATTTTTTCATGAAAAGATGTTTTTTACGAAATAAATGAGATTAAAGTCATCCTGTTTCCGTTCAAAAATAGGGAAATGGTTTGATAACCAACCCTCATATCTCATTTATTTTCACGCAGATTGGTTATATTTCAGCACTAAAAGAGGATGCCCTAAATTTCAAACGTTTTCTGAAAAAAATAAAAATTAAGGGGAAAAAGCAATCGATTTATTGAATAAGGGTAAACTTAAGGCTAAACCCGAAATTTGTGTTCGAAGTAGGGAAAGTATTTGCCACAAACGGATTATTCATACTGTGATCGGCAAAAATCTGAAGGTTAAACCTGTCGCTCAAAACATAATCAGCAGTAGTTCCTATTGTAAACACTTTCTGCCCCACAACCGGCTGATTTACGTCCTCCACGAGCTTCCTTGCAACTGTTTTATTATCACGGATTGAAAGATCGAGTCGCAGGTTGAGATCACTTTTAAGTGCTCTCTGGCCTCCCCCTGTCTTGAGAATAATCTGTAAATCATCAAATCGGTAACCGGCACCGAAGATCAGTTCATTGATCCGTGCATCGGCAATCTGATTACTGGTGAGGTTAAGCGAAACTATCCTCGATTTTTTCCATTCAAACCTTGTGGTGAGGCTGTTCTTCCAGTTAAGGTCAACATTTATCATAGGACTGAACTGTTCGCTGATTGTTACAACATTAATTTCATATTGCTGTATGAAGTTGCTCTGAAGGTCCCTGATATTGTTAATTCCTCCTCCCATGTCACTATAGCTCAGATTTGTAGTGTACGATCCGATCTGGTATGTGCTTCTGTACTGATGCATCAGGTTCACTGATCTGAAAGTTCTCTGAACAAACTCAAACTTCGACAATCCGTCAAAGTTTATCCTCCAGTTTGGCATCATCCTCATAGCCGAAGGGAATGTTTCGAGGCCGACTTTTCCCGGACTTGACTTTGTATAAGCAGCTATGAATGCAGGTATTAAAACCTCGCGTGATGTACTGCCGTATCCGCTTTTATATGGTCCTTCAACCGGGTTGCCTGTTAATGGGTCTATATCAGGATCATAAGAGGGGTCAATCTTTTTTCGGGCATCTGCTCTTCTTTCTGAAATAACAACTATATTATCCTTAAATGCTTCAAATGTGGGCGATACATAATCATTGGTTTTTGATATTTTTTCAAATGCAGTACCCCATGAAATAACAGATATGGAGAAGTTTCCGGAGATAATGCGGTTTCGGGTGCTGTCGGGGAAATTCCCATTATAATCGGCAACATAATAAGAACTTACATCTTCCATGAATCGTCTGTCGGCATTTAAATCGATTCTGAGCCCCGGGAATGGTTCCACCATGCTTCGAAGAGATATGTCGAGCTTGTTATTATATTCAGCGGGAGTATTAAGCAGGGAATCTGTAGAGAGCCATCCACTGTTAACTGCGTTGTCAAAAAAGTTTCTGTCGCTGTATCCCAGAATAAAGGGCCATCCCGGGGCAAGGATATCGTTTGTATTTGACATACCGAGGAGTCTTGTTTCGGGCATATACCCGGGAAGGAACTGTCCCTGGGCCGAAGTAAGAGTCAGACTTACAGATCGTACACCCATAATTGCCCGTATAAGGTATTCGCCGGTAACAATAAGCGGATTGCGGCTTTGCTTTACCTTACCTTCAACCGATACCTTCCCGCCGTTAACCTGATCAGCTGCAGTAAAGTTAACCCTGTCTTCACTGATAATATCCATTTTACCCTTTACCTCAGACCCGTCTTTGGCTGTAATCTTAACCTTAACATCCTTGGTTTTAAGGTTATGATAGATAGCCTTCACGGCTTTTGCCTTGAAGTTCACATTCTCTTTGACATATGTAACCGTTTTTAATTCAGGCTTCTTTTTACTGGCTGCATCGGGACGGGTATTATTCTCGATGTTTTTAAGAAATTTCGATTTCCCGTACAGTGTAGAGAGGTTTGCTGTACCGGTTAATGTCATCTCATTGTGATTTTTAATTGAATTACCCAGATTAATATTCATACTGTCGGGAAAAAGAGGACCTGCAAGCCAGGTATAATCTGATCCATAGCGGGCATTGGCATTAACCCATGAAAGCAGAGGCAGTTTATTTATCGGGATGGTATATGTAACATTTACAAAATGATTATAGGTGGTTGTTCTGCCAAAGTTCCTCAGATTAACCATTACTGAATCGCGCCAGTTCTCATAATCGCTTTGGTATCTTTTTTTATCCACCCCACCGGAAGGCTCATCTATCCTGGCAAGATTTGTAGCGGTAAAATCGACTTTCAGCTGACGGGTAACGTCATATTTGAAATCATACATGCGGCTCCATTCGAAATCTTTTCTGTATGAAGGAGTAATGCGGAGATAAGGGTTGTTTATATTCCTAGTTTTCACCTCATTATAATAGCGGCTCAGATCAGTTCTAAATGCTAAGTTTTTTGGAAATAAATAGAAATTAAAATCTTTTACTATTCTGAGTACCGGAGAATTAAGCAGCTTAACGTTCTTAAAAGGCATCACATTGGCAGGCTGAGCTTCATAATTATAGTTTAATCCACCCTTATATGTTTTATCAAGATCAATCTCTGTTTTGGTACTACTGGAAAATGTTTCATTGTATGTATAATTCACGCTAAGGTTTGCCAGATCCCACGGATGAGGTTTTTCACCCCGTTTTGTTATTCCTGCATTACTAATGTTGATAGTCTTCCTGCGGGCATAATCTTCAGACAATGTGGTAATTGAGTCGCGGGTTTGCTGGTCAGGTGCATTCCTCAGCGCATCATTTAAAAGAACATCAGGGTCGAGAGGATTGTATTGAGGTTTAATGTGTGTTTCAGAATATCCGACATAAACAGGAAGACGTACTCCCATCTCCTCGGGAAAGAATTTTCCAAATTCAATATTTGATGAAGCGTCATATTTCAGGATCTCTTCCTTACTCCTCTCATTCACTTTTTTCTCAATACTTCCCCAGCCAGGTGTGCTAGCCTGCCCGACAAAATCAACAGTACCAAGATCAGCCAGCCGTGCCTGCAAATGAGCATTTGCTGCCCATCCTCCATTTTCAATAAAATCACTTAGCCTGAGTTCATTGATCCAGATCTCACCATATTTTGGATTTCCGTCATCTGAGTTCAGGGTTCTTGTCTTTATCGGATTCCTCACTCCAATCATAATGACTTTTACATTGCTCAGATTGGGGTTTCCGGATACTGAAATCCTGGCGTTTTGATAAGGAAAGACAAATACATCAGAAACGCTCAATGATGATCCCGGTTCCTGCATTTTCTTGTTGCGTGCCTGTTTAGCTTCCTGTAAAACAGAAAGATCAATATTGAAACTGTTTTCCGTTGGCCACACTATTTCTCTCTTGGCATCAATATCATTATCATAACGGCCCGGCGGTGTAAGTTTCAAAGGAATCTCGTACTCATAAAAATTGCCTTTATAATCT
Source organism: uncultured Bacteroidota bacterium (assembly GCA_903824785.1). Taxonomy (GTDB): domain Bacteria; phylum Bacteroidota; class Bacteroidia; order Bacteroidales; family VadinHA17; genus LD21. The sequence goes on from CAIJYD010000031.1 coordinate 23,354, forward strand.
GAACCGATTCTGATAAATGCAGTCAGCTCATTATCCTGTAATGGCTGACCAATAATTGCTTCCGCATGAACCTCCATCCGCAACCTGCGATACTGTCTGATATCGAGACTAACATTTCTGAAAGCTGCGCGGGCATCACCATCTTCAAGGTTCTGAACTTTCATGACCATAGACTGTTCATTAAGCTGTCTGAGCTGAGGATTCTGAGGATCTGTTATCCTGTCGAACCCCGGAGGAAGCACATAATTTACCGGTTCTTTTCCTGAGTTCTCCTCAATACTTACTGAACTTATATCAAATGTGCCATCTGCAGATTCAGGAACAGTTATCCTTTCTCCGCCTTCCATAAATGAAATATTGTATTTTCTCCATTCTGCCCTTACCAGATCGAGCTTTGCAAAACGCATTACAACAGGCTCTTCGAAATTCTTAAGGAACAATCTGATGAAACGGATCGATTTGAAATCTTTAATCGGTCCAACAACTTTCTGATAATCAGTTATGGGAACCTTAAACTGATACCATTTCACTTTCGATTTTCTCCCGTTTGCAAAAGTAGCTTCGTATTCAATCTCATCGACAACATAATTTGATCCGACCTTAATATCGCCCGGACGTATGCTAATCTTATACTGATAATAGCTTTCCGTTTCGCTCAGAGTATTGTCGCGGTTAATATCCTCCATATCGGGCAGGGTTGATCCGGATGTAGGGTATGATTCTTTTGACATTTCCGAGGTCGGAGAGTTTCCTTCCTGTCCGTTATACTTTTTATACCTGTCGAGAATGGATAGCTGTTCGGAATCAAAATCAGATCCTCTGAAATAATGGAAATCATCGCCGGAAGGGTCATCCTGTATTTTCTGGTAATCCTCCGGATTGGTTATCATCAATGCTTTCCTGAGATATTCGGTAAAATAAGATTGCTCATCGAGGTTTCTTAGTCCGTCGAGGCCAACGTCCTGGTAGAGCCTCGACTCCAGAGCATTGTCAAATGCATGGACAACAGCCTGTACGGTTGGAACCCTTCCCCATGCAGTTGTATCAATATTTTTAGGTTCAGGAGAACCGGGCAAGCCATTCTCAAAACTTTTTCTTGAATCGCGTAAAATATCTTCCGAAACATTTCCAAGATTTATATAAAGGTCTCCTCCTGCCTGATTGGGGTTTTCAACAAAAGGATCCATAACCCAGAACTTGACATACTGAATATTTGCTGTTTCGAAATCGCTGGTAAGCACCTCCCTCATTATACCTCCCCATCTTGATTTGGGCTCATTAAGCAAACCTGATGAACTTATCCCTTTAGAAAAAGTACCAGGATCGGTGTCATAATTATAAGGTCCCCTTTCGCCCGGATAATAAGCAAGGTTAAGAACAGAAATATTAGTAGGGATACCGCTGGGACTTTCGCGGTATGGAAAAATTTCATTTTCATAAACCTCTCTTACAAAATGACTTGATTGCAAATCAGGATTTTGCTTTATATGACCCGGGGTTGATGATCCGTTGCGTAAAAAGAGCGGGTCGATAACATACCACGATAATTTTGCCCTGTTAAATCCGCTTGCAGGTTTATTGTTAAAACGACCTTCCGGGAAAAGCTGTTCCTGTCCCTGAGGTACACTTGCTATTGTCCACGCATTAAATGATTTCAGATCGAGAGGAATTTCACTTGCCTCAAAATCATCTATATATGAATTCCCCGCACTTGAGATCGCTTTTGAATGGCCGGGGATCAGATTGGCAAACTCTCCAAAGAAGGAGAATGTTGAAGGGGTTTTTGTATCGAGAAGAGGTATTTTATCAATGATCTTTGTAAGAAGCTGTGATTGTGTTTTGTATGAAGTATTAAGGCCCCAAATTGTATTTGAGATAGGCTCCTCTCCAAAATTTACTTTCTGGGTATAGGGTCTTTCAGTAAGATGAAGTACAGTTGCGCCAATATCAAAATTATCGGAGACTTTGTAATCGAGATGAGTCCCAACGAGGGTCTTTGTCTGAAAGCCAAAAAACTGATTACTTTCCAGTGAGACCTGAATGGGGGTCTGCGATTCGATAAGGGCACTATTTATTATTCTTACAGTTCCCATATTATAATCGACAGTATAATCTGTATTTTCGGTAAGAGGAACTCCTCCTGCAGTAACCTTTACTCCGCCCTGAGGAATGCTTGTTGCGTTAAGCCGGATTTCAGATCCCGATTCGGAAGAATACTGCCCTGTAAGTTTAAACTTGTTCTTTTCCGCCATCTGCCGGGCAACAGTCTGGGTTGAATCATAAAGCTCCTGGAAGACATAGGTGTTTATCAATTTAGGATCTACTATCATCTTTTTCAGATGACTACCGAATGGCTCAATAACGGGAAAAACTATCTTTCCCCTGTCGAGCATCACAGTAACATCTTCAATAAAATCGAAAAACCCATCAGGTTCCCTATCCAGCTGGGAATTAAGATTGTCGAGCCCCATAACCTGCAGTAATACCTTGTCGGCTAACTTTCCTTCAGGAATATAATTGACAGAATTCCCTGTCTTATCATCCTGATAGAGGATGTTAAGTTCAAAATCTTTCCTGTCCAGTTTTCCTGATCCGAGTGAATAAACGTTTTTCATCATCAGGTTCCATGTTGGCAATTTTGGACTCAATGTGGTTCCTTTTAACAGTTTAAGAATAAGAGTCTGCGGGGCACTTATTCCGTCTGTTGAGAATTCTCCAACCTTAAAAATCTGACCACCAAGTGTATATTCATAAGCAACCGCCAGGACTTCGTCAGTATTCAGTGCTGTGTTGAGAGATATATAACCCAGCTGTCTGTTAAAATAATATTCTCTTTCGTTCAGCTTTCGGGCATTCTCAATTTTTTCAAAGTCGCGCCCTATCTGAAATCCGGGATACAGAGGGTCGAAAGCATTGGTTACCTGATCAACATTACGAATCGCTGAATAGGCATTAGTCAGCTGATCGTATAATCTGTTGGCACTATTATCGGGGTAAATCAAAGCGCCCGAAGAGTTTTGAAATGCCGGAACATCATTAAAGATATGGTTGCCATTTTCGGCAAGGTCCATAAATGCAACTATATTCCTGTTACTGGCTTCCTCAAACCGACTTGACTTATTTGTAACCCATACCTCGATACGTTCAATGTTTATTCCTGAACTGACGATCGGCAGATTCTTCAAAGACTCATCGTAGGTGTCTCTGTAATATTGAGAAAGGAAGAAATGGCGGTTGGCTTCATACTCATCGGCATAAACCTCAAATTCTGTCAGCTGTGCTCCACCTTTAACATCAATTACCGACGATTCTCCCTTCTGCTGGGAGAGAACAGTTGTAATTGTCATTTTCCCGAATTGCATCTCAGTCTTGAGACCGAAAAGGCTGTAGCTTCCCGTTATCAGCGACCCTGTAAGCGGAAGTGTTACATCTCCCGCCTCAACTTTTTTCAGAATCTCATCCTCTTTCCCGGCATACTGAAGTTTAGTTCTGTTCTCAAATTCGAACATTGCATCGGTATTATAATTGATACCAAGCTCCATTTTATCTCCGATGGTGCCAGTGACATTCATCTGGATTTTTTCCTTGAAATCGAATGTTGGTATTGTCCGCAGTTTTTCGGAGAGGGTCGGATTCTCAGTCCGGGAAATATTAATTCCAAAAATCAGTTCCGCAGATCCCTGTGGTACAATATTGATGGTATTGCTCCCAAAGATCTTATCGAAGGCTGCACCCCCTATCTCGATCTGAGGTATCAATGCTGACCTGAAACCCGATTCATCACCCGAGATTCGCGATTGCCAGTAATCGCGCATTGCTCTTGAATATTCAAATTTTCTGAATTCTTCCGGGCTCATATGAACGGGAGTACGGTAATCGAAAGCCCCTACTTTCTGATAAATAGTGTATTCATTCTTATCAGGATTATAGATTACCGTGGATTTTATGTTTGATGGATTATCGAGAAAAAGAGGTGCCTTCTGTTTCTTTTCCCATGGGATTCCGGAATTATCTTTTAGTTTCAGAACCGGTCTTCCGGTTGTATCTGCTGCTACGCGAGGTTGCAAAGCAACTTGTCCACTTGATTCTGCAGACTTTATGAGAAATGAAGCGAACAGTACAAGATATGAAATTACCAGAAGATTTTTATATGATATCCCTGATCCCAATCCGGCTTTTATTCAGAATTACAAATTTTTAAGCGCTCTCTTTATCATATCCTCAACCGTCAGGTTTTTTTCTTCTCTGACAATCTTATCAAGGATCTTTGAGACAGTGCTTTTGGCAAACCCAAGCATTACTAAAGCAGATAACGCTTCTTCGCGCTTTGTATTGTCTGCAAAGGCAAATATTTCACCACCTCCTGCCGGTTTTCCCAGTTTGTCTTTAAGGTCAACAATAATCCGCTGGGCTGTTTTTAACCCTATCCCTTTTACACCCTTCAGGATATCAACTGCGGAACCTAAAATTGCCCTTTCAATTTCATCCGGACTAAGAGAAGAGAGCATCATTCTTGCAGTATTTGCACCAACACCTGTCACTGAAATAAGCAATCTGAAAATATCGCGCTCTTCATTGTCGGCAAATCCGAATAGCAGGTGAGCATCCTCCCTTATAACCTCATGGACCAGAATTTGAAATTCGCTTTTACCTTCAAGTTTAGAGAATGTTGTTACCGAAATATTTATAAAATAACCGACTCCTGCTGTCTCAATGAGCAGGTAGGTAGGAGTGATCCGTGTTATTTCTCCTTTAATATAATCTATCATAATTACTGCTCTGCATTAAAGATATCAGGAGGAAGTTCATCATAACGGTCAGTATGGATTTCGATATCCTGATGTTTTAAAGGATTCTTCGATATTTCCGCATAAGTCTTTCTGTTTCTGAAGATATCGCATGCCAGATAAATAGACTGACGGAAAGAGTTTTCCGAAGCTTCTCCTTTTCCTGAGATGGCAAATGCTGTTCCGTGAACAGGAGATGTCCTGATAAAAGAAAGGCCTGCAGTAAAGTTTACTCCGGAATCGAAAGACAAAGCTTTAAATGGAGTAAGACCCTGATCGTGATACATTGAAAGGATGCCGTCGAATTTTGTGAATGAACCGGCTCCGAAAAACCCGTCAGCAGGGAATGGCCCAAATGCCATAATGCCTTCTTTTTGAGCCTTTTGAATGGCAGGGAGAATTATTTCAGCTTCCTCTGTTCCCAGTAATGAGTTATCGCCGGCATGTGGATTGAGCCCCAGTACTGCTATCCGTGGTCTCCTGATTCCGAAGTCGAGAATAAGCGATTGATTCATCAGCTTTATCTTGCGCATAAGCAATTCAACGGTTATCAGTTCAGCAACTTTGCTTATCGGTACATGACCTGTTGCAATACCTATCCTCATACTCTCCCCGATCATGAACATCAGGACTTCCTCTGCACCGGCCTTTGATTTCAGATACTCTGTGTGCCCTTTGAAGTTAAAACTATCTGACTGAACATTATTTTTATCAATTGGTGCGGTAATAAGAACGTCAATTTTACCACTTTTCAGGTCTGCGACAGCTCTTTCGAGAGAAATAAGAGCGGCTTCTCCTCCCTGCGGTGTTGACTTCCCGAGTTCTACCCTGGTATTATCGTCAAGGACATTTATCATATTGGCCTTATTGGCCTGAGCTTCCTCGGGTGTTCTTATATTGTTAAAGCTGAAATTACTAACATTCAGTGCTTTACGATGATATGCAGCCACCTTCGGAGAGCCATATACAACGGTGGTGCAAATCTCATTTATCATCGGATCTGAAAGAGCTTTGATAATAACTTCATATCCGATACCATTTATATCTCCGTGAGAGATGCCGGCAATTATTGTTTTCTTTTCCATTATTATACTTTCTTTTCTGAATAACTGGCTGCCAGTCTTTTCAAAAATGTTGCCAGCAGCCTTAATCCGGATCCTGTTCCGTGCTTTTTTCTGTAAAAATCATCCTTTTTGAGCAGACTGGTTCCTGCTATATCCATATGTATCAGAGGGAACTCAGTAAACCTTTCAAGGAATTTTCCTGCGAAAATAGCTCCGGCTTCCCTTCCTCCAACATTATTAAGATCGGCAACATCTGACTTAAGCAATTCGCCGTATTCTTCCCATAATGGGAGTTCGGCTATTCTTTCATACACCTCATTACCAGATTCTTCCAGAAGATTTATATATTTTCTGTCAGCATTGGTCATTATGGCAATAGCCTGATTACCGAAAGTCATTGCGGCAGAACCGGTTAGTGTTGCAATATCAATTATTAGTTCCGGTGAATACCTTGACGCATAACTAAGAGCATCGGCTAATAGAAGCCTGCCTTCAGCATCGGTATTACCTATTTCAACAGTAAGTTTATTATGCATTGTTATTATGTCGCCCTGTGTATAGGCATTCCCACCCGGTCTGTTATCGGTTGAAGGAACCAATCCAATAACATGAAGGGGGATACCTGATTTTGCAACTGCACTTAAAACACCGGTTACGGCAGCAGCCCCGGCCATATCTCCATTCATCCCCGCCATATAATCGCCTGTTTTAATATTCAGGCCACCTGTATCATAAACTACTCCCTTCCCAACCAGAACAATCGGTTTGTCATTCAGACAATTATCCGGGTGCCACTCCAGAATGCAGAAAACCGGCGGATCGATGCTTCCTTTATTTACGGCCAGAAGACCGCCCATTTTCAGAGCTTCAATTTTTCCCTTTGTTAATATTTCAACGGAAAAGCCTGCGGCATCACCAGCTTTTTTTATCTCTCCTGCCAAACCGGATGCATTGAGATGGTTAACAGGTTCATTTACCAAATCGCGGGCAAAAAAGGTAGCATCAGAAAGATCAACAAGCCATTTCAGATCAGAATCGTCAATATCGCCATAAAGGAGAAGCTTTGAAGGATAATTATTTTTATCCGGGGTTTCTGGTTTTGTCTTATATTTATTGAAAGAATAAGAACTCAGCAGAAGCCCTTCAGCAAAATCTTCAATTGCACCTTTGTAAGCATTATCTGATGTAATTACCAGTTCAGAATGGTTGTTTTCTTTTATTCGTTTCAGCAAAACAGAGGCTGATTTGCGAAGTTCTTCCCTGACCTTATAGTGACTTGTTCGCTCCTTTAATCTGACAAGATATATGCATTTGTTGTACGAATTAATAAATACAGAGTCGTCTTTCGCCATCAAACGATCATTGGCAAACTGCATTTCTGTTTTGCTGAGAGCCAGCGTTTCAGGTATGTGATCGCTTCCGATAATGCATATAACGGATTGATTTATTGATATTTCTGATATTTTTTCTATCTCAGGTTTCATAATATAATCCCGCAATTTTTGAACATGTAAAGTTAATTAAAATATTGATTGTTTCGTTTCCAAAGCGTTACCTTTGCTTTCAATAAAACTGAGAATAAAACATGCAACTGAATGTTAAAATATAAACTGATACATTAATGTTCTAATGCATTGTATATGTGAATGTTTGAGAATTTTTATTAAATTATTATTGAAAGCCGGCAGGCATAATTTACCCGGAAGAAACTTTACTGACCAATATGGATTTAAGACCATTATATAAAAAAGCTCTCAGACTTATTCCTCTGAACCTGGAGGAGGGAGTTACGCTTTATAAAAAGGCTCCGCTTGAAGAGCTTATGTTTGTTGGCAATTGCCTGAGGCAGCTGCATAATCCGGGAAAAAAAGCCGGTTGGATGATAGACAGGAACGTTAACCTTACCAATGTCTGTTTTTCTCAATGCTCCTTCTGCAACTTCTGCCGAAAAAAAGGTTCCCCGGAAGCATATGTCACCTCAGCAGAAGAATACAAAACCAAAATTGAGGAACTGTTTTTACTTGGCGGCGATCAGCTTCTTCTGCAGGGAGGAATGAACCCTGATCTTGGTCTGGAATTTTACTGTGATCTTTTCAGAAATCTCAGGAGATCTTACCCTTCCTTAAAACTACATGCACTGGGTCCGCCTGAGATTGTTTACCTGGCAAAAAAAGAGAAGATCTCCTATTCAGAAGTTCTGTCAAAGCTTATTGACGCCGGCCTTGACAGTCTGCCCGGAGCCGGGGCTGAGATTCTTGCTGATCGTGTAAGAAAAATCATTTCACCTGCAAAAGCCACAACTTCCGAGTGGCTGGGAGTGATGAAGGAAGCCCACATATTAAACCTACCCACTTCAGCAACCATGATGTATGGCCATATTGAAACGACAGAGGAGAGAATTGAACATCTTATCCTGTTAAGGGACCTTCAGGAGAGCAGGCCGGAGAACCATTATGGATTTATAACCTTTATTCCATGGCCATTTCAGGATGAAGGAACTGTTCTTTTACAAAAGCATGGCATCAAGAGCAGTTACAGCGGACCCGACTATATCAGGATGATTGCAATAAGCCGGATTATTCTGAATAACATCAAAAACATACAAGCATCAATGCTCACTGTCGGCAAAGAGAATGGAATGCTATCACTCCATTCGGGAGCCAATGATCTTGGGTCAATTATGATTGAAGAAAATGTGGTAAGTGCTGCCGGCGCGGGAAATCGCTTTAATGCGGAAGAGATGCAGTCGGTAATAAAAGAGGCCGGATTTATTCCGGGAAGAAGAAATCAGAAGTATGAGTTTCTTTAATCATCACTGAAAACCCCTGTTTTACTCTGAAAAGTGAGCTATCGAACATCATCCTGATTTGCAAAATGAAAGACAGCGTGAAAGATCAGTCTGTATTTAAAGCAAAAAACCTGCAATTAGTTGCAGGTTTCCTGTGAATATCATGATATTAAAATTTGTCCTTTTCTGCTACTTCCTTGTTCTCGTCAGTTGCAGGATCGTATTTTGAAGCTTTTTTAAATTCTTTCATACCCTGTCCGATACCTTTCATAAGTTCAGGAATTTTACGCCCTCCAAATAGAAGAACCACAACAACCAATACCAATATAATTTCTGTTAAACCTATCTTTCCCATCGCTTTTCGTATTAGAATTTAGACAAAGTTAAAAATACTTTATTTAATTACAACTCCTTATTAAAATAATATAACCATCAGTTTCCGGCAAGAAACAAAACTATTTCCTTATCAGCCTGAGAATATCGTTACCGTTTGCAAAAAGCAGAAGTGCAAGCAATAATAACATCCCAACATACTGTGCATATTCGAGAAACTTATCGCTTGGTTTTCTTCCTGTTATAACCTCAAACATCAGGAACATAACATGACCACCGTCAAGTGCCGGTATAGGAAGGATATTCATTACGGCTAGTATTATTGAAAGGAATGCTGTCAGATCCCAGAACCTCTGCCAGTCCCATACCCCCGGAAAGATGCTTCCGATTGTAATAAACCCACCAAGAGATTCATAGGCTTTTGAATTTTTGGCAAAAAGGAGTTTGAATTGTTTAAGGTAGTCGGCAACTGTTTTAAATCCTTTTTCGATACCGGCAGGAATTGACTGAAAGAATCCGTATTTCAGTGTCTTCAGGTCAAATATCTGATCAAGGGAAGGGACGGTATAACCAATTCCCAATAGTCCTGCAGAGGTTGGGGTTACAGTGATCTTCTCACTTTTCCCGTTACGTAACAGCTCCACTACCACCGGGGTGGATTTTTTTTCCTGAAGATATTTCTGGAACTCATCAGCATACCTGAATTTAATACTGTCAATTCCGGTGAGTTCATCTCCGGCAAGAATCCCTGCATTTTTTGCCGGCGATTCCTTATAAAAAGATTTTATTAACAAAGACTGGAAAGGGATCCGGTAGCTGATCTGTCCTTTCCCTTTAAGCATCTGAGGAATAAACTCTTTTGGGATATCTATTGTTACGGGTTGTCCATCGCGTTCCACCTGAATCGTTTTGCGGTTATTCAAAACTATATCCGGAGTAATCTGTAAAAAATTCTCAACCTGCAGATTATCGATAGTAAGTATTTTATCACCATTTCTGAGTCCGATTTTATATCCTATTGAATCGGTAACAATTCCATATTTTACATTTGCTGTCGGGAGGTATGTTTCGCCCCATGCGAACAGGACAAAAACATAAATCAGCATGGCAGAGACAAAATTAAAGATGACGCCACCTGTCATTATCAGAAGCCTCTGAAAAGATGTTTTAGACCGGAATTCATATGGTTGTGCCGGTAGTTTCATCTGCTCCTTGTCCATCGATTCATCAATCATTCCCGAGATCTTAACATAACCGCCAAGTGGCAGCCAGCCTATTCCATATTCAGTTTCACCACGTTTATATTTAAACAGGGAAAACCAGGGATCGAAGAAAAGATAGAATTTTTCAACTCTTGTCTTGAACAGTTTAGCCAGTATAAAATGGCCAAATTCATGTATTATTACAAGAATTGACAAACTCATTATGAACTGGAGGATTTTAATAATAATTATCATTTTGAATTATTCAGTTTATTAATATAATTTGAAGCTGTCTTACGGGCATTAAAATCAGTTACCTCAAGAAAATCGAGGTCAGGAGATTGGGAGTGCAGACTGTTTTCCATTGTAAACTCCACCACATCTGACATCTGCATAAATCCGATTTTTTCAGAAAGAAATGCACTAACTGCGATTTCATTTGCTGCATTCAGGATACATGGCATATTACCTCCGCTCTTTAATGCATCAAATGCGAGTGCAAGGTTGCGGAATTTCTTAATGTCCGGTTCAGTAAAAGTGAGTGTCGGATGATCTCTGAAATCGAGTCGGGGAAGATCGGAACAAAGCCTGTCAGGGTAGGTCAGTGCATAGAGAATAGGGACTCTCATGTCGGGGACTCCGAGTTGAGCTTTCACTGAACCATCGGCAAAATGGACAAATGAATGAACTACCGATTGCGGGTGGATAATAACAGAGATCTGTTCCGGGGAGAGATCAAAGAGCCATTTGGCTTCAATCACCTCGAGCCCTTTATTCATAAGTGAAGCTGAATCGATTGTTACTTTGCTTCCCATATCCCATATTGGATGTTTAAGAGCTTCAGCAGGTTTCACCCGGGCAAGCATCTCTTGCGTTAACTCCCTGAACGGACCACCTGAAGCTGTTAGGGTAATCTTCTCAACTGGGTTACCGGATTCCCCGACAAGACACTGAAAGATTGCCGAGTGTTCTGAGTCGACAGGAATGATACGACTTCCCGATTCCATTACCAGTCTGGCTATGATCTCTCCTGCAACAACCAGAGTCTCTTTATTTGCAAGGGCGATTTTCTTCCCGGCTTTTATTGCGGCAACCGTTGGCCTCAGTCCGGAATAGCCAACAATAGAAGCAATCACAACATCAATTGATGCAGATGTAACAATCTGTTCTACAGCTTCCTGTCCTGCATAAACTTTTATGTTTGTATCCTTAAGATTTTCTTTCAGCTGAAGGTAATGATCAACATTATCAATAACAACCGAATCGGGTTGAAACCGGAGAGCCTGTTGTGTCAGAAGGTCAATATTATTACCGGCGATAAGGACTTCAATAACGAATCTGTCGGGGTACCGTGAAATAACGTCAAGAGCCTGAGTGCCAATCGACCCTGTTGATCCCAGTAATGCAATTTTTTCCGGTTTCCCCTGCATCATGGTTTTAGAATAAGATATGCTTTTCAGGGTCGAGAGGGCTGCCTTTGTACCAGATTTCAAAATGGAGATGAGGGCCGGAGGTATATAGTTCACCGGAATCACCAACAACAGAGATGGCTTCACCGGCCCTAACTAGATCGCCTGTTTCTTTTAAAAGACCGGCATTATGCTTATAAACCGAAACAAGATTATTCGGGTGCTGAACTTCGATAACAAATCCTGTCTCCATTGTCCAGCCTGTAAAGATAACAGTTCCATCAAGGGCAGCAGAAACAAGAGCTTTCGGTTTTGTAACGATATCTGTTCCGAAGTGTTTTGTCCGGACATCATATTTTCCGGAAATAATTCCTTTTATAGGAGGAAAAAAATGAAGACTGGCAAGGCCTGAAACTGATTCGGTGGTTGATGGGCCAAGAGTAAGATTATAACGTTCTTCATTTTCGACCCTTGCTCTTAATACAGAATCTTCAGGAGTTTTATTGAAGGCAATGGCTTTATAGTTCGTAGTGGTATCTTGTCTCACCCTTATTTCAGAAGGTTGATTCCCTGAGATTATAGCATTCAGGTTAGCGAAATATTTATCCCTGAGATCCAGTTCCCTGTCGAGAGAATCAAGGCGGATAGCACTCATAAGGATATTACGTCTCATAGCAACATCGGGATATCCGGGGATAAATTCTCTAAGGTTTGTGAAAGCAATGATTGAAGTTGTGGCGCCGATAATACAAATTATCAGAAATGAGATAAGCAGAAACGCATTATATCTGGTTAATATAATTCTCCACACCTCTTCAAAAGTATGGTCATTACTTACAGAAAACCTGTACTTATCGCGCCAGTTCTTTTTTTTCTTATCGTCCTTAGCCATGTTTTAATAAATATTTGGCATGCAAAGATAATAATCCTGCCTCATCAAATCATTTAATGGAGGGAAAAAGGGGGATTATACTTTGTCAGATTACTTTAACCTGTTTGTCTTCGCTCTGCCACAGTCCATGTTTTGTACATACTGCCATTGCAGAGAGGTTCATTGAAACCTCCGGGGCAACAATGTAAAAATCTATTTCGAAATGTGAAGGCTTGGTTCCGTAAACACCTGCTGTATAACGGGCTTCAGCGAGTAATGTTTCGCGGTTCCAGAGCTGAATCACGCTTATAAAATGGTCATGTTCATCAGGATGAGCATACTCCTCACCCAATTTTACTTTAATCTCAAATTTCTCTCCCCTCTTAACTTCGCCGGGACAGAAAACATGTGGCATATGTCTGTCGAGATAATCGCGTTTTACCTCTTTATCTTCCTTTTCTATTTCTGTGGCTTTGAATACTCTTGGCATGGTTACATTCTAAAAGTTAATTACAAAACAGTAGTGCAAATTTAGTAATTAATATTGAAAGGCGGAAGAAGTAAGAGTGAAGTCAGACTTCTGTCACTGACGAACCTTTCAGGTTGTCTGTATCTTCGACCTCCGACTTCTAAAAATTATTCTTCGTATTTATTTTGGTAATTGCTTTCAATAGATTACATTTGCACCTCAATATTGCGGGGTGGAGCAGTGGTAGCTCGTTGGGCTCATAACCCAAAGGTCGGAGGTTCGAATCCTTCCTCCGCTACATAAGGAAAAGCCAGGTACGAAGTACCCGGCTTTTTTGTTTTCAGTCCGACGCCCGCCTGCGAGGCGGAGGGATGGAAACAAAAAAGTCGAAGCTATGCGCAGCATAGCGTGGCTTTTTCTTTGTTAAGCACCCCAAAGAGGATCGCGAGCGAAGAGAGCAATCCTTCAGAGACCATGAACTCACCCCCATCCCCTCTCTGCCTGGCAAAGAGGGGTGACTATGCAAGACAATTTACGAATGACAAGAAAGTCTCGCCGAAGGCGGATGCAGGGCTTTTTCTTTGGGCTGTTACCCTGAACGGATCAAGCGACCGCAGGGAGCAATCCTTCTGAGACCATGAACTCACCCCCATCCCCTCTCTGCTTTGCAAAGAGGGGTGACTATGCAAGACAATTTACGAATGACAAGAAAGTCTCGCCGAAGGCGGATGCAGGGCTTTTTCTTTGGGCTGTTACCCTGAACGGATCAAGCGACCGCAGGGAGCA
>CAIJYD010000032.1 GCA_903824785.1 uncultured Bacteroidota bacterium
ATAAAGGAAGGTACCTTCCTTTATTCAATGCAGCTAACAACAAACAACAAGAATCTTTTTATCTTTATCGAGTGATATATTATTTAACTGAAATGGTGGTATATAATTGAATTGAAATTTACACCTAAAAACAAGGCATGGATTGACAAAGTGATTAAGCACCTGCAAAAGAACCCGGATCAGCTGCCAAAACTTTATGACAGGCTTGTAAGAATGCAGGAAAAGGAAACAGCGGCCAGCTATGCAGCTTTTGCACGCTATATCATCGAGGAAGACTATCTGCAGAAATAGGTCTCGAAAAAATATTTTAAGTGGCGCAAATCGCTTCTTTTGCCCCTAAAATTTAATTTTTTACTACTCACTGGATCTACAGCTGCAGAAGACAGACCCAAAAACAAGCACATGTTAATAAGTTCTGTATAAATACAACGGCAAACATTAAAACTAATGAGTAACATTTGTAATATTTGTAACACGAATAACACGAGTAACACTAATAACATTCAGAATATGAAGAAAGTAATTGCAATTAGCAACCACAAGGGCGGTGTAGGAAAAACAACATCCACACTAAACATTGGTGCAGGGATCGCCCTGAAAGGGAGAAAGGTTCTTCTGATAGATCTCGATCCACAATCCAACCTAACACAATGTTTAGGAATTGCCAATGTTGAAAAAAGCATTTATGGAGCTTTGCGGGGTGATCACGATCTGCCGGTCATTAAAATTTCAGAGAATCTTGATTTAGTACCTTCTACTTTGGATCTGGCAAGCATCGAGGTTGAACTGGCCTCAAAGTTTGCACGGGAGGTGATTTTAAAGAAACTTGTGGATAAAGTGAAGGATAGTTATGAATATGTACTAATAGACTGCCCTCCGTCCCTGGGGCTTATCACTGTAAATGCGCTTACAGCTGCTGACGAAATTTTTATACCTCTACAAGCCCAGTTTCTTGCGCTACATGGACTTGATAAGTTAACGGATATTATTTCAATGGTGAAAGAAAATCTAAATTCAGGCCTTTCTATTGGTGGCGTTTTTATCACGCAGTACGATAATCGTAAGATTCTAAACAGGGATATCGCCGAATCAGTCAATAAACATTTCAAAGGGAAAATATTTAAAACACTGATCCGGGATAATGTTGCACTGGCAGAAGCTCCGGTTCGTGGGAAAGATATATTCAGCTATGATGCTAAGAGTAACGGCGCAAAGGATTATGAAAGCCTGGTCAGCGAAATATTAAATTAATAATACTGGTAATACTAGTAACATTAATAATACTAATAACATTCTAATTATATGATATATGGCAAAGAAAAACTTTCTAGATTCTATAGACAAAACGAACATTTCAGCTAAAAAAGGAATAAGTAGTTTATTCACAGGTACTGAGATAAAGGAAGAAAACAATACATTTCTCGCCGAAAAATACCCGGAGGAAATTCGGCAAACATTCATCATTAAATCAGATCACCTGGAGAAGATCAGGGATTATGTTCACCTGAAAAGACAACAGGGAGATTCAATGTTTACCCAAAAGGATGCATTACAGGAAGCCTTCGAGCTCCTGTTTAAAAAAATAGGCAAAATACCCTCAAGGCCAGAACACATTAAGGAGGCAGAAAAGCTACGTAGCAATAAGATAAAGAGGAGATAAGTAGGCAAGCTTGCCAGGATGTTTGCATCTTGTACAAGTTGCATTTATTGAGTCGTTGCAAGCATTACGAACGGGTTCCAGTCAAGTTTTATGAAATTTTAATTTTAAAAACAATTCCCAATCATTGGGAATTTGTAAATTATTTCTTATTTTTGTACCAAAAGATTTGTAATATGATTGAATTACCTTACACTGTTGATAACGTAGAGCTTATACAAGAGTACTTAAGAGAAACAAAAGAAAGAATCTCAAATGG
>CAIJYD010000033.1 GCA_903824785.1 uncultured Bacteroidota bacterium
AACAGTATTGCTTACCACAAGCCTTCGCAGCAAGAAAAAAAACAATAACTATTTCCAAAAATGTGCTGAGGCCATTTTTAAACCTTTTAAACCCCTTCAACCTTTTCAACTCTTTCTGACTTGTTCTGAAACCCATCCAACGCCTACGGCTACGGATGGCGAAGCCTGAAACGGCAGCAAGCAATTTTTAAACCTTTTAAACCTCTTCAACCTTTTCAACTCTTTCAACTCTTTCTGAAGCCCATCCTTCGCTTCCGGCTTCATCCTTTGTTCGTCGAAGACTCACTATGGCTGACGAAGGCGGATGGCAAAGCCAGAAACGGCTGCAAACCATTTTTAAACCTTTTCAACCCCTTCAACTCTTTCAACTCTTTCTGAAGCCCATCCAACGCCTACGGCTACGGATGGCAAAGCCTGAAACGGCCGAAGGCCAATTAACCATTAACCCTTGAATAACATCCTCCTCTTATCCGGTATTCTGCTCCTCATTTCACTTGGGCTGACATATCTCATAAGGCATTTTGCCCTTCGTCATAAAATACTGGATATACCTAACGAAAGAAGTTCACATACTATTCCTACTCCCAGGGGTGGTGGACTGGCAATTGTTCTTACATGGTATATCGGGATCTCAATACTTTATTATTTTAATTACCTGGACCGATCTCTGTTTTTTGCATTGATAAGTGGGATATTACTGGCCGGGGTAAGCATTGTAGATGACCTCTTTAATATTCCCCCGGCAATAAGGCTCTCCTTTCAGACAATAACTTCAATTATTGCTTTTGCTTTTTTAAAAGGAATTGAGCCTGTCAGTATTCTGGGTTTCGAAATTGATTCACTGTTTTTTCTCTATCCTGTTGTTGTTATAGGAATAGTCTGGTTCATAAATCTTTACAATTTTCTGGATGGGATAGACGGGTATGCCTCCGTTGAGGCTCTTTTTATTTCATCAGCGATGTACCTTATAACCGGAGATAATCTCTTCCTTTTCCTTATTACCCCTGTAATAGGTTTTTTGTTCTGGAACTGGCCGAAAGCAAAAATATTTATGGGTGATATTGGCAGTACTCAGCTTGGATTCATCCTTATTGTTCTTGGTATCTATTTTCATAATTCCTCTGATCTGTCAATTATTCACTGGTTAATGTTGTCATCCCTGTTTTGGTTCGATGCCACATTAACTCTTTTTCGCAGGTGGAAAAATAAAGAACGAGTCACAATTGCACATAGGAAACATGCATATCAAAGGGCTGTCCAGTCAGGATTATCGCATCTTCAGACTATTATCTTATCAGTATTAATTAACTTGATAATAGTTGTGCTGGTAATTATCTCAAGGTCATACGATTTTCTGGTGATCCCATTTTTTACTGTCAACCTCCTTTTTCTGTATGGCATTACAAAGCTGATTGACAGGAAGGTTCCGTTTGCAAAGTCATGAGAATACTTTTCTTAATGATAGCTTATCCCGATGTAAGCTTCAACTCCTCGATGTACACAGACCTGACCCTTGAGTTTGCCTCCAATGGTCATGAGGTCACTGTTGTTGTTGCAAACGGGCCTGCTAAAACATCATTAACGATTGAAGGCGGAATAAACGTGTTGAGGGTTAAGACATGGAAGTTTTTTAATACTTCATTCATAAAAAAGGGTATTGCCAGTCTGTTGTTACCTTATCAGATTAACCGGGCACTGAAGAAGTTTCTGACAAATATAAAGCCTGATGTAATTATTCTCCCTACACCACCGGTTACCTATCTTAAAACAGTAACAAAACTGAAGAAAAAACTCAATGTCAGAATCTACCTTATTCTGAGAGATATTTTTCCTCAGAATGCAATGGATCTCGGCATCTTGAAGAATCCCCTTCTGTTTCGTCTCTTTCGCATTCAGGAAAAGAAACTTTATTCTGTTTCGGATAATATTGGCTGTATGTCAACCGGGAATATCAGATATATTGAACATCATAATCCTGAAGTCGACAGGAATAAATTACATCTGCTGCCAAACTGGAAAACTGTTAATGATTATACCGAACCGGATTGGAACTTAAAGAAATCATATGGCTTCGGGAATAAGTTTATTGTTCTGTATGGAGGCAATTTTGGGAAACCGCAACAGGTTGAGACAATAATTGACCTTGCCAGAGAGCATGTTTCTTATAAAGATGTTATTTTTCTGTTTGTTGGTGAGGGCTCTGAAAAACAAAAAATAGTTGATCTGGTAACCCTGAATAATCTGCAAAATGTTGTAATAAAAGACCAGATGACCAGGGATCAGTATCAGGAGCTGGTTAAGATCTGTGATATCGGGCTGATTAACCTTAGCGAAAAATTCACAATACCAAATATTCCATCAAGGGCACTATCATACTGGGAAGCAAAAATACCTCTCCTTGCATCCGTTGATAAGAATACTGATTTTCCTGACATTATTGAGAGTTCGGGAAGTGGCCTGTGGAGTATTACAGGTGATTTGAACACTTATAAGAAAAACTTTGATAAGCTATACTTCAATAAGGAATTAAGATCAGAGATGGGGGAGAAGGGATATCAATATCTTATCGAAAATTGTACTACAGCAAAAGTCTATTCGACAATTAGCGAGAAGTTGATGTCATCGGAAAAATCAAAATGTCGGAGATCCTGACAATCTGAAGAATGAAGATTCGTCAGGGCAAAATGCAGTTGGGCTAAATTGCAGATATTAATAATTGATATACACTACTTATGCGTTTGATTTCAATTTAATTTAAACCACTTCGGGGTAAACACATCAATTCAAATCAAAAAAATCAGTGAGCTCTTATATTTTACTTATTACCAATCATATGAAACCACATTGTTCAAGTTCATGCATCATCAGTAATTGATAAATATTGCTAAATTTATACATCGTAATAGATAGATTATTTATTATGTGAGATATTGTCAATTATGATTGAAGAAATATTAAAAGTAAGACCGTTTATTTCCCGGCCTTTATACACGGACCGAATAAAACCGGTTATAGACAAAGAGATAATTAAAATTATTTCAGGGCAACGGAGAGAAGGAAAAAGTTATATTCTTTTTGCTGATGTAAAAAATTACAACGGTATCGAACAAGTACATCTGAAAGATTTCCTTGTGAATAAATTGTAATAATAAATCAAGAACCAGAATCACAATTTGAAAGAATAAAAGTCATTTATGAAAACTTCTAAATATCTGGTTGGATTGATCCGCAAATTGGTTTTATCTCTCTTGAAAATCACTTCATGCGATATTACCATTAAGCATCATTTCACCGGTTATCCCTTTTTACTTAACAGCTATCATCATAAAGGCTATTGGTTTTATGGCAAGAACAGAGAAAGGAACACCATGCTGCGATTTCCTGAGATAATAAAGCCGGGCATGACAGTACTGGAGATAGGGGGTCATATAGGTTATCTGACAACCTATTACTCTTACTTAGCTGGAAAATCCGGAAATGTAGTTGTTTTTGAACCCGGAAAGAATAATCTGAAATATATGTATGGCAATGTTAAGAATTCAAATGCCGGGAATGTAATTATCGAAGAGCTTGCCGCAGGTAATCAGAATTCCAATATGACATTCTACCTTGATCCTATAACCGGGCAGAACAATACTTTGGTGAAAAACTTCGAAGGATTTGAAAAAAATCGTGAATATTCTGCTGAACCTGACTCAGAGTATACTACTGATTCAGTTACAGTTGTTCGACTTGATGACTATCTGAAAAACAAACTGGCTCCAGATTTTATAAAAATTGATATTGAAGGATACGAGTGGGAGTGTGTTGATGGACTCAGAGTGACAATTGAGAATAAGCGCCCCCATTTAATGATTGAGATTCAGGCCAATTCTGAAATGATAATCAGCTTTTTTAAATCATTGAATTACAGGATTTATAATGATATGATGAGCGAAATAATCACATTAAATGACTTCGAAAATATCGGTACACCAAATATTTTCTTCTTCCCATAATCCCTGAAATATATTTAAGAATAATTCAAATTTACTTATTCCTAAAAAGTGGTTTTTTTGTTCTTCATTTACAACTTAGTTAGTTATATTTTAAGTGCTTACAACAAAATAACCTGTCATCCCGAATTCCGACAAATCGGAGCTTGCGAAGGTTTGGAGGAATTCGGGATCTCCTTCTCGCAGCTGGAACTTATAAAAAAAATGTGTATAAAGAATAGATTTTGAAGGAGGGGAAACTTCCATTTAACTTTGATTTAGATTAAACACCAGGCTAAAGTCCGATAAATAAATTCTCCCCTCATCTTGAAGCTAATCTTTCATCACATCTCAATTTAGGTCAATTGCAGAAAGAGAGAAGGAGATCCCTCGCTGGTGCTCGGGATGACAGGTATCTTGTTGATTATCAGGAGGAAGAAGCGGCGATTCGCGAGTAAAATACTTTTTGAATAAAAACTCGTTGCGAATCGCCGCTTCTTCCTCCAATGTCCCCAAAAATAACCTGTCATCCCGAATTCCGACAAATCGGAGCTTGCGGAGGTTTGGAGGAATGAGGGATCTCCTTCTTGCAGCTGGAACTTATAAAAAAAATGTGTACAAAGATTAGATTTTAAAGTAGGGGAAACTTCCATTAACTCTGTTTTAAGATTCTACATATTAAGGTTTGAAAACATGGCCGTTTTGGGGTCAATATCACTGAAATATCCAACATGCAGGATAATGATAGCCTCAAAAGTGAAAAATTATGCTTAATTTAATGTTTATGAATAAAAGAAGTCAGATTGTCAGGATCTTTGACATTTTCATAATTCCTGAATCATAATGTATATAAAAGCATTCAAGCCCTTATTCGATTTCATAATTTCACTTCTTGCACTTATTGTTTTATCTCCGGTTATACTGATTATAAGTCTTCTCATTTATTTAAAACTTGGGAAACCCATTCTTTTCAGTCAGGAAAGACCAGGAAAAAATGAAAAGCTCTTCAGACTATATAAATTCCGGACGATGTCAGATACCCGGGACTCAAATGGAGATTTACTTCCGGATGTAAACAGGCTGACTGAATTTAGTTCTTTCATCCGAAAAACCAGTCTGGATGAATTACCTCAGCTTTTCAATGTTTTAAAAGGAGACATAAGTCTTGTCGGGCCTCGTCCTCTTCTTGCTGAATACCTGCCACTGTATGATCGGGATCAGAAGAAAAGGCATCTTGTAAAACCGGGTATCACCGGCTGGGCTCAGATCAATGGAAGGAATTCTATTACCTGGAACGATAAATTTGAATTTGATATTTACTACGTTAATAACATCTCTTTTTTTCTGGATTTGAAAATAGTCTTTAAAACACTTTTCAGAGTAATAAGGGGGTCAGGTATTAATAGCCCTGATGGAAATACAATGCCAAAATTCTCAGGTAATAATCAATAATAATCAATTTTGTTGCGCATTTCACCCTGACGAATTTTCATCCTTAAGATTGTCAGGATCTTCGACATTTTGAATTTGGTTTTAACTGCATTTCAAATATGAATATTCTCATAACCTCCGCAGGAAGACGGGTTTCTCTTGTAAGAGCTTTTCAAAAGGAAATTGTCAGGTATTTTCCCGATGGAAAAGTTTTTACTGTTGATATGCAGCCTGATTTATCTTCCGCATGCAGGATCTCAGATGGATCTTTTCCGGTTTGCAGGGTGACTGATCCTGACTATTGCACAGATCTTATTAAAATATGCCTTGCAAATAACATAAAACTGATTGTCCCGACAATTGACACTGAACTTATTCCTCTGGCCCGGAATGCGGAGTTATTTATTAAGAACGGGATAAAGCCTGTTATATCCTCATTTGAATTTGTAACAATTTGTCGTGATAAACGGAAGCTATTCAGATATTTTGACTCAATAAATTTTCCGCGGACCCGGGAGATTGATTTTTCTGATCCTGAGTTTCCTGTTTTCGTAAAGCCTATTGATGGCAGCAGCAGCATCGGGACCCGAATCATCAGAGATTTTTCTGACCTGCCTGTGGATGCATTCAAAGATGAAAGCAGGGTATATCTGAAGTATCTGAGCCCTAAAGATTATACTGAGTTTACTGTTGATATTTATTTTGACAGAAATAATTTTCTTAAATGTGCAGTTCCCAGAGAAAGACTGGAAGTAAGAAATGGAGAGGTGTCCAAATCTGTGACAAGAAAGGCAGAACTTTATAAAAAAATCTGTTCTCTTTTCTCAAATTGTAAGGGCGTTATAGGTTGCATTACCCTGCAGGTATTCTGTAACAGGAATTCAAGCGAAATAGCAGGTATTGAAATTAATCCCAGGTTTGGAGGAGGTTACCCGTTATCCTATCAGGCCGGAGCCAATTATCCCGGATATCTTATCAGGGAGTATTTGCTAAATGAAGAAATTCCGTTTTTTGAGGGGTGGACTTCTGATATGCTGATGCTAAGATATGATGATGAAATAATTGTAAATGATTTTAAAGGCTGATTCAGATTCTTATTTTGTATTCGATCTGGATGATACTTTGTACTCTGAGATTGATTTCTTAAAATCAGCTTACAAATCAATTACTTATGAGATTGCCCCTGGTATTCATGAGCAGTTATTTGAAGTAATGATAGAGCTGTTTGAGTCGGGAGGAAATCCCTTTGATTATCTGATTGAAAGATTTCCGGAAAAGAAAATCACTAAGGAAAAACTCTTATATTTATACCGAAAACATTATCCCGATATTTCATTAAGGGAAGGGGTGCTTGAAGTGCTTCTCCGGATAAAGAAAAAGAATGGGAGCGTTGGAATTATTACAGATGGAAGGAGTGTTACACAGCGTAATAAGATCAAGGCTCTTGGGATAGAAAAATATATTGATAAGGCGGTAATATCTGAAGAGTTTGGGTTTGAAAAACCAGAACCTTCGGTATTTAAGATATTTATGGAAGAAGGAAATGGAAAAAAATATTATTACTTTGGTGATAATATAAATAAAGATTTTATCGCACCAAGAAAATTAGGATGGTATTGTATTGGCGTTTCAGATAAAGATAATATCCGCAAGCAGAATTTATCTGATTTTTCTGAGGCGTTTTTACCTCATTCTTTTATTAATAGTTTTACTGAAATTGAAATTATCTGAGTTATGACCCCTCTCTTATTGCGAGTTTTGATTTTTTGCAATTTATTTACTGCAGTTTTGCTGCTTCATAACGATTTAATAAATAAGGCATTATGAAACAAAAAATTTATCTTTCTTCTCCCCACATGAGCGGCGAAGAGATGAAATATATTAACGAAGCATTTTCTACTAACTGGATAGCTCCATTAGGACCAAATGTCGACAAGTTTGAAAAAGATCTCTCAGCTTACTTATCTGTCGACAGTTGTGCCGCTCTTTCCTCAGGAACAGCTGCAATACATCTTGCACTTATTGTTCTGGGAGTCAGAAACGGAGATGAAGTTATTTGTTCATCCTTTACATTTGCTGCGTCAGCAAACCCAATTGTATATCTTGGTGCCACACCTGTTTTTGTGGACAGTGAAGCTGAAACATGGAATATGGATCCTGTTCTTCTTGAAGAGGCTATTATTGACAGGATCAAAGTAGGAAAGAAGCCAAAGGCAATAATTGTTGTTCATCTTTACGGAATGCCGGCAAAAATTACTGAAATTAAAGCAATTGCATTAAAGTATAATATTCCTCTCATTGAAGATGCTGCTGAAGCTATTGGCAGCGAATACAATGGTCAGAAATGTGGCTCATTCGGAGATATCAACATCCTCTCTTTTAATGGAAATAAAATAATTACCACCTCCGGGGGAGGAGCTATAGCTTCAGACAATAAGGAGAATGTTGACCATGCACGATTCTTATCAACACAGGCAGCTGACAAAGCAGTTCATTATCAGCATTCACAGATTGGATATAATTACCGACTGAGCAATATTCTTGCCGGCATCGGGATTGGCCAGCTTGAAGTAATTGAGAAGAGAGTTGCCAGCAGGAGAAAAATTTTCTCCGGTTATCTGGAAACTCTTTCTGCAATTGAAGGCATTAAGTTTAATATGGAGCCCGATAGTAAGTATAAATCAAACAGATGGCTTACTACAATTGTAATTGATCCTGATCTTACCGGCGGAACAACCAGAGAAGATATCCGGCTGGCACTTGAGAAGGAAAATATTGAATCCAGACCGCTGTGGAAACCTTTGCATATTCAACCTGTCTTCTTATCATGCCCCTCATATATTAATGATGTTTCCTATAATCTTTTCATCAATGGGTTATGTCTCCCTTCAGGAAGCAACCTGACTGAAGCTGATCTGAAGAGAGTAACAGATTGTATCCTGAAGATATTTAAGAAGTAGCGTTAACTATTCTCTGTATCTAGTAATCAGGTTTTATTATTAAAGTAAAGAAACCTGATTTTTATTTTATAACTGAATGCACTATTTAAAAAAAGCTCTTAAATCTATTTTTTCTGACTACCTGATAAGTAAATTCTCAGGGATTTTTTATGGCTGGCATGGAAATTACTCATCGTGGGATGAAGCAAGTAAAAAATGTACCGGATATGACGAAAAGCAAATTCTTGAGAAAGTATTAATTTCTTCCCTGAAAGTTAAGAATGGCGAGATTCCTTTTGAACAGGATTCAGTGCCATTTGAAAAAATCAAATACTCTTTTCCTGTTCTGGCATCATTGATGTGGATCGCTACTCAGAAGGGGAACAAACTTTATGTACTCGACTTTGGCGGATCCCTTGGCACCGGCTATTATCAGAATTCACAATTTCTGGAAACTCTTTCAGAGGTAAACTGGTGTATTGTTGAACAGCAACATTTTGTAGATGAGGGGCTAAAGTATTTTGAAGACGATAATCTTCATTTCTTCAGTTCAATAAACAGTTGTACTGAAAAGTACCATATTAACGTTATTCTGCTGTCGAGTGTTATATCTTATATTGAAAAACCTTACGAGCTCCTTGAGGATATTCTCGCCAGAGAGTTTGAGTATATTCTTATAGACCGCACTTTATTTGTTGAAAATGATAAGGATCGGTTAACTATTCAAACAGTTCCTGAGAAAATTTATAAAGCAAGTTACTGTTGCTGGCTCTTAAGCGAATCAAAGTTTCTGAAACTCCTCTCCGTTAATTATGAGCTAATTTATGATTTTGATACACCCGGAAGAATAAATATTAAATCGCTTTATAAAGGGTATCTTTTCAAACGTAAAAAATAAACAAATCGTGTAAATGGCACATCTTGTAAATCTGAAAACATTCACTGATCAACGCGGTAATCTTACTGTTATTGAGAAAATACTTCCATTCCTGATAAATCGTGTTTTTTATATTTATGGCGTTGATAACTCAGACCGTGGATTTCACCGTCATAAAAAAACAATTCAGGCTGCAATCGTGATCCAGGGTAAGTGCCGGATAATGAGCCAGTCGGGTAATGGTCTTCCTGTTGAGGAGTACAATCTCGACTCACCATCTAAATGCCTGATTATTAATCCGGAGGATTTTCACTGGATGGATAATTTCACAAAAGATTGTATTCTGATGGTCTTTGCCTCGGAGTTTTTCAATGTTGATGATTATATCTATGATCCTTATGAATAGCGTGATACAATACGAGAGCCTCTATAAATCCAATCTGGATTTTTTTGAGGATTATAAGAAAGAATTCTCAAAAGTTCTTGAATCGGGCTGGTTTGTTCTGGGAAACAATGTAAAGCAATTCGAAGAAGAGTTTTCAAATTATTGCGGTTCAAAATACTGTGCAGGCCTAGCTTCAGGCTTAGATGCACTTTCACTTGCATTGCAGAATTTCTCTTTCAATAAAGGTGATGAGATTATTGTACCGTCTAACACATATATTGCCACAATTTTATCGATCATAAACAATGGCTTGTTGCCGGTATTAGTAGAGCCGGATCTTAAAACATATAATATTGATCCGGAAAAGATCGAAGAAAAAATTTCAAAAAAGACAAGAGCCATAATGATTGTTCATCTTTATGGAAAATGCTGCCCGATGGATAAAATCATGGAGATTGCGGCATTAAATAATTTAAAGGTAATTGAAGATTGTGCACAGGCACACGGTGCATCTTTTGATGGTAAAATTGCCGGAACTTTCGGGGAATTCGGTGCATATAGTTTCTACCCCACCAAGAACCTTGGAGCTCTGGGGGATGCCGGTGCACTTATTACCGATTCAGAAGAGTTGTACCTGAGAACAAAGACCCTTCGAAACTATGGCAGTACCATTAAATATAAAAATGATCTGGTTGGCGTTAACTCAAGATTAGATGAAGTACAAGCAGCATTTTTAAGGGTAAAACTGCGGCATATCGGGAAAATTACGGCTCATAAAATAAAACTGGCGAATATCTATTTTGAAAACCTGAGCGATGACTATATTAAGCCTGTCAGGGATGAACGGTACTTTGATGTTTATCATATTTTCAATGTAAGAACAACTAACAGAGACCGGTTGAAAGCATACCTCCTGGAAAACAGCATTCATTCCGAGATTCATTACCCCATACCTCCTAATGAGCAACCGGCAATGAAAGGAATAATAGATAATCAGAAAACTCCCATTTCAAAAGAAATTCACGAAACAACCCTAAGTTTACCAATCTCTTATGGGAATACCGAAGAAGAAATTTACAGGGTTTGCGAAGTAATGAACAAGTTTATTTCAAATGTCCGGTAAGAAATTCATCTGCACATATTTTGATTATAATTTTCTTCCCAGAGGATTGGCTTTGTACTATTCTGTCAAACTCCATCATGAAGACTTTGACTTCTACGTTTTACCATTTGACAGTCAGACTTACGACTATCTGAGTAAGTTGAATGAACCTCATATCAAACTTATCCCGGTCGAAGAATATGATGCTTATTTTCAGACTTCCAGATCGAAGTTCACTGATAATAAACAGTACTATTTTACAGCTACACCTAATATCTGTATCTATTTATTTGAAAAATTTCCTGAGATAGATATCCTGCTTTATCTCGATGCCGATGTTTATGTCTTTAATTCTCTTGATCCTGTATATGAAGAGTTTGGCGATTCCTGTATAGGATTCTGCACCCACAGGCTTCACCCTCTTATTAATCTATACGCAAAGAGTTATGGTAAGTATAATGTTGGAGTCAATCTTTTCCGGAATTCAGAAACCGGACAAAGGTGCCTGAAAGAGTGGAAAGATAATTGCGACAATTGGTTTTCTGGTCAGCCCGGTTATAAATTGAACTTTTTTTCTGATCAGATCTTTCTCGATGACTGGTTGGAAAAGTATGACGGGGCTAAAATCATCGGAAATATTGGAGTGAACGTATGTCATTGGAATGCAGTAAATTACAGATTTAGAAAAAAGGGAGATTCTTTTTATGTTAATGATAAACCATTAATTATATATCATTTTTCATCACTCAGAAAAGAAGATGATTATAGATGGAATGCAAATTCAATATATGCATTTGTTTCAATCAGAAAAGTACTATTGGAGATATACAGGAAATACATCGGGCATATCGAATCATTTGGGATCAGTAACAGAAAATGGGAGAAAATCAATCATAAAGAGACTTTTCGCAAACGGATTTTTCATTCTGTAATGAAACTGTTTTTGAATGAAATAATCATCTGGAAGAGTTAGCTATGACTCGAAAAGAACTGTTACTGTCGCTAAAAAAAACGTTTCATGTATATTTAGTTTTTAATTGACCCATTAATAAGTATGATTTGATATTTATGTTTTCAATTTCTCTGACCTTTTAATTCATAATTGCCTGATTATCTCAAGCTAAATGGTCAAGGGAGCTGGAGATCCCTTGCTGGCGAGGATTCTCATAATCAATTGTTTCGAAATTTTGTTATTGATTGCCTGATTATCTCAAGCTAAATGGTCAGGGGATCTGGAGATCCTTCGCTGCGCTCAGGATGACACGAATTGATTGTTGGTAAGGGGTGGGGGAAAGAAGTGGCGATTCGAAGAAAACTGACTCGTCCTAAAAATAGTTTACAGATTAATAATTAAATACTGATATCAATTTACACTTATTAGTTAGTCCTGATATTGGTTTACAATAGTAGGTTTTATTTTGTAATAATTCTTCCAT
>CAIJYD010000034.1 GCA_903824785.1 uncultured Bacteroidota bacterium
TTGACCCCAAAACGGCCATGTTTTCAAACCTTAATATGTAGAATCTTAAAACAGAGTTAAATAGAATAGAAGTTTCCCCTCATTTTAAAGGAGGGGTGGACGCAACATAAATTAATATTTTTATTGCAGATCTCTATTTGCGTCCGGGGTGGTTGATTATTCTATCATATCACTGGTTCTTTCCTGGTTTAATATTTTACTTATCTTACCTTACCTTAGGAGATATTTAGCACAAGCCAGGTTGAATTTTTTACTATGTCGAAAAACTCAAAAAAGGATTTTAACAGAAGAATTTCGCTAAAAATTATCATAAACGGGTAGTTTATTTACCCGAATAGTCTATTTTTGTATTGGAGAGAGAAAATAAGCCCTCCGGCTATTTTATTTAAACATTAAAACAGTTTCCCAAAATGTGACTGACGGGGCGAAGCAGTGTAAGGATGCTACTTTGCCGAGCTCGTCCCGCCAGAGCGGTCCTCGGTTCTAAGTTTCAGAGTCTCAGAGTTTCACACCAATTAACTTGAAACTTGAAACGCGAAACGGCCGAAGGCCTTGAAACATGAAACATGAAACTTGAAACGGCCTTAACCCCTTGAATGAGTACACAACAACAAAAAAGTCCACTAAAACGAGAAAGCGTAAAAATGATTCAAGATGCCTCTTTCGTAAAGGATTTAACCCGGCAACGCCCCTTATAAACCTGGTTACCGAACATTCAGATAAAATGAAGTTGTAGCAAAGCTTGGCGATGTTGAAGAGGCTTATATAACCGGTGCCTTTGCGATTGGGAAAAACGGTAAAACAATTGATATACTTCTTACAGGGTACAATATTGATAAAGACTTCCTTCACCGGCTGATTGATAAAACAGAATCCATCATCAACCGCAAGATTCGTTACCTGATCATTTCACCAACAGAAACTGCCACTCATCTCGACGATGGAAAGGGGACGATGCTGATCTGGAAGAAGTAATTCTGAACAATATGCTTATATAGAAAATTAATGTTTCTCTTTTTCATTTGATTTGGACTTTTGTCTTTGTTTTTCCACTGTAGCCTGCATTGAGAATCTTATCTTTAGCGATGAAAATGATGAAGGTTAATTGATTTTTATCTTCATTTTTAATTTTTAAATGATGACTGATTTGGCTGTAATTATGTCCGTTTATAGAAATGATAAGCTGGAATTTCTCAGACAATCAGTTAATAGTATACTTACTCAGACTTATTCAGATTTTGATTTTTTCATAGCAATTGATGGACCTGTTTTATATGAAGTTGATAATTATCTTGATAATCTGAAGGATAAAAGGATAAAACTCTCCCGAATTGAAAACAATGGAGGGTTAGCAAAAGCACTCAATTATCTGCTTGAAATAGTTTTAAAAAATCCTGATTATAAACTTATTGCCAGAATGGATGCTGATGATATTTCTTCTCCGGTTAGATTTGAAAAGCAACATAGTTTCTTCTCAGAAAACAGTGTCGTTACTTGTTTGGGTTCTTGGTATGAGGAGATTGACGTTAATGGAAAGCATATTTCATTCAGAAGCCTTCCTAATTCTCATGAGGAGCTAAAAAAAAGATTTTCCATAAGAACCCCTTTTGCCCATTCTTCAGTAATGCTTCGAAGAGAAATGATTGAGAATGTGGGGTTTTATCCAACAGATATATTTAAACTTGAAGATTATGTTTATTGGAGTTTGGCAATAAGTAAAGGTATGACCTTTGCAAATATTCCTGAAATTCTTTTACAATTCAGGATAGATGAAAATTTTTATAAACGGAGGTCCGGGATAAAATTTGGATTCTATTATATTAAAGCACGTATTAGAATCAATAAAATATTGAAACTGCCTTTTTACATTTATTTGTATTCTTTTAGTGTTGGAATAATCAGAATGATGCCATCATTTGCTATACAATGGTTTTATAATAAAATAAGGAGTGATGAGAAAAAAGAAAAAGATTAGGATTTCACTCATTTATTAAGATAGCATATATTTTAGATGAGTAAGAAAGTTGCAATACTTCAATCCAACTATATCCCATGGAAAGGATATTTTGATCTCATAAACATGGTTGATGAGTTTATCTTTTATGATGATGTACAATATACAAAAAATGACTGGCGTAATCGCAATATTATTAAGACAATTAGCGGCCCCAAGTGGATAACAATACCAGTAAGACAGTTGTGTTTAGATCAAAAAATTTTAGAGACAAAAACTCTTAATGATGCGTGGCGAAGGAAACATTGGAATATGATAAAAAGCAACTATGTAAGAGCACCGTTTTTTGATAATTTCAGAGACATTTTTGAGGATTTGTATCTTAATAAAAAAGAAGTTCTGTTGTGCCAGATTAATTATTCTTTTATTAAGACAATAAATTCAATTTTGGGAATTAAAACAAAACTCTCATCATCTGTTGATTATAAACTTACTGATGGTAAAACAAAGCGTTTAGTTGATTTATGCAAGCAAGCTGGGGCTACTGAAAATTTATCCGGGCCAGCTGCAAAAAACTACATAGACGAGAACCTATTTAAAGAAGAGAATATTAAGCTATCGTGGATTGATTATGCCGGATACCGAGAATATTCTCAGCTAAATTCTCCTTTCATCCATGAAGTAAGTATAATTGATTTGATTTTTAACCATGGTGAAAATTCAAAAACATACATGAAGAGTTTTCAGACAATTTGCATTTAGTTGGCTGATTTGTCTTCATTTGTTGATTGCAATTTTGAGTATTTTTGTTCGAAGTAAAGTTTGAAATCATGAGAAATTTTGAGATAGGAAACTATTTTGAAGATTTTAATGTTGGAGAAATAATATTTCATTCAACATCCAAAACAATTTTCGAAAGTGATAATAATCTGTTTTCATTACTTACAATGAACCATCATCCTTTGCATATTAATATAGAGTATGCCAAGAAGGAAAAGTATGGTAAAATTTTAGTAGTAGGGACGCTGGTTTTTAGTCTAGTTGTTGGAATTACTGTTCCTGATATTAGTAGCAAAGCTATTGCAAATCTTGAATATGACAATATAATTCATTTGTCTCCTGTTTTTATAAACGACACCGTTTATGCAAGAACTACAATTCTGGATTGTATCCCTTCAACTAAAAATAAGCAACATGGGATTGTATATGTTGAGACCTTTGGATATAACCAGCATAAACAGGATGTGATTCGGTTTCGAAGAAAAATACTGATAAAAAAACGGCCTGTATGAGCTCTTTCTTGATGCGTAGTTTAATGTTTGTGCCTGGTCATAATGAAAAACTTCTGAACAGTGCCTCTCTTTCTGATGCTGACGTTTTGCTTCTTGATATAGAAGATTCAGTACAACCATTGACTAATAAACAGGTAGCACGTGACAAAATCAAAGAGTGGGTTGCACTCGGTAAATTCAATAAACATCTGGTTTTTCCCAGAATAAATGACAGGGAGAGTGGTCAACTGTTAAAAGACGTTTACCAATTATCAATCCCTGGTGTAGGTGGTTTCATGTATCCGAAATCTAAAAAAGGGGAGGATATTTATTTCATCGACAAACTACTTGAAACTATTGAGTATGAAAAAGGACTTGAGATAGGTACTTTTAAACTTATTCCGCTTATTGAGACAGCTGCCGCTGTATTAAATGCGCAGCAAATTTGTGAAGCATCAAAAAGAGTGATCGCGATTGCTTTTGGTTGCGAAGACTTTATTACAGATCTTGAGGGAATACATGATATTGACCAGGATAGTCTGTTTACTCCACGTGCAATGATCGCAATGGCAGCCCGTGCAACCGGAGTTATTCCTATTGACACAGTGCATATAAAAGTTCATGATTTAGCCGATTTGGAGAAAAACCTGATAATCTCAAGAAATCTTGGTTTTGAAGGAATGATGATACTACATCCAAAAGAGTTACCTCTTGCTCATAAATACTATTCACCCTCAAATGAAGATTTAGAATGGGCAAAAGAGATTATTTTATTATCTCAGGAGGCCTTTTCTGCTGGGAAAGGTGTAGTAATGAAAGACAATAAATTTATTGGACCGCCAATAGTTAAAATGGCAAAAAAAATAATAGCTCGAAACAATCTTATCATGGAATAGATTTATAATAATCCTCGATGACAATAAAACTTAGCTTGACGTTTCGAATATTTATTACAATAGGAATTCTACTATTCATTTTTTTTACTTTAAATATTAATTTGTTAAAAGTATTTCATGGAATTGTGAATATTAATTATTTGTTTCTAGTTAGTATTATTCCACTAGTAATACTTCCGGTAATTTCGGCTAACAGGTGGAAATTGTTCTTAAAGCAGGTAGGCATCTTTGAAAATACTTTCTCATTGATGAAAATTAATTTTATTTCCATTTTTCAGGGGTTGATATTGCCCTCCTCGCAAGGACAGGATGTTCTACGGATCTATTATATTGAAAGACTACACCCCGAAAATAGAGGAAGTGCAGGAAGCACAATTGTTGTCGAAAGAATGATTGGATTTGTTATTTTATGTTTATTAAGCTTGTTTTCAACTGCTTTTTATAAAGAAATTCCGGATCAAAAACTCACTCTTACAATTATATTGACAATTACATTAACACTATTTGTAATTATAGCCCTACTACTAAATAAACGATTATGTGAGTATCTTAACAGAATATCTTTTTCTTCCAAATTTCTTCAAAAAGGATTTGGCTACCTTAATAAACTTTATAAGGCTGTTGCTTACTTTCCTTATAGAAAAGTTATTATATCCTCTTTCATACTAATTCTATTATTTCAAATATCGACAGTCTTTTGTATTTATTTGATATTTAAGTCTTTTGGACACAGTATTCCATTTTACCAACATCTATCACTCTACCCAATAATTTCTATTTTATCGATGGTCCCAATTACAATTAGTGGATTTGGAATTCGGGAAAGTTTTTTTGTTTATTTTTATACTAAGCTTGGAGTTGATGCCGAAACAGCTATCATGGTTTCATTGGTAAACTATATGATTATTGTTCTTACTCCAACATTAATTGGAAGTATTCTCTACTTATTTGAAAGCTCAGCAGTTAAAAATGATATATGAATAAAAAAGTACCATCGATTTCAATTGTGGTTCCGGTTTACAATGATCAGGAGGTTATTCATGAACTTTACAACAGGTTAAAACCGGTAGTTGTAGAGTTAGCTGATAATTATGAAATTATTTTGGTTGATGATGGAAGTAAAGACAATTCCTGGTTGAGAATATTGGAACTAAATAAACTTGATCCACATGTAATTGCTTTACAGTTAGCTAGAAATTTTGGCCAATCAAATGCAATAACAGCGGGTTTAGATAATGCTCAACACGAATACATCGCAATTATGGATTCAGACTTGCAGGATCCTCCGGAGTTCATTATAAACCTGGTCGAAGCATGTTTGACGAAAGATGTCGATATGGCTATTGCTAAAAGAGTTTCAAGAAAGGATTCCTTTATTAAAAGGAATTTATCCAATTTGTTTAATCAATTTGTTCAGCATACTACTTCGATGGTGGTACCTTCTGGATTAGGAGTTTTTAGAGTTATCAAAAAAGAAGTATATGATAAGATTAAGAATATTCCGGAAATAACAGGAACGTCATTAAGTTTACTGTATTGGGGTGGATTTGACTTTGTTTCAGTTGATTTAGATAGAGAAGTCCGTTTTGCCGGAAGAAGCGGATATACGTTAAAAAAAATGTTATCCTTAGCTTCTTCCCGAATATTTTCTTATTCACTATGGCCTCTTAGGGTGGCAACAACATTGGGCGTTATAACATCTATTTTAAGTTTTTTTTTAGCAGGATATTTCTTTATTAGATATTTAAAACACGGTGTGAGTATTGCTGGCTGGACCTCTACTGTTGTTATTCTATTATTTCTTTTTGGCATATCATTCTTGATTATGGGAATTATAGGTGAATATTTGGGAAGGATATATCTGGAAACGAAAAAAAGACCTAAATATGTGATCAGTAAGATTAGAAAATAAGAAAATGGACAAAATAATAATTATTGGAGGAAAAGGTGCTGCAGTTAATTTAGGTGATCATATTGTACACGCCATTAAAAATTATAACGCCAAATATGAATTAATAGGATATTGTATTGATGATGAATCATTAGGAACACAAATTAATGGAATTCCAATATTATGTAAGCTAAATGAATTAACGTCTATCTATAATAAATTCACAGATATTAAATATTTTTTTGCTCTTTACAAACCTACCTGCATGGAACAAAGGGTTGAATTATTTGAGAAGATGAACTTGCCATTATCTAAATTTATAAATTTTGTTCATCCTTCGGTTTATATCGCACCTAGTTCTAAAATGGGAATAGGAAATGTATTCTGTTCACAAGTTATAATCAATAATAATACCACAATTGGAAACTTTAATACATTTAATGGAAACTGCCTGTTTGGTCATGATTCATTTATTGGAGATCATAATATACTGGCTGCCAGTTGCACCGTTAGTTCTGAGGTAAAAATTGGTAATGGCAATTTTTTGGGTATTAACTCATCCATTCTAGATGGCGTCCGTATAGATGATTATAATATTTTGGGGATGTCTTCAACATTATTAAATAATGTTGACTCTAGAAAAAAGCTAGTGGGAACCCCGGCACGAATAATCAAATAATTATGTATGTTATTGCCAAACGTGCTAGTGTCTTATTATACAATTTTATAAAAACTTTTCCACAGGGGACATATCTTATTCCAGCTAATGTTTGTCCAATTGTACCAATTACTTTTTGCCTGGCTAAAGTTCCTTTTGAGTTTGTGGATCTAAATGAAAAAACTTTTTGCATCGATGAGCAAAAATGTTTAGAAATGATTTCTTCTAATATTCAAAAGTATTGTGGGATTGTATTTGTAAGAACTTATGGATACAAATATGATGCATCGTTTTTTTTTGACACATTACACTCCCTAAATAAGGAATTCAGAATAATAGATGATAGATGTTTGAGCATACCAGAGCTAAATACCAAGGCCGAAAAATCTGATTTAATATTGTATAGTACTGGTCACAAAAAGCCTGTCAATCTTGGTATTGGTGGAATAGGAATTCTAAATGATTTAATTAGTATCAATAAATACAATGAATTTTTTTCTTCTGAAGTTGATATT
This sequence comes from uncultured Bacteroidota bacterium, assembly GCA_903824785.1. GTDB lineage: Bacteria > Bacteroidota > Bacteroidia > Bacteroidales > VadinHA17 > LD21. The sequence continues at coordinate 7,186 of CAIJYD010000034.1, forward strand.
GAAAAAATACTAAAGGATTCATTAGAAAGGAAAAGTTTTCTTAAAGATGTACCATCAGGCTGGTTAGACACGGGAGGTTTTTCATTAGGAATTATTGATTATATGAATAAAATTAATCTGGAGAAAATTAATATTATTAAGCATAAAGATAGATTAAATGATATCTATCTCAATTTGTTACCTTCAGAAGTTATTATGCCACAGGCTTTTCATGAATGGAGATTTAATATCTTAGTAGACAATAAAGAATTTCTTCTTAAAAAAATATTTGAGAATAATTTATTTGCTAGTTCCCATTACCTGCCTTCAAACCTGTTGTTTAACGATGGACATTTCACAATAGCTGAAGATTTACATAAACGAATTATTAATTTGTTTAATGATTCTTTTATTTCAGAGCAACAGGTCGAAATGATTTGTAAAATAATTAATAAATATCTATAAATTGATGTTCATTTTTAGCACTAAACAATTCTTGATTATCCGATATTTCTAATTTTTAAGCAGGTTTGTTTAGTAAACCGATTAATAGTAAATGTAATTTATAAAATACATGTTTGATTTTTTGCATTTTCTCTTACTTGACAATTGGCTTTATCTATATATTTGAAATTAAATATTATATCATTAGAATTATCATTTTAAAAAATATTATAATACTCTGAATAATAGTTATTCAAATTCATATTAATGATTCCATTTAACAAGCCATATCTAGCAGGGAACGAATTACCATATATCAAACAAGCTGTTTCTAATTGCCATATTTCCGGTAATGGGCCTTTTACAAAGAAATGTCAGAAGTTTTTTGAAAATAAATACAAGTTCAAAAAATGTCTGCTCACAACAAGTTGCACTGATGCACTTGAAATGGCCGCGATATTACTTGATATAAAAGAAGGTGATGAAGTTATTATGCCTTCATTTACTTTTGTATCAACAGCAAATGCATTTGTTTTGCGAGGTGCAAAAATTATATTCGCTGATAGTCGTTCTGACCATCCAGGACTTGATGAAGACAAAATTGAAGAATTAATAACAGCAAGGACCAAAGCAATTGTACCAGTACATTATGCAGGAGTAGCTTGTGATATGGATAAAATAATGAAGATTGCAGACAAGTTCAATCTGTTTGTAGTTGAGGATGCTGCACAAGCTATTGATTCTTACTACAAGGAAAAACCGCTTGGGTCATTTGGACATCTGGCAGCTTTCTCATTTCATGAAACTAAAAATATTTCTTCAGGTGAAGGAGGGATGCTAGTAATAAATGATGATAGGTTTATAAAGAGAGCTGAAATTATTTGGGAAAAAGGAACCAATAGAGTAGAGTTTTTTAATCGTGAGGTGGATAAATACGGCTGGGTGGATATCGGATCTTCTTATCTGCCTTCTGATATTAATGCAGCTTTTTTGTATGCTCAGCTGGAAAATATTGAATCAATTCAAAAAAGGCGATCTGAAATTTGGAATTTGTATTTCAAATATTTAACCCCCCTGGCCAATAATCAAAAAATTAAACTTCCTTTTATTCCAGCCTATTCAACAAATAATAGCCATTTGTTCTATATTTTAACTGAATCAAAACAAAAAAGAAATGAGTTAATTTCTTTTTTGAAAAATAACGGGGTTAATTCTGTTTTTCATTATCAGCCTTTACACTCAAGCCCTTTCTATCGGAGCAAATACTATGGAAAAGAGCTTCATTATTCGCAATATTATAGTGACAATTTATTAAGATTGCCTTTTTATTATGATCTTGGCAATGAATCTGTTGAATATATAGCTCAAATGATAAATTCATTCTATTTCAGTTAAATATTTTCCGGATATTGTTATTTCAATCAATTTAGCTTTAAACTTTACATTCAGATCAAACACTTTTCAAAAGTAATTTAGGATACGTCAATGCTGGATCTATTAAAATATACTTTAGTCTTTTTCCTATTGGGCTTTTTACCCATATTCTTCTTTTTATTGAAAAGAGGTATAAATATTCACACTAATATTATTGTATCTATTGCTTTCTCCCCTGTTTTAATAGCTGGAATAAATATTATTAATGTAATCCTAGAAATTCAGGGGACCTTATGGCAATATTTGTTACCATCAGTGCTTATTGCTTTTGTAACTTTTTTCCCACCTGTATGGAAACAAATATACTCAGCAAGTGAATTTAAAGAGGCTGCGAATAATATTCTGAAAGGAGTATTTTTTGGGTCAGTTTATTGGTACATTTTTTTTTACCCTGATTATAAAGATGGAAGCCTATATACTGATATAATGTGGAATATGGGCATTGTAAATGAATTTAAAAACCATTTCCCACCTTCATATCCGCATTGGACATCGGATGGAGTTTTTTTATATCATTACCTTGGAAATATTGGATTTGCTGGAATTTCAAACTTGTCTGGATTAGGAATTATTCAAACTGTATTGAAATGTGGTAACCTGGTAAATTCAATTTCTATCTTTGTAATTTTATCCTTAATTCTCAGGAATAATATTGTTGAAAAACTAACTATTTCGTTATTAATATTATTTGTATCCTTAGTTCCCGGATGGGCATTATATAACAATCTATGGTCTCATATTACAGGATATGCCGCTTCATCTTTTTTCTGGTCCCTTCCTGTATTATTTGCATCTGTACATGTGATTCTGTATCTGGATCAAAAGCGGATTGATAACAATGACTTTCTAAATACAATAATTTATTTGTTCATAGTAGTTTTTGCTACTGGATTTACCAAAATATCAAATCTATTGGTCCTCGTTAGCATTGAATTTGGACTTTTCTTGAGATTTGTTATTAATAATCATATTTATAGGATTTCTAGTCTGCGAAAGCTAATTAAACCAATATTAACCTTCTTGATAATACCATCGTTTTCATTTCTTCTTCTTTTCTTTTTTACACTTAAAGGAGACAGAGGATTGGTCCTCGGTATTGAAATCAGAGATTTTCTGATTTTTGATTCTTGGAATCCAATTTATCCCTTTCTGGCAATATATGCGCCAATTCTGGTGTTTATGCTCTTTCATTTAAGAAAATTTAAGGAGTTCAGATGGGAGTTTTTGTTATGCGGAATTATAAATTTAGTATTCTTCTTTATTACTCGGCATGCAGGATCCTCTGATGTTTATTTTGGATTTAATGCCATTATCTGCAATGTTCTTTTTGTAAGTTTTACTTCCATAAAAAGCATTTTAAAAACCTATATTTATTCTTATATTCTTTGTGGAGCAGTAATATTAATATCATCTGATTTTGGCTTTTTTAAAGGATTTTCTCCTTTTGATTTTAATCTGAAATCTAAGCGACACTTAGAATATACAAATTATAATTTTCATAATAGTGAAGTCGAAGAATTAGTTGAAATTTCCAAGTATGTCTCAAAAGATGCTCTTATTGCTGTCCCTCAACAGGAAAAGGAATATAATTTTATTTATTCTGCTTTTTTGGGAAGAAGAATTTGGAATGAAACATCCCGTAATTTATCTAGTGTCTATAGTAATAACACCCTTTTAACCGACTTTTACATGAAACAGGGATTTGTCCCTGCTTTTTTTTCAGATAAGCCAAGAATTGAAAATGATGATTCAGCTTATTATACCTATCTGAAAACTATTAAGACAGAAGATTTTATTAATCTGGAAAATCAGGATGAGCGATTTAGTATTTACCAAAAATATGTGTTTGAAGAACGGCCATTTGAAGAATGTGAAAAGATTGTCAATAAATTCAAATGGACTCATATTATAATTAAAGAGAGTGAGATGCAGAAAATTAATACTTGGTTAAAATCAAAAGGAAAAATAAGCGAAAAAAATTTTACTATTTTTAATGTTTCAGCAATAAAAGAAGATGAATTTAGTTTATAAGAATATTCTCGTTACCGGCGCCGATGGTTTTATTGGTTCACATCTAGTTGAAGAACTGCTTGAAAAGGGATATCATGTAAGGGCGCTTTCTCAATATAACTCATTTAACTATTGGGGTTGGCTTGAAGATATTACAACTAATAACCGGCTTGAAGTAGTTTGCGGAGACATACGAGATCCCCAATTTTGTAAGACGATTACGAAAGATGTTGATTTGATATTCCATTTGGCTGCATTAATTGCGATCCCTTATTCTTATGTCGCCCCTGATAGCTATGTTGATACAAATGTTAAAGGAACTCTGAATATTTGTCAGGCTGCAAAGGAAAACGGTAATATTCGGTTAATCCATACGTCAACATCTGAAGTCTATGGTACCGCTTTATATGTACCTATAGATGAAAAACATCCCAAGCAGCCTCAATCTCCATATTCAGCCACAAAAATCGCTGCAGATGCTATGGCAATGAGTTTTTTTAACACATTCGATCTGCCAGTAACTATTGCACGGCCATTTAATACTTATGGACCCCGGCAGTCGGCTCGGGCTATTATACCTTCTATAATTATTCAAATACTAAATGGTGTTAAAGAAATAAAATTAGGTGATTTAACTCCGACTAGAGACTTCAATTTTGTTAAGGACACATGTGCGGGATTTATAGCCCTTGCAGAATCTTACCAAACAGTTGGAAAGGAGATAAATATTTGTTCAAACTTCGAGATTTCAATGCAGGATACTCTTAATTCAATTAAAGAGATTATGGAATCGGATATTAGTATTAAGAGTGATAAACAAAGAATAAGACCCGGGAAATCAGAGGTTTTCAGACTTCTAGGTGACAATAGATTAATTCGAGAGTTGACAGGATTCAAACCTCAATATAGCCTTACGGAAGGATTGAAAATAACATGCAAATGGTATACTAAAAAGGAAAATACGATGAAGTATAAAGCAGATCTTTATAACATTTGAGAATGATAAAATATCAATATATTATCGATAAGATAAGGGAGATTTATAATGAACCAAAAGGATTTATACCACTTCATGCTCCGGTTTTTATTGGGAACGAAAAAAAATATCTGGAAGAGTGTATTGATTCAACATTCGTTTCAAGTGTTGGAAAATTTGTAGACTTATTTGAAGAAAAAATTGCAAAATATACAGGTTCAAAAAAAGCAGTTGTTTGTATAAATGGTACAAATGCCATTCATATTGCGTTAAAACTTGTTGGTGTTGATATTGATGATGAAGTATTAATACAGCCACTTACCTTTATTGCTACTGCGAATGCTATTTGTTATTGTGGTGCTATCCCCATTTTTATTGATGTTGAAAAAAACACATTAGGTTTAAGCCCTGAAGCTCTTGAAGAATTTCTGATTTCAGAAACGGTTTTAAAACCAGAAGGGTGTTTCAATAAAACAACTGGAAGAAGGGTCAAAGCATGTGTTCCGATGCATACTTTTGGTCACCCTTGCCGGATTGATAAGATTTCAAAAATCTGTAATAAATTCAATATTGAACTTATTGAAGATGCTGCTGAAAGCATTGGAAGTTATTATAAAGGAATACATACCGGAACAATTGGGAAAATTGGTGTACTTAGTTTTAATGGCAACAAAACAATTACCTCAGGAGGTGGAGGAATGTTGTTGTTTAATGATGAAGAGTTGGCTCATAAAGCTAAACATTTAACTACTCAGGCAAAAATAGCTCATCCATGGGATTTTATACATGATGAGATCGGTTATAACTACAGAATGCCTAATATTAATGCAGCCCTTGGGGTTGCCCAATTGGAAAACCTTAATTTATACCTTAATAACAAAAGGTTATTGGCTAAAACTTATAGCGATTTTTTTGAATCCAGCTCTATCTTTTTTTTCCATGAGCCGGGCAACTGCTTGTCAAATTATTGGCTGAATACTATTATCTTTGATTCAATAGAGGAGCGTGATATCTTCTTGAAAGAATCTAATGCACAAGGAGTAATGACTCGTCCGGTTTGGAGACTTATGCATAAACTGCCAATGTTTGAATCTTGTAAAAAAGGCTCATTGACAAATTCGGAATGGCTTGAAGATAGAATTGTTAATATCCCAAGTAGTGTAAATATTTAGTATGGAATCTATTGTGCTAATAGGAGGCGGAGGACATTGTATCTCATGTATTGATGTTATTAGATCAGAAAATAAGTTGGAAATAGTGGGGGTTCTGGACATTATTGACAATGTTGGCTCTTCTATTAATGGAATAAAAGTTATTGGAACTGATGACGATATTCCTAATCTGGTGGGTAAATATAAGAATTTTTTAATAACTTTCGGTCAGATTAAATCTTCAGAAAAGCGAGTTGCAATTTATAATTTAGTCAAGAAATTCAATGGCAATCTTCCTGTAGTTATTAGCCCTCTTGCATATGTTAGTCCGTCAGCATTATTAGGAGAAGGTACAATCATAATGCATAATTCATTAATAAATGCAAAGGCAGTAATTGGCAAAAATTGCATCATTAATACAGGTGCACTGATCGAACATGAAGCTGTTATTGGTGACTTTTGCCATATATCAACTCAGGCTGTTGTAAATGGGCAAGCTATTGTTGGGAATAATTCATTCGCTGGAAGCAATTCCGTTATAGCCAATAATATTTCGCTACCAGAAGGTATTGTTTTAGCCGCAGGAGCTTGTATTCTTAAATCGATTGAGAAACCAGGCAAATATTTTGGAAATCCCGCAATAATATCATCAAAATCATGAAGACGGTAATAATTGCCGAAGCTGGAGTTAATCATAATGGTTCACTAAAGATTGCAAAAAAACTTATTGCTGAGGCATCAAAAGCAGGGGCTGACTATGTTAAATTTCAGACATTCCTTACAGATAGTTTAGTCTCTAAGGATGCAAAGCAAGCTGATTATCAAAAAAAAAATATGGGTATTGAGTTGAATCAGTTTGAGATGCTAAGAAATCTTGAGTTATCAATGAATGATCATATTGAATTAATAAAATGCTGTAAGGATCATAATATTGATTTTTTCTCTACAGCTTTTGATATGGATAGCATTGATCTATTAATCAAGTTAAAGTTGCCCTTGTGGAAGATTCCCTCAGGTGAAATAACAAATTTACCGTATATTAAGAAAATTGCATCTCTCAAACAGCCAGTTATACTCTCCACAGGTATGGCAACTATGGGGGAAATTGAGAAAGCGATTGAATTGCTGGAACAATTCGGTACTTCACGTGATTTAATTACAGTATTGCATTGTACTACTGACTATCCTGCATCAATGGAAGAGATTAATCTTAAGGCAATGCTTACAATCGGAAATGCATTTAAAGTAAATTTTGGATATAGCGACCATAGTGAAGGCATTGAAATTCCCTTAGCTGCTGCAACTTTAGGAGCAACAGTAATTGAAAAGCACTTTACACTGGACAAAAATATGCCTGGGCCTGATCACAAAGCATCGCTAGAACCTGATGAATTAAGGAAAATGATTACCGGAATCAGAAATATTGAAAAGGCACTTGGAAATGGGATCAAAAGACCTACCCCTGGTGAAATCAAAAACATATCTTCAGCTCGCAAAAGCATTGTTGCATCCGAGAATATAAAAAAAGGGGACTGTTTTACTTCAATTAACCTTACAGTAAAAAGACCTGGGGATGGCTTATCTCCAATGTATTGGGATCAATTAATAGGTACTAAAGCTGATCGGGATTATCAAAAGGATAACCAGATAAAAAAATGAGGAAGATTTGTGTTATTACTGGGAGCAGAGCTGAATACGGGTTACTTAATCATTTGATGAATTTAATTCAGGAAGATCCCGAATTAAGCCTACAACTAATTGTAACTAATATGCATCTCTCACATGAATTTGGGCTGACATATAAGAAAATCGAACAGGATGGTTTCAGAATTGATAAGAAAGTTGAAATGCTTTTGTCTTCTGATACTCCTAATGCCACAACAAAATCTGTCGGACTAGCTATAATCGGATTTGCTGACGCCTATGAGGATTTAAAACCAGATATGTTACTTGTTCTTGGCGACCGATATGAGATTCTAGCAGCAGTATCATCAGCTCTATTCTTCAGAATTCCAGTTGCACACATACATGGTGGAGAAATTACTGAAGGGGCTTATGATGATTCAATTCGTCACGCTATAACAAAAATGAGTCATCTTCATTTTACTTCCACAGAAGCTTATAGAAATAGAGTTATTCAATTAGGTGAAAATCCTGAAAGGGTTTTTAATGTTGGTGCACTGGGTATTGACAATATTAAATACATAAAGCTTTTTGACCGAAATGATCTTGAAAATAATTTAAATTTTAGATTTGGAAACAAATGTGTTCTGGTTACCTATCATCCGGTTACATTGGATAATAATAGTGCAGGTGAGCAAATGCAGAATTTGCTTGATGCGTTGGAGGCAGTGAAAGAACTGAGAATCATCTTTACTCTGCCTAATTCCGATACAAATGGTCGGATTATCATAGATATGATTAATGCGTTTGTTAAGAATAATTCAGATAGAACTACGGCATTTTCTGACTTGGGACAGGTTAGGTATCTTTCATTACTAAAATTTGTAGATGTTGTTGTTGGAAATTCATCGAGTGGAATAATTGAAGCACCTTCTTTTGGAATACCCACACTTAATATTGGTGATAGACAAAAAGGACGTTTAAGAGCAGATACGGTTGTTGATTGTGATCCAGAATTTAAAGATATTCATGAAAATCTTCTCCTGATGCTTTCAGAGAAAGAAAAATATGGTTTTCCACCTGTTGAAAACCCTTATTTTAAAGATAATACAGCCGGATTAATTCTTGATATACTCAAAAAAACATCTTTCAATAATATTTTTAAAAAAGGCTTCTACGATCTTTAAGATGAAAAATTATTCAAGTCATATTATTACTTCAACCGCTTCTTTGAAGGAGGGGTTAATTGCAATTAGTCAACTTTCTGATGAAATATTATGTCTGTTTGTTGTTGACAATACGCAACATCTAATTGGGACAATAACTGATGGAGATATTCGGCGTGCTTTAATTGCCGGCATAGGGCTAGATGATGTCATAGAATCTGCAATGAATAAGAATTTTGTCAGAGTTCTTGTCGATAATATATCTCCTGGAGAAATAAAGAGGTATCGGACAAAGGGTATTAAATTACTTCCGTGTGTAGATAGTAACGGGAATATATGTAAGGTCTATAACCTGGTTACAAAACAATCCATTTTGCCAGTTGATGCGGTGTTAATGGCTGGAGGTAAAGGTGAGCGTTTAAGACCATTAACAGATAGTATACCAAAACCACTATTAAAAGTTGGAGATAAACCTATCATAGATTATAATGTTGATCGCCTGATTAAATTTGGAATTGAGAATATCCATGTGACAGTTAATTATTTAGCTGATCAGATAGAAACTCATTTCCAGGAAGACAGAGATGGAATTGTCATAAATTGTGTAAGAGAGCCTAAGTTCTTAGGAACAATAGGAGCTGTGAAGTATATTCATAATTTTCGGAACGATACAGTTTTGGTTATGAATTCTGATCTCTTTACAAATATTGATTTGGAAGATTTCTTTGAACATTTCTCAAATAATGGCGCTGATATGTCTGTGGCTGCAGTACCGTATTCAGTATCAGTTCCATATGGTATATTCGAGGTTGAGGGCAACAAAATTCTCGGACTTCAGGAAAAACCTACTTTTGAATACTATGCAAATGGTGGAATTTATTTGATTAAACGAAAACTATTAGACCTGATTCCACCTGAAACCTTTTTTAATGGTACTGATTTTGTAGAGTTACTTATTGAACAGGGATATAAGGTGATCCGTTTTCCACTTATAGGTTATTGGATTGATATTGGAAAACCGGAAGAATTTAAAAGAGTTCAGGAACTGGCAAATCATTTCAATTTTTAATATTTAGGAATTTGAAAACACTAATTACTATCTGTGCTAGAGGAGGCTCCAAGGGGATACCTCATAAAAATATTAAATTGTTAAATGGAAAGCCTTTATTGGATTATTCGATACAAACTGCAAAAGTATTTCAAAACAAATTTCCCGGGACTGAGATTATTCTCTCAACTGATTCTGATCAGATTCTTAGAGTAGCTGAAGATTTCGGACTAAAATCAGATTATCTCAGACCAGATTATCTTGCAGGTGATTACGTTGGAAAGATTGATGCAATAAAGGATGTTTTAATCTGGAAGGAGGAAATAGATAATTGTAAGTATGACTATATCCTTGATTTAGATGTTACTTCCCCGCTTAGAAATTTGCAGGATTTAACTGAAGCATATAAGTTGTTACAAAAGAACGAAGAAGCGATAAATATTTTCTCTGTGAGCCCTGCAAATAGAAGTCCCTACTTCAATATGGTTGAGCAAAAAGCGAATAGCTTTTTCGCCCAGGTCAAGCAATCGGATAGTGTTCTTCTTACCAGACAATCTGCCCCTAAAGTTTATGATCTGAATGCTTCGTTCTATTTTTATAAAAGAGTTTTTTTTGATCTTGGCTTTAAAGGGGCAATTACAGATAAATCACTGGTATATGTTGTTCCACATATTTGTTTTGATCTTGATCATCCTATTGATTTTGAGATCATAACATTTTTGATGGAATACAATAAGTTGGATTTTGTGCTATGAGAATATTATTTATTGGTCTTGGTTCTATTGCAAGAAAGCATTTAACTGCCCTTAAATCGATTCTTAATAATTCAGAGTTTTATGCATTACGCTCAGGTATAAACACCGATGATATATCTGATGTTAATAATTTATATTCATTTGATGAGGTTGCGGATAAGTTCTTTGACTTTGCTATTGTATCAAATCCCACATCTGAACATAAGAGAACCATTGAGAGATTACTTGAATTTAATATTCCTCTTTTTATTGAAAAACCACTTCATTCATCAGTGGATATTGAAGATTTGGTTCTTGCCATAAATAATAATGGCATCTTCACTTATGTCGCGTGTAATTTGCGTTTCCTCGATTGTCTAAATTTTGTTAAAAAGAACATATTTAATATAAAAGAAAAACGGTTAAATGAAGTAAATGTGTATTGTGGATCATATTTACCTGATTGGAGACCAAATCTTGATTTTAGAAAGTCATATTCAGCCAATTCTGAAATGGGTGGTGGGGTACACATCGATCTTATTCATGAATTAGATTACCTCTATTGGTTGTTCGGAAAACCTGTTGAAGTTATTAGAAAATTCAAAAGTCAATCTTCATTATCTATTTCATCAACAGATTATGCTAATTACATATTGGACTTTAACGGTTTCTGTGCCAGTATAATTCTAAATTACTATAGAAGAGATACAAAACGAACACTACAACTTGTTTTTGATGACGAGACCTGGGATGTTGATTTATTAACAAATCAAGTTGTTACTCAGGGGCAAATTATTTTTTCATCCGACCAAAGAATTGCTGACACTTACCCATTGCAAATGAGATATTTTTTAAATAGTGTGGCTGTCGAAAAAAAATCAATGAACACTGTTGCCGATGCTTATGAGGTACTTAAAATATGTCTTGGAAAATGATTTTAAAAGATAAAGTTATAATTATAACCGGTGGTTCCGGATTAATCGGAAAAGAGTTGGTTGCTGATGTTAAGAGCAAAGGTGGAATTCCCATTAATGCTGATATTGGTATAAAAACAGATCTTTCGAGTGGAGAACTGCAGATGGATATAACCAATGATCAGTCAATACAAAATGGTATTGATCTTGTTATCGGAAGTTTTGGCAGGGTTGATGGTTTGGTAAATAATGCATACCCGAGAACAAAGGATTGGGGTGCAAAATTCGAAGATATTAATCCAGATTCTTGGAGATCAAATGTTAACATGCAGCTTAATAGTTATTTTGTTTGCTGTCAAAAAGTTCTCAAAATAATGTTGTTTAATAAAAGCGGAGCTATTGTAAATATAGCATCTATTTACGGAGTAGTTGGAAATGATTTCTCATTGTATGAGGAATATGGAGGTACTTCTCCTGCAGCCTATTCAGCAATTAAGGGAGGATTAATAAGCTTTACCCGCTATCTTGCATCATATTATGGTAAGCATGGAATAAGGGTAAATTGTGTTTCCCCTGGTGGAATATTTGATAACCAGCATCCTTCATTTGTTTCAAGGTATAAAGCAAAAGTACCTTTGGGCAGGTTAGGAAATCCAGAAGATATTGCTCCGGCAGTTTCATTTTTACTTTCGGACCAAGCAAAATATATTACTGGACAAAACTTAATAGTAGACGGTGGCTTCACATGTATATAATAATAAATTGATAAGGTAATATGAAAGATAATAGAGTATTTTGGTGTAAGACATGTTTGAATATGTCAACTCGTCCGAGGATTGAATTTGATGAACAGGGACGCTGCAACGCCTGTGTTTGGTCAGAGGGAAAGAGAACACTGGATTGGAAAAGAAGGGAAACTGTATTGAGGGAATTACTTGATAAATTCCGTTCAAAGGATGGGGGATTTGATTGTGTTGTCCCATGCAGCGGAGGAAAAGATGGATCCCATGTCTCATATAATCTGAAGCATGTATATGGAATGAATCCATTGACAATAACAATTAGACCTGCATTGTCTTTGGAAATTGGCGATAAAAACCTATTAAATTTTATTCATTCAGGATATAATCATCTGCATGTTACTCCTAATCCAAAAGTAATGCAGGTATTAAATAAGTACGGTTTCATTGAAAAAGGATTCCCTTATTACGGTTGGCTAATAGCAATCCACACCGCAGTAATCAGAACAGCGTATAATTTTAGTGTGCCATTAATTTTCTATGGTGAAGATGGAGAGATAGAATATGGAGGCTCAATGGAGAACAAAGAAAGATTTCTTTATGGAATTGAGTATATGAAAAGAGTTTATCTTGAAGGTGGATTTGAGAAAGTCTTACAGAAAGCTGTTAATGATCATATTCTTGAAGAGAGTGATCTTTACTTCTTCAAGTTTCCTACTGATGAGGAAATTAAGAAATTCAATCTTTCATTTACTCATTGGTCATATTACGAAGACTGGGATCCATACAGGAACTATTTAACAGCAAAAAACCATTGCGGGCTTCAGGAGAAGGTAGATACGAATACAGGAACTTTTACTAATTTTGCACAAAATGATCAGGCTTTATATACACTACACGCTTACATAATGTATCTAAAATTTGGTTTTGGCAGAGCAACGCAAGACGCTGGCATTGAGGTCCGTAGAGGTGCAATGTCGCGAGATCAGGCAATAAATCTTGTAAAGATCTATGATAATATGTATCCACATGAATTTATTGATCTTTATCTCGATTACTATAAGATGTCTAAACAGGAATTTGACGATGTACTGGAAAAATGGGTGAATAAAGACCTGTTTTCTAAAAAAGATGGAATTTGGCAACCTCTTTTTGAAGTAGGTACCGATTATTTTGTAAAATCATAAGTATCTTCAATTTGGTTATGAATTATACTACAATCACCTGATACATGAAAGTAGCAATTATTGACTATGGGATGGGTAATATATACTCAATTCAAAGTGCTTTGAGTTTTATTGGAGTAGAGAGTGAATACACTAATATTAAAGAAAATATTTTTAAATCCGATCGTATTATTCTGCCCGGAGTTGGGTCATTCAGAAAAGCTATGCAGCAGATTCAATTTCTTGAACTTGACAGGATAATTAAGGAAGCTGTTTACGAGCGGAATATTCCAGTACTTGGAATATGTCTTGGCATGCAGTTGCTGGGAAATAGCAGCACTGAAGATGGTTATACGGAGGGACTAGGAATATTTAATGGTATTGTCACTAAATTCAACTTTGAGGACCCTGGAATAAAAGTACCACACGTAGGGTTTAATTGTGTAAATAATCCATCAGACAGTGTCCTTTACAAAGATATCAGTGAAAATTCAGATTTCTATTTCGTACATAGTTATAAGATGTCCTCAACAGAAACAAGTGGAATAGGTTACTGTAATTATGTTATGAACTTCGTAGCTTCTTTTGAGCAACGTAGAGTTTTTGGAACGCAGTTCCATCCTGAAAAAAGTCAGACCAATGGTCTACGTTTATTAAAGAACTTCATTGATTTGGCTAGATGAGAAAGAAAAGATTGATTTTCACTCTCCTTTACAATAAAGGATATTTTATGCTGAGCAGAAATTTTCGCCTTCAGAAAGTTGGTGACTTTAGTTGGCTGAAAAAACATTATAATTTTGAAAAAATAGCTTTCTCCATCGATGAACTGATAATTTTAGATGTTACCAGAGAAGGAAGAAGTATTAATGAATTTTCTGCAGCAATAAAAGAAGTAGTTAAGAATGTTTTTATTCCAGTTTCAGTAGGTGGAGGCATCAGATCAATGTCTGATGCAGAGATAATGCTTAATTCAGGAGCAGATAAAGTCGTGTTAAATACTGCTTTGTATAACGATAGAAACTTAATACTAAGTTTAATTGAGAGATATGGTTCTCAGGTAATTATAGGTTCGGTTGATTATCAGATTGAGAATGGAGTAAAGAATGTTTATATTGAAAATGGAGTGTCAAAAATTGTTGAAAATCTGGAAAAATATATTGAGAATATAGAAAAGATGTCGATTGGTGAGATTTACCTGAACTCAATTCAAAAAGATGGGACTGGTCAGGGATATGATATAAACTCCTTAAGTTCAATATTATTAAAAATATCAACTCCGGTAATTTTAGCAGGTGGAGCAGGAAATCATAATCATTTGATTGAAGGACTTAAACAGAATTCAGTCGATGCTGTGGCTACTGCTAACCTATTCAACTTTCTGGGAGATTCTCTGCCAAAGTCTAGAGAAGAAATTTTGAACCAGAAGATTGATTTGGCCAGGTTTTCAACTCTTGACTCATTCATTAAATAAGTGTTTGGTGTGATTTTTAATAATTTAACGAATTTGTTATCTAAAAGCTATATTATATAATGATAAATTCTATGGATGAAGTAAACCTGGTTAGAAATAATGTTTTTCCGTATGATATTGTCATAGTAGATGGACAAGGAAGGTCTGGAAAGAACATGATTTCAGTAATTTTATCTACAATGCCTAGGGTGGAAAAGATGAGACTCGATAGTCTGTTGGACTATGTGCCAAGATATTATTACCTAGGAAAGATGAGCCATGATGCTGCGGTAACTTCTTTGAAGATTGAAGCAGATGAAAAACTCTATAATACAATGATATCAAGAAGCGTGAATTTCAGATTCGATGATTATACTGGAGTTTTCAAAGGAGGTAAACGATTTTTGTATATTAAGCGGTTATTTCAAAAATCGGAAGAACATGCTGTAAACAGGATGAAAATAGAAAATCCTATTTTCCAAAATATGACTCATGATGGCCTCCATGTATCTCAATTGTATTTTGATGCTTTCGGCGATAGATTAAAGATGGTCCATGTATTTAGAGATCCGGTGGGAAATATTTACGAGCAAGGAATAAGAGATTTTGGCACAAGATTAGGAACTGATCCACGAGAGTTTCAATTAACCTTCGAGTGGAATGGAAAAGTTGTTCCATTGATGGCACTTGGGACGGAAGAAAAATATCTAACTGGGAACCCTACTGAAAGATTAGTTTTAATGGTAAATAACATGTTTCAGAAAAATATTCAGGGATACTTAAATTTAACTGAACGACATAAGAATAAAATACTCTTTCTGGAATTTGAAGAATTTGCAGTTAATCCATGGCCATACTTAAATCTTCTTGAAACTTTCATTGGAACAAATGTTGTGCAGAGAACAAGAAAGATAATGAGGAGGGAAAGATGTCCGCGAAAACCAGAAGCATTTAATAGGGACAGCAGAATTCTTGAAATTGAGAGGAAAATCTCTTCGGATTATAGAGATATTTTCTTAAATTTAATTTCTGATTATGACAATAAACCTTGGTTAAAATTTGGTTTTAATAACATCTCACTAACAAAATAATTTGATAATAACTCTTTGGTTATGAAAGAACAGAAAAAGGTATACATAGGAATGAGTGCTGATATAATTCATCCAGGTCACTTGAATATAATCAGGGAAGGTGCAAAACTTGGTAGAGTTACTGTTGGAGTGCTGACTGACGAAGCTATTGCCAGCTATAAAAGATTACCATATCTTGATTTTGAACAGAGGAAACTTATTGTTGAGAATATCAAAAATGTAGATAAGGTAATTGCACAAACCACATTAGATTATGTTCCAAATCTTTTAATTGAGAAGCCTGATTTTGTTGTTCATGGTGATGACTGGAAAGAAGGAACTCAAAAGGTTACACGACAAAGAGTTATTGATACAATCAAAGAATGGGGTGGAAAAGTCATTGATTTGCCTTATACTCAAGGCATCTCATCAACAAAATTAAATGAAAAAATAAAATCCATAGGGACAACTCCGGAGATTCGGATGAAAAGGTTGCGTCGCTTAATTCAGTCAAAACAGATAGTAAGAATTTTGGAATCTCATAGTGGATTAACTGGATTAATTGCTGAAAACGTAAAAGTTAATGTTAATGGAATAGATCATGAGTTTGATGGTATGTGGTCTAGTAGCTTAACAGATTCAACTTCCAAAGGGAAACCTGATATCGAAGCAGTTGATATAACAACACGTCTTCATGGTTTAAATGATACGCTTGAGTGCACTACCAAGCCTATTATATTTGATGGAGATACTGGTGGGAAAATAGAACATTTTGTGTTTACTGTCAGAACTCTTGAACGACATGGAATATCCGCTGTTATCATTGAAGACAAAGTTGGCCTTAAAAAAAATTCCCTGTTTGGAAATGATGTCTTTCAGCAGCAGGATTCTATCGAAGGATTTTCTGAAAAGATAAAGGCTGGCAAATTGTCACAGGTTACTGAGGATTTTATGATTATAGCAAGAATTGAGAGTTTAATTCTTGGTAACACCGTTGAAGTGGCTTTGGAAAGGGCCTTTGCATATATAAACGCAGGTGCAGATGGAATTATGATCCATAGTAAAGAGAAGACTGGGAATGATATTAAAGAATTTTGCCAATTATTCCGCCAAAAAAATAAAAGTACTCCTCTGGTGGTTGTTCCTTCAACATATAATCACATTACAGAAGACGAGTTTGCAGCTATGGGTGCAAATATTGTAATATATGCTAATCATATGCTAAGAGCTTCATATCCAGCCATGATGGACGTGGCAAAATCAATTCTATTACATGGAAGATCATATGAAGCAGATGATAAATGTATGCCTATTAAAGCAATTCTGGAATTGATACCAGGGACAAAATGATACAAGCTGATAAGTTCTATAGTCTTTTTAAGGAAAATGGAATCAACTTCTTTACTGGAGTTCCTGACTCACTTTTGAAAAATATCTGTGCCTATATCACTGATAATGTGCCAAAGAGGAATCATATTATTGCTGCCAACGAAGGAGGTGCCTTAGCAATAGCTGCAGGTTACCATCTTGCAACAGGTAAAATTCCTCTTGTATATATGCAAAACTCTGGATTGGGAAATGCAATAAATCCTTTATTGTCACTTTTAGATAAAAAGGTATATAATATACCTCTGTTAATGCTGATTGGTTGGCGAGGGGAACCAGGGATTAAGGATGAACCTCAACATATAAAGCAAGGCGAGGTCACGATTAGGTTACTCGAAGCAATGGATATTGCATATGAAATAATTCCTGACAATTTTGAAAGTGCTAAGTTAGTAATTGACAAAGCCATTGAGGAAGTAAGAAATTATAACACTCCGTTCGCATTTATTATAAGAAAAGATCTGTTTGAGCCATATGAGTTAAAAACTAAAGTTAAAACAGAATATGAAATGAATCGGGAGGCTGCAATAAAGGTTGTCGTTGATTCATTGGGCAAGAATGATATTGTTGTTTCTACAACAGGGAAAACATCACGCGAACTTTTCGAATATAGGGAGGAGTTAAAACAAGGACATGAAAATGATTTTTTAACAGTCGGTTCGATGGGGCATGCAAGTCAGATCGCTCTTGGAATTGCACTCTCAAAACCAAATACTCAGGTTTTCTGTTTTGATGGAGATGGGGCAGCATTAATGCATGCAGGATCAATGGGTATTATTGGTGATTTAGCACCTTTAAATTTGAAACATATAATTTTTAATAACGGTTCTCATGATTCCGTTGGCGGTCAGCCAACAATTGGTTATAATATTAAGTTTGATGAGTTGGCCAGAATTTTTAATTATAAACAATCCTTTTCTGCTTCTAATATTGCTGATCTTAAAGAATGCCTTAGCAATTTCCGACAGATGGAGGGACCTGCGTTATTAGAAATAGTAATAAATAAAGGTGCCAGAAAAGATTTAGGAAGACCAACTACATCACCTGTTGAAAATAAAATGAATTTTATGAATACTCTTAAATAGATGCTAAAGACTCCTCTTTTCTTTTGTGGAAGTTCTGCTATTTTTGATTTGGACAAGTTCTTGATATCTAATCCTTCTGTAAGAATTTTTTTAGTAACAGCAAAAAAGTCATTTAAGTTATGCGGTGCAGAGGAGTTTTTTGGCAAAATACTTAAAAATTATTTTGTAGTTAATTTTTATGAATTTGATGACAATCCAAAAATTGAAGATGTTGAAATAGGTATAACCCTTTTTGAATCGAATAATTGTAATCTCATTATTGCTGTAGGGGGAGGGAGTGTTATTGATATGGCCAAACTGGTAAATGTAGGTCAGGCAAATAAAAGAAGTTTATTAAGTATTGTTCAAAAACCTGAAAACATCGTTATAAAGGGGGCAACTCTGATTGCTATTCCAACCACAGCAGGAACGGGAAGTGAAGCAACCCATTTTGCTGTCCTTTATATTGACAAAGTTAAATATTCTGTTGCCCATTTGAATTACTTACTCCCCGATGTCGCGGTGTTGTATTCTCCATTTACTTATTCATTAAATAGCTATCAGTCAGCAATTACAGGAATTGATGCTTTTGCACAGTCAATTGAGAGTTACTGGTCCGCTAATTCTACAGTTGAATCCAAGGTTTTTGCCAGTGAAGCAATTAAAATAATTTTGAGGTCTCTTCCAAAAGTTATTTTTGAAAATGCAAAAGATGCACGGGAAGAAATGTTATATGCCTCCTATCTTTCTGGTAAAGCAATAAATATCTCTAAGACCACTGGTGCACATGCTCTATCATATCCATTGACTTCATACTTCAATATTCCACATGGACACGCAGTTGCATTAACATTGGCTGAATGGTTTGATTTCAATTTAGGAGTCAGTCAGGAGAACATTGAAGACATGAGAGGTGTTTCTTACGTTAAAGAAATATTATTGGAGCTATCTGAGTTAATTGTTGGTAAAGAATCCGAAACTGCTTCTACTGTTTTACGTAGCTTTATTCAAAGTATCGGAATTGAAACAAAGTTATCGAAACTCGGAATCAAAGAAAGCGATATCTCCTTTCTCGTCAGAAACATAAATTTTGAAAGACTCAATAATAATCCAGTGAGGATATCAAGTGAGCAGATAAAAGAAATGCTATTCAGAATATATTAGTTTATGGTATTTGACAAATAATCAATGCACTAACCCCTTAAAATGCCCAATCAATCATTAAAAAGAAGATATTCTGCTAAACTTGTTGCCAATTTTATCGGGTTAGGAATTGGATTATTGGTAGCTATAATCGTTCCAAGAGGACTAGGTCCTGAGTTATATGGTGATTATAATTTCCTGACTAGTTTCTTTCTCTCACTGATTGGTTTTTTTACTCTGAGTACTGAGCAGGGGTTCTTTGTTAAATTATCTCAACGGCCTCACGACATTCAACTGATAAGCTTTTACAGTAAGTTTAACTTGCTCGCGATTTCCGCACTTTTCGTTTTTATTATTATCTGTCAGTGGCTTAAATTATCTGATGCAATCTGGATAAATCAACCAATGCGATTCGTATATATGGGGGCATTAGCCGCTGCACTTACCTGGATGGTACAGATAATGACTTATGTCGTTGATGCTTATGCTCTAACCGTTTCTTCAGAAATAATGCGTATTATTCAGAAAGCTATTGGTTTTTTTATGATTGGTGCACTGTTTGTCATGCATCAGCTAAGTCTATTTAACTATTTTATTTACAACTATATCATATCTATTATTCTAATTGTTGCTTTCATTATCTTACTTTCTTCCAGGGGAATAGCATTTTATAAAGAATGGAGATTGAAAGCAACAAAGATTAACGAATATATTCACGAATTTTACCACTATAGCAGACCATTATTTATAGTCTCCTGCTTTAGTATTGTGGCTACCCTCTTTGAACGATGGTTACTCCAAAAATTCGGTGGAAGCATTCAGCAGGGCTTTTATGGATTATCCTACCAGATTGGATCAATATGCATACTCTTCACAACAGCAATGTCGTCAATAATGATGCGTGAATTCGCTATCGCATACAAAGATAATGCTGTAAATGAGATGTCCAGAATGTTTCGTAGGTATGTACCATTGCTATACTCAATAGCTGCATTTATAGCTTGTTTTATTTCAATCCAGTCAGACGCAGTAACATTTATTTTTGGAGGAAAGCAGTTCAGTAATGCCACAATTCCTGTTATGATAATGGCTTTATATCCAATTCATCAAACCTATGGTCAATTAAATTCAACCATATTCCTGGCAACTGGGCAAACAAAAATTTATAGTATAATTTCACTGGTATTTATTCTAGTCGGTTTGCCCATGGTATATTTTTTAATTGCCCCGGCAGAACAAATGGGGTTTGAAAAAGGCGCCACGGGCTTGGCAATTAAAATGGTATTCATTCAGTTTATTGCGGTAAATGTTCAGCTTTTCTACCATTCAAAATATCTTAAGTTACCGTTTATTAAGTATTTTGCCCACCAGATAATAAGTGTTTGCTTGTTCATATTACTGGCTTTTGTATCAAAAAAAATTGTGTCTTTTATTCCTGTTTTCGAAAACAATATCCTTGGAAATGTAGTAAGCTCTGGATTTATGTATTGTATTATGGTACTTCCGGTATTACTCTTCTTTCCAAAAATTTTTGGACTGTATCCTGATGATATAAAGAATGGAATTGAAGTAATAGAGAGGCAGTTTATAAATTTAAAATCAAACTCAAAAAATAACACTTAAAATCCTCAGATGCCGGATAATTTGAATAATAAACCACTTTTAGTTATAATATATCCATATAAATTTACTGACTTCGTTTTCCATAAATTGGAGCTCGAGTATTTCACTAAATATAGTGATGTGTCAATATGGGATATTTCTCATATTTCGACTCCTGCATTTGCAAATGCAGTCATTACTGAAAGATCATCTTATAAAGAGGTGTTAGTACTATATAGTCTGAAAGATTTTATTCGAAACGTATCTGAATTGAGAAAAAAATCACGAAGTAGAAAAATATTTATAATTACTGAACTGTATAATAACTCATTACGTGAATTTCTATGTAACTTGATTTTGAGAATTCTTTTAAAACAAAGAAATATTTCTGTTATTGAATACTGCAATGGAGGTGTTCCATTGAATTATCCATCCATAGAGAATAAGTCAGCTGCCATTGAAAAATCCAGATTCCTTACGAAATCCTATAATTTTATAAAGCGTACTTCATCTTTTAAAGAAGTTAAAAAGACTGTAATTTCTGTTGTTTTTCAACGTTTAGGAAATTATTTCGCAAACATTACCACTCACAAATTAGTTGCTGGAGATGATTATCTGGACATTTCAAAAAAAAGTTTCAGAGATAAGAAAGGAATTACTCTTGTATTCGGACATAGTGAAGATTTCAGCAACCTGATGCTAAAAGGTAATAAAGTTGATAGCTTTTTGCTGCCATATCCCAAAATAGCGACGTATATAGATGGTCCCGGACCTATGTTTACAGGAGATGTTGCATATTTCGGCCGAAAAGTATTTTTCACTAGTGAGGTATGGTATCCATCATTATGTCTTTTTTTTGATGAAATTGAATCAAAAACCGGAATAAAAGTTGTAATAGCCGGTCATTACAAGACAAAGCATCCACACATAGCACCATGTTTTGGAAACCGTTTTGTTTACTATGGTAAAGTTAAAGAACTTGTGTCAAATAGTGAATTTGTAATTACCAGAGCAAGTACAGCAATATCATATGCAGTAATATTTGGAAAGCCTGTCATTTCCATTTACTCCAATCAATTAAAAAATGATCAGTCAATGATGTTTGATATTAATGGAATGGCAGCTGTTTTAGGAAATACACCTATCAATATCGACGATAAAATTCCTGATATTGAATCAATTCTAAAAATAAAGGAAGACAGGTATCAGATTTATAAAAAAGTTTGTCTTTCTTCTAATTCCTCCTTGAAGCCGAACTGTCAGATAATTATGGAGGAAATTATGAGCCTGAAGGTTGATACAGATATTTATAAAAATGACATGTAATCGATGAGTCTGAAATTGAAACTGTCTGGTAATATTCAATACGATATATCCTCATTGCTTCAACTAGCTAATGTTGTGATTTTCATTTTGGCAAAAATGTTTTTCCCTTTCTCTTATCAGATATATAAGTTTTATTTATCAGACTTTTCAGATTTTGGAAACATATTACAATTCTGAAATTCACACATGTAAACTGCTTTCTGGAAAATCATATTTTATACCTTCCGATTTTAACGAACATCGAGAGTTTTTCCAATATACTGCTTATGGGCAGGAACAGCTTTTCAGCATTTATCAAGGCCTTTTTAATGAGCAAATGCTTCCAGAATACGATGACCATTTTGACTGGAATTTTAATCGAGGTATTATTAGACAAAAGAGAATAGCAAAATTCATCCAAACCACACTTCCAAAAGTAATCCGAAAGCTCCGAAAAATTGTTTTTAAAGATATTGTTATAGGATTGTTTTATCTGCAGCCTAAAAAGAAAATAAGAGTTGGAATAATGGGAAGTTTTTTCTATTCGAAATTTTATAATACATTAATTATTAAAAGTAAAGGTATTATTTTCCCTATTCGTCCAAAAACCCGTTTTGAAACGGCTTCAGAAATTAATTTTGAAAAAAGGAACTTATTATCTTTAATGGACTCAGGTTTTGATAAGTTCGATCGGTTCTTCTTTACCTCCTTTAATTATTGCTTCCCTAAGGAATTTATTGAAGATTTTTCAATAATTGAATCCTATTATTTGGGCTATTTCAGTAAATACAAAAACTTGAAATACATAGTAAGTGAGCAATGGATTGGCGATACAAATACGGCGACTGCAATTGCTATTCTTAAAATAAAAGGAGTTAAACATATATACAATGAACATAATTTTCTCTCCCAGCAATTCTTAGGGCATTCTAATAAATACTTAATGTCTATGGCAGATTCCTTTGTCACACTTGGCTGGTATGAAGAGGGGATTCCGAACTTAGTAAAAGGTGCTTCACTATTTGAATTTTCAGTTGAAAAAAAACATAAAAAAAAATATGATATTTTCACTAGTGTCCGGTTAAGGACGGTTAAAAGTAATGTAATTTATTAATATATAGTACCTTAATTAAGGTCAAAAGTTTTTACGACTTGAATTTATACTTTCGCTCAAACAATATTTTGAGCGATTATGTACACCGGGAAA
>CAIJYD010000035.1 GCA_903824785.1 uncultured Bacteroidota bacterium
ACTTTGGTTTGTCGGCAGGCTTTTTCAGGAATTCGATCGATTTTGCGAAGTATTATAACGATCCCGATTTTATGATTGATCAGGCACTTTACAGTTATGAAAAGTCGAAGATCAAATTTGCTTCAGATGTAAGTGTTTTATATCGTACGGGACCTGTTAAAGCAGGGATCTTATTTTCGAATATCATGTTCGGCACAGCCAAATACCGTAATACAGCACTGTCATATAAACCATTGAAGAATTATCTTGTACATGCTTCCTACCTGTATGAGCTGAGTGATAAATGGCTGATAGAGCCGACAGTTATTCTGCGTGGCGGCCAGAGTGTACCGGCACAGCTTGAGATAGCACCTGCGGTAACATGGAACAGCCGTTTCTGGGGAACAGCCCTTTACCGTACAGGCGGAGTATTCGGAGTAGGATTAGGGGGAACTGTAATCGATGGACTCATGCTGAACTATTCATATAACATGAGCTCCAATGTAGCCATATCAACCTTCGGCAGTCACCAGCTGACACTTGGCATCGGTATCTTTAATTTATTAGGTAAGGGAAAAGTAACAACAAAATAAAATTGTAATTTTTACGAATAAAAACTTTTCGACATTTCGATTTTTATTATTCTGATTGCGATCTTAAAAGGGGAATCGGCCCAGATCACTTTTACAACCACAAACTTCAATGTTCAGTAGTCCTCCACCATTGACCATAAGGAAAATGTTGCCGGCAGAAATGAAAATGAATCAGTAACACCCATCTGGATAGCATCCGGGAATAAAAGTATACAAATCTGAATAGTACAAAAAGCAAGGCTTCCCTGTAGAATGTCTTAGGAGAAAATTGGTTTTTCAGGGGTGAATTTTGGCATTGGTATCATCCGTGTCGTCCCTGTTTGAAACATATCCTTGAGGTGCAACCCCTGCCTGGAAAGGTTTGGTCTGATTCCCGAAGCCATCTCCGTCTTCATCTTTGTAAAATGTTGTAACAGGTGCACTTCCGGCTTTTATGGTCTGATCCAAAGCCCTCAGTAAAGACATTTCTCCCTTCACATCATAAGCAATCTCCCAGATCATAACTCCACCGAGGTTACTCTTGGCAAGTTCAGTCTTTTTTACAATGGTTGGTATGCCATTATAATATTTCATGTCAATAGAGTCCCTGTAACCATTTGATGCATCTATATCGATTATCTCCTTAAACGAGATATAACGGGCAGGTGGTGTGAAATCAAATCCATAAAACGGCACCCCGAGAATAATCCTTTCAGCTGGAATTTTTTTCTCGACAGTCCAGAATCTTATTGCTTCTTCTGCATATGAATAAGGTGAGTGCGGTCCAATCTGATTTGGCCTCCATATACCTGTTTTATCGTATACCATCACGTTGATAAAGTCGTAGGCCTCAAGGGCTTCCTGGCTTATTGCCTTATGCGATCCCGTTGCGCCAAGTGCGGTTGTGATCCCTTTTCCTTTTGCATGCAAAGCTTTACGTAATTCAATTACAAACGGATTATACGATTCTCCGATTGTTGGTAAAAGATTTCCCTCAATGTCCACATCAATTCCATCGAGGTTATTCGCTTCAACAAAACTCACCAGTTTACTTATGAACGACGACCTGTTCTCCGGCAGCAATAAAGATTTCCAGATAGCTGTATCCGGCCTGCCGCCTCCAGCAAGGGATATGAATACTTTTAACCTGGCCTCATGTCCCTTTTTTACTGCCGCTGCGATATCCGCATTACCGCTGACAAGCATATTACCTTCCTTATCGGGGTTGCCGAAAGCCAGATTCAGGTATGTGAGTTTATCAAGCTCCAGTTCATCCATCATGCCGATACTCTCTGTTGAAAGGTATCCTACAACTTTAAAACCGGTATCGGGCTTGTAGATATCAGGCCCGTAACTTGCTGTTTTGGTTGAACATGAGGAGAAAAGCAGAATACTGATGGAAACGAGAATAAGCCGGAGTCCGATAAGTGATTTCATATTTCTTGAATTTTTGGTTAAAAAGATCTGGATTGAGGTCAATTATTCAAAGATACAAACTGGAAAGGAATATCTTCACGGAGCAATAAAATAAAAACCCGCAATTCTATTTTTTCTCATTGATGATAAAAAAATATTTTACCGGACAAAATGATTATAAATCAGGAAAAGGCTTGTTATCTCCTTTAATATCAGTATGGTGTAGTATTATTTCAATGTTAATTCAAAATTATTAAACCAACTCTTCTTTTATTAATTGATTTTGCCTTATTTTTGATTATTGGGAATGAACAGAAAATGATAATAAAACTGTTTAAATACCAGTAAATAAATGAATGGGGAATAATTAAGCGGGAATAGTTATTCAATAGTTATACTTTAATACATATCCTGTACCATGAAGCGAATATATTTTGCATTACTTATTGCATTTGTATCTGTTACAATGAAATCTCAGGTTCCACAGGGTTTCAATTACCAGGCTCTTGCCACTGATGCTGTCGGGAATGCCATCAGGAATACAGAGATGCAGGTGAGGATAAGCATCCTTTCCGATACAATAGTTCCGGTAATTGTCTGGGAAGAGCTTCATTCCTCCGTGCGGACCAATGCTCACGGGATTATCTCTCTTGTTATCGGAACGGGAGTACGTCAGGCTTCTTCCACTGCAGTAGCGTTTAATACCATCGGATGGTCTTCTGTACCATTGTTTATCAGAACCGGCATTTATTACCAGGGTTCCTGGAAAAATATGGGTTCGTCAAAAATGTGGACAGTACCTTATGCCATGGTAGCGGGTGATGTTAGCGGCACTGTTAAGAGACTAACAGTAGCAGGTGAGACAGGTGATATGGAAGAGGCGCTATTTGAGGTTAAGAATAAGAACGGGCAGACAGTCTTTGCAGTTTATAATGAAGGGGTGAGGATCCATGTTGCCGATGGAGCAAAAGGAGCAAAGGGCGGATTTGCCATTGGCGGGTTCGGAGATGCAAAAGCTCCGGTACAGGATTATTTTGTAGTGAAACCCGATTCCATCAGGATGTATCTTGATGATACTCCCGGGAAAGCATCCAAAGGAGGTTTTGCCATAGGAGGCTTCGGCTCAGCCAAATCACCGCCACAGAATCTGCTGATTGTCAACGCAGACAGTATAAGAGCATATATCGACACCAAGACAGATAAGTCAGCCAAAGGGGGCTTTGCTATCGGAGGATTCGGGAATGCAAAATCACCCGGGGAGGAGTATCTCCGTGTAACCCGCGACAGCAGCCGGATCTACATTGCCGACAGCAACACAAAAGGAAGCAAGGGCGGCTTTTCCATTGGCGGACAGAAACTCAGTAAAGGATATGAACGTGATTATATGAGGATCACCTCTGACAGCACCAACTTTTATGTTCAGACACTTGATAATGATGTATCGTCGACATTCAATATTGTGGGAATCGGTCCAGATCAGACACAAAGGTCATTGATGAAGGCTGATAATGACAGCATTAACATATCAGGAGTTTTGAATGTACAAAACAATTTTATAGTAAACGGGAACATTGCGGTAGGCGGATTGATCACCAACGATACCTCTCTGATAGGCGATACCGATGGGAACAATTATAAAACAGTTTCAATCGGCACTCAGGTATGGATGTCCGAGAATCTGAAGGCGACTAAATATAATGATGGTACACCCATCCCGAATGTAACTGACGCCAAGGCATGGGAAGCATTAGCCACACCGGGCTACTGCTGGCTTAATAACGATGCAATTGGTAATAAAACTCTTTATGGAGCATTATATAACTGGTACACTATTGATGGTGCAGCCAAGGGGAACAAAAATATCTGCCCCACAGGCTGGCATGTACCAACTGACTATGAATGGACAATTTTAACGGATTATCTCACAAACAATGGTTATGGTTATCAGGGTAGTGGGAACGATATTGGGAAATCGATGGCATCAATATCGGGCTGGACAACAGTTGCAACAGCAGGCGCAGTGGGTAACGATCAGGCGACCAACAACAGCAGCGGGTTCGCAGCCCTGCCGGGTGGCTTCCGTTATAACAGCGGGCCATTCAGCACCATAGGAGAATTCGGCCACTGGTGGAGTTCTACGGCATCTTCAGCTACAGAAGCCAGGGTAAGGGCAATGGTCAACAATAGCCCCACTGTAGGCAGAGGCATCGACGATAAGCGAGGGGGGTTCTCTGTTCGCTGTATTAAAGGTGAAAGGCTTTTTATGCCAACAGTTACAACAACTGCAGCAAGTGCCTCAGTGACCAGCAGCGAAATAACCAGCGGTGGAAATGTTACAGATGACGGTGGAGCTGCTGTAACAGCAAGAGGTATTTGCTGGAGCAGATTACAAAATCCGGTAGCTGCCGACAGTTTAACAAGGGATGGGTCAGGAAAGGGTGCTTTTTCGAGTATACTATATGGACTAATGCCGGGAACAGTATATTATGTAAGAGCCTATGCCACCAACAGTGTTGGAACTGCTTACGGATCCCAGATCACCTTTACAACAAATCAGCAATTATCAGTAACTGATGCCGGTGGAAAAGTTTATGCTGCTATCACAATCGGAACGCAGATCTGGATGAAGGAAAACATGGCTTACCTTCCTTATGTAAGTACTTCAGCAACAGGGCTTTTGATCACTCCTGCGTACTATGTCTGTGGTTATCAGGGAATAACAGTAAGTGACGCCAAAGCCAGTGCCAATTATTCAACCTATGGAGTATTATATAACTGGGAAGCTGCCAAAGCGGTTTGTCCCACAGGCTGGCATTTGCCAACGGAGGCTGAATGGACAGTTTTAGGTAATTATCTTGGTACATCAGCCGGTGGCAAGTTGAAGGAAGCCGGAACTTCTCATTGGACCACTCCAAATACAGGAGCTACTAATTCCAGCGGTTTTACAGCTCTGCCTGGCGCTATGATGGATGGTGGAGGAGGGTACACTACTGTTGGCCTCTATGGGGCATTCTGGACTTCCACCTCCCCCGGAACACCTGATGCAAGAGGGTTGGTGCTTGATTATAGTCTCGATGTGCTTCACTTTCAGACCAGAGTACAAAGTGACGGATTTTCGGTACGCTGCCTCAAGGACTAACTGAGTCCAAAACTAAACATATATATAATGTGTTAAATATTAACGCATTACTACAAATATCTGATAGTTTATTCTAATGCTTTACAAGGGTATCAGGAATGGAAATCAGTTCAATTCCATTACCTGAACCCAGATTGCGTGAATACTGTTTCTTTTGAGGATTATTCCAGTGCTCATGAGTACCTAAACTGGATAATGGTTTTCCGCTGTTATCCGGATCGTACAATATCCCTGTCGGCCAGTTGGAAGAATCTGCTGCCTGATGAAGATAATCGTCCACCCCATTTATATTCGGCATTTCTGCATACATGTTATTTGAGGCATCATGGATGTTGATACCGTTCCATTCTGTCCGCAGGAAATCGTAACAGACCGATTCAAGTGCAACCTGATCCTGTGAGATAAATATTGAACTGCTCCAGTCATTGTTAAAAGGAGGCATAAAATATTTAACAGGACCTAATAATTCGCTTCCTCCACCTCCGTATAAACCATCAATAACATAAAGCAAGGTGTTTTGCCCAAGGTATTTACTCCCCATCAGATCAACAAGTACCCGGAATTTATGATATCCTGCATTGGATGGTTCCCCTTTTCTGAAACCGGCAATAAGTGAATAGTGCAGATGTGCAGCGGCATCTCTTGACTGTGATCCAAAATGATTTTTCGCTGTAAGTGTAATACCTGCGATACCGTGAGGTTTCAGATTGGCCACGTTTATCAGGTAATCAGCATTTTCAATAACATCATAAAGCTTGTCCCTTTTTGTCTTGTCGGAATAAAATACAAGATCGTTCTCAGTCGGATGAATAAGAGTTCTTCCGTGATTTGCAGAGGTCTTGTCGGTATAATGCACATCAGGAAATTCGGTAGCCCAGGCTGTATAGTTATGTCCGTAAGTTGGATTTTGCGGATCGCCGATTGATATGTCTGACTGACTTATCTTTAACTCATTAATAAGTTGTCGTAATATAACAAGTACTACGTCGGGGTTGGTTTCTACGGCACCGAAACTATTTCTTTTTCTTTCCTCTTCCCGCTTAAGTGTAGCAGGAATAAAATTGCCGTTTGCCTTGTCATCCTTGCTTAATAATCCACGGGCAGTAGTTTGATTTATCTTTATAAATATTTTTTCACCATTTGTGTACCCTTTATTCTTTTTTGACTTTTTCATGTTGAAAGATCGGAAGAGAGCATCCCACGATCTGGATACTGATTTTTTCCCGGTAAGTTTTTCAACCGATTCTCCGAACATTTTGGTTACAACGTTCATATTGGTGTTTTCAGGAGTGAAATACCAGTCCTTTTTATCGAAATTGTTTGTACAGTTCTCATTTGTTGCATCAGGGTTCCATACCCAGACAACCCTTCCGGGGTTAATTCCCTGTCCTTTTCCCACAGGCTGGTTTGGCCCGTCATCGGGGCCGGTGGCAGGGAGTGTGGCCGCATATGAATTCTGAAGACCGTGAGTAATGGAAATTACCATGCCTGCAATAGCAACGAGTAAAAAGGCTCCGCCAGCCAGATAGCGTGCACGGAAGATATTCTGTTTTGCTTTCCGTAAGGCCAGGGTAATTCCGCCAAGTGTAAGCAGATAAACCACAAAACCTGACATGAAAGGCGCTGTAACCTGCATGCACGGATAGGTTGCCCTTGAAGGTTTAGGGATTACCCTTATCAAAAACCAGAGGGTCGATAATATTCCCATAACAAAAAACAGTAATCGCGGATGGAAATGATGCTCTTCCATCCAATCCCTCATCCTGCTTAGCTTTCCTTTCAATTTTAAAGCATCAGATTTTTTCCGGTTTATCATGGCTATGAGATGAACAATAGGTTTAAAAATTTATCAAATTCGAAGGTGTATAATGCTGTGAAACTAATAAATATTTCTTTCCCTTTCCCGGTCTGGTCAAAATCAGTTTTTATTTTAACAATATTTAATATTGCTGTATCGATGTTTAGTGCAAAGAAAATTAACCTGCTCTTGCATTGACAATGGATCTTATAATTAACAAAATGAAAATAAAATGTACAGATTGTGGTGAATATTTTTGGCTCAGGGATGAAACCTTTCAAGCCACATAGCGGGCGTAATAAAAGCTTTCCGTGATTTTTGCTTGGCTCAGCAAAGCTCGAACAAGTCAGTATCTGCTCTCGCCTTTCGCAAAAAATCGCCCGCTTCGCGGTAAATTATCAAATAGCCAAATAAATCACAAATCCCTAACACAACGTAAAGAGAAACCATTTCTTTTATTGCTGCTGTCCCTGTAGACACCGGGGCTATCGTAGTAGATGAACCTGCCCCAGGCAGATGCTGCTTAGTACTCAGTAGAACTCCACCAGTAACCGTAGTAACCAAAGTTGGAGTACGTACCATTGTAGTAACGGTAGCCTCCCGGAAGAGCTGTAACACCGCTGGAATTATTACTGGCTTGGTCGTTGCCAACAGTGCCAGCTGTGGCATAAGTTGTCCATCCCGATGTTGCTGCCATTGATTTGGCTATCCTATCGAATGTAGCTGTACCATCCCAGTTGTACCCATTTGCTATCAGGTAATCTGTTAATGTTGTCCACTCCGCATCCGTCGGCACGTGCCAGCCTGTCGGACAAACATTCTTACCACCGTTACTTGCTGCCTTTGTAGCAGCATTATTATCGACTGCATACCAATTATATAGTCTGCCATAAGTTGTTGAATTTGCCGGAGTATTATTGTAATCGCTATAAGCACCAGTGGTCAACGCTAACCATACAGCATTACCTGTTACGTTTGTTATTGCCGTGCCATTGTTGTATTTGGTGGTTTTAAGGTTCTCTGACATCCACACCTGAGTGCCAATCTTTACTGTGTTATATGTATTATTTTCCACATCTGTTATAGTTCCTCCTGCAGCTGAAGATATTTTTAACATATTTATCTGTTTTTGTAGTACATCACTTGTACCAGCTGTTTTTGCATACAAAGCATAGGGCACACTCAATAACTGGTTTGTTGCCGGAATAGTATAACTTGTACTTCCGGCAGAAAGGCTGAGAGCGTTTAACTGGTGAGATAATGCTATGCCAATGGAAATTATCGCAATTGTGTGCGGAAATATGTTGCTGAGAGGTAATGCCAACTGATTGTTGTCTAATACATTTTCTCAACTGCTTGCAACAATCCTCCCCCAAACAATGAACAGCACCAAAAACACCTGAAAAACGCCATTAACCCCATTGTAATTAGGCTACCAAACAATCGGACAGTTGTTTATAGTTAAATCCTAAAATAGTTTTTCGTGGCTCATTCTCAAGAAAGGTTGTTTTTGCACTTAATTTCACAAAGCGAATACATAATTTTTATTTTATCTTTATAGACATTAACAAAGATTTAGCTAGTGGTCAGACAAGCAAAACACAAAACCACCAAATGAATGTAAGTACCCCCTTTTCCCTACAGGGTAAAAGTGGACATTTTTTTCTGATATTTTGTTTTCAAAAATTGCACTGGGCTCAAATTGCTTAAACTATCATGTGGATGGTAGTAGTTATAATCCATCATAAATTCTTCAGTCTTTTCTTTTACCTGGTTTACATTCTCA
>CAIJYD010000036.1 GCA_903824785.1 uncultured Bacteroidota bacterium
CTCAATTCTAAAATACTAACAAG
The DNA here is from genome assembly GCA_903824785.1 of uncultured Bacteroidota bacterium. GTDB lineage: Bacteria > Bacteroidota > Bacteroidia > Bacteroidales > VadinHA17 > LD21. The sequence goes on from CAIJYD010000036.1 coordinate 24, forward strand.
TTATTATTTTGACGAGATTTCCATTTCTCGCCTGGTTGTTTACTTCATAATTTCAAAGAACTTTATCCGCTTTTACCATTTTGTATCCGCAGATCTTTTTGCTTTTGGGACGACAAAGTTAACATAACTTATCTTCCTATCCAAATAAAAAATGAGATATATTTTCCGGCCCTTCTCCTTCTCTTCTTCCTTTTCTTCTCAAAGCCGGAATCCTATCTCTCTTAACCCTTCAATCAACTCTTTGTCTTAAAGCGGGTGCAAATGTATGAAACATATTTTATAATCCAAATATATTTCCAATTATTTTCTGCAATATTTTCGTAAAAAATGCCACTAAAATTATATCTGTTTGTTATTAAGATATTTATAGGTCGATATATTATCCGTAATTAAATTGATCTGGCATTTGGATTGATAAAAGTTAAAACAAGATGTAATAATAGTATGATTCTCTAATCAACATTTTGATTCCCAGGTAAGTGGAAATATCTAGAAACTAATATGCTAAAACAGGTAGTATTTTAGTGCCTGGAAAACAGATCATTACGTAAAATGGAATATTGGTTTAAGAGCTGTTCCCTATAATATATTATGAAACCCTCTGATCAGATTATCAAAGAAGAAATGAGACTTGGTTTGAGTCCGTCACAGAAAAGATTCGAATTATAACAATGATCAGGAACAGGAGCAGTCCGGCTCTATTTAGAGTGTGACAGAAGTTTTGCTGTCATCGCCGTATAAAAATAAAAAAGCATCCTTCTGATTTTAACTTAAGGTTCTCCGGGTTTCAGACCTTAATTAATAACAAATGCCGGACTTTAAAAATATTCAGACAGTATACCTTATATATATAGAGACAAAAAATACCAATCAAAAATATAAATCTAAAACAAAAACAGTTTCTCGTTAATCAATTTTTCTTCAACAAAAATGAGTTAATCCTAAAAAAATCACTGTTCATCCTTAAATTTCTACTACTCATAAAAAAAAATGTCACCCAAGTCACACATTAAAAAAGCCTGTGTAAATTTGTTATTATAACTTGGTTTTGCATATAATTCATATGTATAAAGATGAGCGTCCACCCCAGATTTCCCGAACATTTTTTTCCATTCAATAGTTAACCCAATTTTAAATTATATTCTAATTTTTAATTTATTAATTTTTAATTTACTAACTATGAGAAACTTAAACAAATTTTCGTTAGCAGTCATATTAGCGGCTGTTGTAGGATTCAGTTCCTGCGTAAAAACAGAAGTCTCCCCGGAGGTAACGGCTCTCAGGCAAACACAAGTTGATAAACTGAAAGCCGATATTAATCAGATTCTTGCAAATACATCTATAACAAGAGTAACTGAGAGAAACAACAAGATGGTCGTTACTTTCGATTCACTGAACAAAGCTTTTCTCCTGAAACAAAACAATGCCCTTTATGCTTTTACAGAAGCACAAAGGGTGATGACTTTAGCTGAAGCACAAGCCGATTTAGATGCCAGATTAAAAATCATTGCACAGGACTTAGTTCGCGATTTAGCTAACATAGCCAATCAGGTTGAAATTGAAAAGAGATTCATGGCACAGAATCAGTTAGCTACTGCGCAGGCTGTAGCCAACTATAATAAGTTTATCGCTATGGGCAATTTTCAACAGAATGTAACGGACCTGCTTGGAAAATATAATAATGAATCAGCGGTTCTTCAGCAGCTATATAACGATCGCGTGGTTCTGAACCAACAGATTGCTACCGGCCAATTATTGCTTGCAGCTGGTACGGGTCCACTAACCTGGGATGCTGTGAAAGCTCAATTACAAGTACAACTTGCCGAAAAAACTGCAGCTCTGACAGCAGCAGAAGCAGCACTTACCTCATTACAGGGTGTTTATGATAATCCTGCTACTCTCGATGCCACGAGAACTGCTTTATCGATCCAGATTAAAGACTTAGCTGACCAGAATGCCGCATTGGATATTCAGGTACAAACAGCAACCAATACGCTAAATGATGCAAATACTGCAGTTACCAATGCGAATACTGTAATAACTAATATGGGAACTATCGAGGCCAGTATTGTTACTAAAAATACTGCAATAACAGCTAAAAATGCTGCTATTGTAACTGCAACTACTGCTTTAGCAACAGCCAATGCAGGTATTGCAGCTCCAACAACTGCACTGGCACTTGCAAACTCTACTCTTACATCAGCTTCTGCCAGCTTTGCTTCAGCTCAAAGTGCATATGATCTGAAGCTGGCAGCCTACAATACTGCTAATACCACTTACACAACTGCTTTAAACGATGTTGCTGCAAAAACCGTTGCCAGAGATATCGCTCTGAATAACTGGAATGCTGACCTTACAAATACTGCCCTTCAGACCATATATGATAACGCAGTAACTGCTCTGGCAACAGCAAATACCGCATTAACAGCTGCCAACACTGCGCTGACTTCAGCGAATACAGCAAGAACAGCGGCACAAGGGGTATTAACAACCGCTACAACAGCAAGAAATACTGCTCAGACCAACGTTACCACTGCTCAGGGTACCCTTACTACTGCTCAGGCTGCTGTTGTCACGGCACAAACTAACCTCACCACATTGAATAATGATAAAGCCACATTAGATACTGACCTCGCTATATTAGTAGCCAATAAGGCCAATACCCAAGTTGCTTATGACGCAGCTGTAGCCAATATAGCAGCTTTAAGAACTACTGCAAATACTGCAAATAACGAAAAAGTAAAATTAGTTGCAGATGAGGCCGCCAATGCTGCAATGCAAACTGCATTAGGTAATGTTTATGCATTATTGGGAACCCAATATGCAGCAATTACAGCTGCTATTGACGCTCAAAAGCTGATCATTTCTAATTTAAAACTCGACATTGCTCAGCTTAATGAAGATATCGCAAACAATGCTATTGATAAAACTGCTGCAGAGGGTCAGATTGTTAAATTACAGGCTAAGTTAGCTGAAACTCTGGTTAAGATTACTGAATCAGAAGCTATTGTTGCTAAATGGAAAAAACTGCTTGACGACGCAATAGCCGGAAAATTCTAAGAGCTCTTTAGGAGAAACTAAGGACAGAGGCAGAGAAATAAAGAATTCTGCCTTATGTCCTTACAAATAAATTTTTAAATCTTAAAGAACTACAATTATGAAAAAACGTATAATAATAAGCGCACTAATGCTTGGCCTGTTTGTTAGCGTCTTTGCGCAGGACGAAGCAGGTTCTGCAGGGCCTACGGCAGGATCTTTTTCCGGTGCTGTGCTGTTTGGCAGAGGAAGCTTTCTTAGTTCCGGGATGGATGTTCCGTCGGCACCGTATAACTACACTAGCTGGTCGGTCAGTGGGTCAGCGCCTTATCTCTCCGCTGTGGAGGCAGGTTATAATGATGTCAGTAATATGCTGGGAGTTGAAGGAAGGTACTTCTTTTCCAACAAATTTGCATTAAAGATGAGCGGTGGAGCAATTTACAGAGGAACCCCTGCGCGAGTTAATTTGCCAGGTGTTATTGACCCCTATGCACCTAATTCAGCCTGGATACCTGCCTATAACTCAGTAATGCAAGAAGAAAGGGTTGATGCCAATTTTAATTTAGGTGCAGATATATTCTTTCCGAGTAAAAAGTACGAGAAGGTATTTCCTTATATGGGAGTAAACGTACCCGTAATGTATGGAAGAAGAACTCAGTTCGACCCTACCATCACTTATAATTCTGATGGTAGTTTTGTCATTGCAGATGTAGGCGTACGCCATGCTGAAGTTATAGCCTTTGGTCTGCAATATGTTGCAGGTATTGACTATTACATAGCAAAAGGTCTGTTTTTTGGTTTTGAGTTTAAACCGGTTTCATACGTTTATGCTTATAACAGAAAGATTCCTGCTCCCGGCCTGGAGGTGCTTGAAGCAGACACCCACACCTTTTCATTTTTCTCACAGATTTACTTTAAGGTCGGATTTAATTTTTGATCCTTTTATTGACCGGTAAGGTACTATCACAAAAAAAGCCCTTCAGTTACCTGAAGGGCTTTAATTTAAAGTCGGCGACGACCTACTCTCCCACAATTGCAGTACCATCGGCGCTGGCTTCCGGCGGCATTGCCTGTCCTGTAAATGGCCGCTGTTATACAATATTTTAAACATATTTTTCATTGCCTTTTAAATTGGCTTCATCTTAGGATCAATAATTTACTATGAAATACCTTTATTTTCCATAGAATTTTTTAAATTTGGTTACAGGTCAAAAGTCTAATAAGAATCAGCTATGAAAAAACAAAAATTTATCCTGATCAGATTTCTGAGTACTGCCCTGTTCCTGATTCTGTTCATTAACTGGGTTTATGCGCAAAATTCCCCATCTTCAGTAAGTACGATATACGATAAGGTACTTTCAGGGAGACTTTTTGAAAAAATCAATACCATTGAGAAGCTTTCGTCAACAAAACTTAAAAGCAGCATCGTCGCGGAAAGCAAAGTATTTTTGTATTTTTCCGAATATCCTTCCGATGACCAGATAAAACTTCTGGAAACCTATGGGGTGAAACTGATGAAGGAGACCTGGACACCCCCTCTTGAAAATCACCCTTTTGGATTTATTGCAGCCACTGTTCCCGACATAAACCTTCAGAAAGTAATTTCTATTTCAGCATTACGAAAAATCGACACAGCAGAAAGGAACACTCATGCCATGAACAATACTGCTTCGCAAATGGTGGGCGCCTCCATGGTGTGGGAAACAGGTTATACAGGGAAAGGTGTGAAAGTGGGAGTTCTTGATTCCGGGATCGACACCACCTATGCCGGCACCGATCTGCCGGCAACGTTTCAAAAGAAAGATTATTCCTATTATCCAACACTCGACAATGATGTATCAAATACAGTAACCGGTCATGGCACCCATGTGGCAGGCACGGTTCTGGGCAGAGGGGTTTTATCACAGGTACATACTCATAATGATAATGGCAGGGGTGCTTTTAAAGGGATGGCCCCCGACGCAGAC